>NZ_WHTD01000034.1 GCF_009379765.1 Actinophytocola sp. | reverse complement strand
TGCTTATCTCGGCGGATCCAGGTTTCTGCTGGCAAGGCGCCGGTTCGTCCTCGTACCGGGTTGTACTCGGGCGGACCGGCAACGCCGCCAGCAGGAAGCTGGGCCGGCGAGACAAGTGATGAACTTCCGGCGCGGGACACTGGCGCGTCAGTTCTCGCTCACCGCGGCGAGGGCGTCGACCATGCCGTGGCCGTAGAAGCCGTTGTAGGGCGCGTACCCGTCGCAGTACGCGTCTTGCGCGCCGGTGCCGTCCAGGTCGTAGTCCGACGGGCACGGGATGGACTCCGCCTGCTCGGTGAGCATCCGGGAAAGCTCCGGCGGGCTCGCGTCCGGGTGCTCGGACGCCAGCAGCGCGGCCACGCCGGTGACGTGCGGCGTCGCCATCGACGTGCCGCAGTAGCGGTCGTACCCGCCGGGCACCGTCGACAGCACGCACTCGGAGTTCTGCTCCTCCCCGGTGGAGGGCGTCGGTGCCTGCTCCGCGTCGTCGTAGCGGGCCGCCGTCTTCTTCGGCTCGCCGCCCGGCGCGGCCACGTCGATCACGCCGAGACCGTAGGAGCTGTAGCTCGCCTTGACCTCGTCCTCGCCGACCGCGGACACCGCGATGACGCCACGCAGGCCCGCCGGCAGCACCTTGCAGCTGCTGTCCAGCGTGCGGCGCTCCATCCCGGACTCGCTGGGACCGTCGGCCGTCTGTCCACCCGGGTCGGACAGGTCGGCGCCCTCGTTCGTCGCCGCGGCGACGGTGAGCACGCCCTGGCGGGTGGCGTAGTCGACCGCGCGCCGCACCGCCTCGAACACCACGTGCTCGCTGTCCCGGGTGCAGGTCATGAGCCACGGGTCGACGAAGTAGCTGTTGTTGGTGACCGCCATCTTGTTGGCGGTGGCCCACATCAGCCCGCACACCGCGTACTCGGGGAAGATGAAGCCGTCGTCGTCGACCACCTTCACCGACGCGATCCGCACGCCCGGCGCCACGCCGGTGGTCCCGCGCCCGTCGTCGGCAGCCGCGATCGTGCCCGCGACATGCGTTCCGTGCGGGGACGCGGTGGGCACCCACGCCTTCGGCGACGTGTCGGCCACTCCGGACAGGCAGCCCGCCGACAGTGCCGGGTCCAAGGCGGCCTTCAGCTCGGGGTGGCTCGGGTCGACACCGGAGTCGAGTACGCCGACCACGACCTTCTTGCTGCCCTCGCTGATCCGCCGCGCCCGGTCGGCCTTGATGAGCGTCATGTCCCACTGGTCGTCGGTGAGGTCCGCGGTGGACACCGCGGCCGGGTCCGCCGTCACCTGCGCCTGGGTGGAGGCGGTCTCGTCCGACTTGCGGGGACCCTGCTGGGCGCGCATCACCCGCTGCGCGCTGAACGCCCGGTCGGGGCCCAGCCGCTGGGCGAACCGGGAGTCGGGGGAGGTTGCCACCGCGACTGCGATCTGCGGGTAGTAGCCGGTGAGCGAGCCGCACGCGTCGGCGATCTCGCCGGCCGCCGCGGGCTTCCCGGTGCCCGGGTCGAACAGCACCAGGTAACGCAGGCCGGGCAGCGTGTCCGAGCACGCCGGCGGTTGGTCAGGTGGTTGTGCGCTCGCCACCACGCCGGCCGTCACCAGGTTCGTCGCGAGCACCACGGCGATGACCGCTGCCGCCGGTACACGGCGCAGCAGAGGCACGGGTGACCTCCATTTGTTGGGGCGGCCGGTCCGGGACACCGGCTGTCCAATGCCCGGACGGTAGCCACTCGGGCCGTGCCCGGACAAGCTCATCGGTCGAATTGGACCTGGGGGTACCGTGCCAGCAGGCTCAACCGAACACCACCGGACTAGCCACAACCCACCAGAAGGAGTAACGCTGAGCAGGCAGGACCGGCCCAATCCCTCGGCTCCCGCGGTGCAGAAGCTGCGGCTGCGCTACGCCAAGCGCGGGCGACTGCGGTTCACCTCACACCGCGACATCGCACGCGCGTTCGAGCGGGCGCTGCGCCGGGCGCACGTCCCCATGGCGCTCTCGCAGGGCTTCAACCCGCATCCGAAGATCTCCTGGATCGGCGCCGCACCCACCGGCGTGGCGAGCGAGGCCGAGTACGTCGAGATCCAGCTGGTCGAGGTGCTCGAGCCGGCGAAGCTGGTGGCGATGCTGGACGAGGCCATGCCACCCGGGCTGGACGTGCTCGACGTGGCGGTCGCCGCGGGCGGGGCGTCGCTCGCCGACCGGGTGGAGGCGAGCCGCTGGCTGATCGAGCTGCCGGGGGTGGCGTCGGCCGACCTGCGGGACGCCGTCGAGCGGGTGCTGGCCGAGCCGGTTGTCGAGGTGGAACGCCTCACCAAGCACGGGATGCGCACGATCGACGCCCGTGCCGCGATCGTGTCGGCGACGGCCCGGGAGATCCTGCATGACGAGACGCACGTGCCGGACTCGACACCTGCCGGCACGCCGTGTGGGATACTCGAGGTGGTCGTGCGACAAACCACACCTGCCGTTCGACCGGACGACGTGCTGAGTGCGCTTCGCGTCGTCGCCGCTCTGGAACCGCCGGTGCCCGCGAAGGCGACCCGGATGGCCCAGGGACGGCTCGACGACAGCGGAGGTCTGGCCGACCCGTTGGCCCCGGACCGGGAGATTCACCCGGCGGGCTGACATTCGGCTGACGCTTGGGTAGCCGCATGGCGCGACGTTGTGACTGACCTGCCGTGACCGGCCGGCGCGCTAGTGCTCGGCGGCCCCATGGCGAGAGGCGAGGATTCCCGCCGCCCCGCGGCGGAAAGACAACTGCGCTTCACCGGAGGAGCACGGTGAGGCCGAACAACGAGGCCCCTGTGGTGGCCGCGTCCGACAGCGTCGGTGCGAAGGCATCGACCGTTTGAGGTCGCGCCCGGGGGCGAAGGAGCTACATGTCGGATATGTCCACACCTGCCGGAAACACCGGCGGGGATACCACCGCAGCCATCTCCGGGGCGCTCGGCGAGCTGCCCGCGCGGATTCGCATCCACGCGCTGGCCAAACTGCTCGGCCGCAGCAGCCGTGAGGTCCTGGCCGCGGTCACCGAGGCCGGGGTCACCGGCCGCAGCGTGCAGTCCAGCATCGACCGCGAGGTCGCCCTGCGGGTCGCGGAGTCGTTCGGGGTCACCCCGGCACCGCCCGACCAGGAGGAGCAGGTCGAGGCGCCGGTGCAGGAGCCGCAGGCGCCGGCCCGCCAGGTGCCGCCGACCCCGGTGTTCGCCTCGGCCGCACCGCTGTTCAAGCCGCCGGAGCCGGTCGCCGCGCCGCAGCGCCGGCCCGAGCCGCGGCCGGAACCACAGGACGAGGAGGACGAACCAGATACGTCGGTCGACGACGGGCCGGACGACGAGGACTCCGACGACTCGCGGCCGCGCCGCCGTCGGGGCCGTCGCGGCCGGGGCCGGGGCAAGGGCGGCCAGGGCGACGATATCGACGCCGACGACGAGCGCTCCGCCGACGACGACCAGGCCAAGCCTGCCAATGCGGACAAGAACGACAAGCCGGCCGAGCCGACCGAGAAGGCGGACAAGCCCGACCGGCGCCGGGGCAGGCCGAAGGCCGAGGAGGCCGACGCCGAGGACGAGGCCGACGACGACTCCGACCCCGCGAGCAGGCGCCGCCGGCGGCGGCGCAGGCGCAAGGGCGGCACGGACGACGAGGCGGGCGCCCCCACCGGGGACGATCCGCCGAACACGGTCGTGCACGTCCGCGAGGCGCGTGACGACAAGGACAGGGGCGAGTCCGACGGCCGCGACGAGGTGCGCAGCGTGCGCGGCTCCACCCGGCTCGAGGCCAAGCGCCAGCGGCGCCGGGACGGCCGGGAGGCGGGCCGGCGGCGGGCACCGATCCTGTCCGAGGCCGAGTTCCTGGCCCGGCGCGAGGCGGTCGACCGCGCGATGGTCGTCCGCGAGCGCGGCGACCGGGTGCAGATCGGCGTGCTCGAGGACGGTGTGCTGGTCGAGCACTTCGTCACCTCGTCGGGCACCGGCTCGCTCGTCGGCAACGTCTACCTCGGCCGGGTCCAGAACGTGCTGCCGTCGATGGAGGCGGCGTTCGTCGACATCGGCCGTGGCCGCAACGCCGTGCTCTACGCGGGCGAGGTCGACTGGGACGCGGCCGGCCTGGAGGGCAAGGCCCGCAAGATCGAGCAGGCGCTGTCCACCGGCGACAGCGTGCTGGTGCAGGTCACCAAGGACCCCGTCGGGCACAAGGGCGCGCGGCTGACCACGCAGATCTCCCTGCCCGGCCGGTTCCTCGTCTACGTGCCGGGCGGCGGCGCCACCGGCATCTCGCGCAAGCTGCCGGAGAACGAGCGGCGCCGGCTCAAGGACGTGCTCAAGCGGGTCGTCCCGGAGGACGCCGGCGTGATCATCCGCACCGCCTCCGAGGGCATCAGCGAGGAGGAGCTCGGTCGCGACGTGCGCCGGCTCCAGGCGCAGTGGCAGGTCATCCAGGACAAGACCAAGGGCGCCGGCGGCGCCAAGAAGGTCGGCGCGCCCGCACTGGTCTACGAGGAGCCCGACCTGCTGGTCAAGGTCGTCCGCGACCTGTTCACCGAGGACTTCTCGGCCCTGGTCATCGAGGGTGCGGGTGCCTGGGAGACGGTCGACGCCTACGTCCGGCACGTGGCGCCGGAGCTGGCCGACCGGGTCCGCAAGCACGTCGGCACCAACGACGTGTTCGCCGAGTACCGCATCGAGGAGCAGCTGCTGAAGGCGCTCGACCGCAAGGTATGGCTGCCCTCGGGCGGCTACCTGGTGATCGACCGCACCGAGGCGATGACCGTCATCGACGTCAACACCGGCAAGTTCACCGGGTCGGGCGGCAACCTCGAGGAGACGGTCACCCGCAACAACCTGGAGTCGGCCGAGGAGATCGTGCGCCAGCTGCGGCTGCGCGACATCGGCGGCATCATCGTGATCGACTTCATCGACATGGTTCTGGAGTCCAACCGCGACCTGGTCCTGCGCCGGCTCACCGAGTGTCTCGGCCGGGACCGCACCCGCCACCAGGTGGCCGAGGTCACGTCGCTCGGCCTGGTGCAGATGACCCGCAAGCGGGTCGGCACGGGCCTGCTGGAGGCCTTCGGCACCACGTGTGAGCACTGCAAGGGCCGGGGCGTGATCGTGTCGACCGAGCCGGTGGGCAAGGCGAACGGCGGTGCCAACGGCCAGTCCGGCGCCCAGCACGGCGGCGGTGGTGGGCGGCGCGCGCGCGGCCGGGACGACTCCGCGAAGGACGTCCCCGCGAAGGTCTCCTCGTCGAAGGACGCCTCGTCGAAGGACGCCGCCAAGGAAGCAGCGAAGGAGTCGGCGGCCAAGGAGGCAGCCGCGAAGGAGGCCGCCAAGGCCGTGCGGGACATCGCCAAGGCCACGACCAAGGTCAACGGCGACCCGTACCCCGACTCCGACTCCGACATCGACGTCGACACCGTGACGGCCGATGCCGGTTCGGCGTCCGCCGAACCTTTCGAGGAGGCGCGCTCGGCGCCCGAGCCGCGGACCCGTCGCCGCTCCCGCCGCAATGCGGGTGGCCCGGCTGGCGCGGCCGTCGAGGAGACCGAGCCCGCACCCGCCGCGGGCTCGGACGGCGCGGCCCAGTCCGGCGACCACGGCGGTGACTCGGACAGCGAGCGCAACGGTGGTTCCGAGCACGCCAACGGCAGGGCCCACGAGGCCGAGCCCGCCACGCGGGACACCGACCGGGCCACCGATGCCTCTTTCGTCGACGAGCAGCGCTCCGACCAGGTGGAACAGTCCGTCGAGGTGGATCGTTCGCAGCAGCCGGAGGCGCCGGTCGCGGCCGTCACCTCGCCGCCGCGGCGGCCGGTGCGCAGGGGCGCTTCCCGGCCGGCGGGCCCGCCGGTGTCGGCCACGCACGATGGCTGACCCCGGCTTGACCCGCGATTTGGCGGCCACGTAACCTGTAGGTCGGCCCGCCGGTTGGTGGGCCGACTGGTGCGCGAACCGGACCGACCTGTTGAAGTTGGCCAGGGGAACGGCGCCGCGGAGCCCTCAGTTTCGAGATCATCGAGTAGCAGGAGAGTCCCGTCCCGATGTACGCGATCGTCAAGACCGGCGGCAAGCAGTACAAGGTCGCCGTCGGCGACATCGTCGAGGTCGAGAAGCTCGACGGTGAGCCGGGAGCCGAGCTCTCGTTCCCCGCGCTGCTCGTCGTCGACGGCGACGACGTCACCACCGACGTGGCCGCGCTGGCCGAGGTGTCGGTCACCGGCAAGGTCGTCGAGCAGACCAAGGGCCCGAAGATCCGCATCCACAAGTTCAAGAACAAGACCGGCTACCACAAGCGGCAGGGTCACCGGCAGAAGCTGACCCGCGTCGAGGTCACCGGCATCAAGACCAAGTAGGAGCTGAACAGCAATGGCACACAAGAAGGGTGCGTCCAGCTCCCGCAACGGGCGCGACTCGAATGCCCAGCGCCTCGGCGTGAAGCGGTACGGCGGCCAGTCAGTGAACGCCGGCGAGATCCTGGTCCGCCAGCGGGGCACCAAGTTCCACCCCGGCGTCAACGTCGGTCGTGGCGGCGACGACACGCTGTTCGCGCTGGCCGCGGGTGCGGTCCAGTTCGGCGAGAAGCGCGGTCGCAAGACCGTGAACATCGTCCCGGTCGAGGGCTGACGGCGCTGCGCGACGGGTGGAAGGTCTGCTCGCAGATGGCGCTCGCCCGGGTCGCTTCGCTGTGATGTTGGGGGGCCGAACCCCCAGACCCCCTACGGTGCGTGTTCCTGTCGACCCAGCGTGGTTTGTTGCGTGGCAACCAACCAACTCGCTGGTCCGTAGCATGGCTTGCTGTGCAACAACCAACTTCTGTTGGTCCGTAGGGTGGTTTTGTGTCTCGTTTTGTTGATCGCGTCGTGATCCACGTGTCCGCGGGCAGCGGCGGTAACGGGTGCGCCTCGGTACACCGCGAGAAGTTCAAGCCACTCGGCGGCCCCGACGGCGGCAACGGCGGGGACGGCGGGGACATCGTGCTCGTCGTCGACTCCGGTGTGCACACCCTGCTCGACTTCCACTTCCGGCCGCACGCGCACGCCACCAACGGCAAGCAGGGCCAGGGCAGCAACCGCGACGGTGCCGCCGGTGCGCCGCTGGAGCTGCGGGTGCCCGACGGCACGGTCGTGCTCGACGAGGACGGCGAGGTGCTCAGGGACCTCATCGGCAACGGCACCCGGTTCGCCGCCGCCCGCGGCGGTCGCGGTGGGCTCGGCAACGCCGCGCTCTCGTCCAAGGCGCGCAAGGCACCCGGGTTCGCGCTGCTCGGCGAGCCCGGCGAGGCCCGGGATCTGGTGCTCGAGCTGCGCTCGGTGGCCGACGTGGGGCTGGTCGGGTTCCCCTCGGCCGGCAAGTCGTCGCTGATCTCCGTGCTGTCCTCGGCCCGGCCGAAGATCGCCGAGTACCCGTTCACCACGCTGGTGCCGAACCTCGGCGTGGTCACCGCGGGGGAGTCGACCTACACGGTCGCCGACGTGCCGGGTCTCATCCCGGGTGCGTCGCAGGGCAAGGGCCTGGGCCTGGACTTCCTGCGCCACATCGAACGCTGCGCGGTGCTGGTGCACGTGGTCGACTGCGCCACCTACGAGCCCGGCCGCGACCCGGTGTCCGATGTGGACGCCCTGGAGGCCGAGCTCACCCGGTACACGCCAGGTCTGGGCGGCAGCCTGGCCGACCGGCCGCGGGTCGTGGTGCTGAACAAGATCGACGTGCCGGACGCCCGCGACCTGGCGGAGCTCGTGGGCCCGGACCTGGAGGCCCGCGGGTTGCCCGTGGTCGCCGTGTCGACGGCCAGCCACGAGGGGCTGCGCGAGCTGTCGTTCGCGCTGGCCAAGATCGTCGAGGAGGACCGCGCGACCCGGCCGAGGCTGGGCGCGTCGCGGATCGTGCTCCGCCCGCAGGCGGTGGACGAGGCGGGCTTCACGGTGCTCGAGGACCCCGAGGAGCCGGGCGGTTTCATCATCCGGGGCGAGCGGCCCGAGCGCTGGGTCCGGCAGACCGCGTTCGACAACGACGAGGCGGTCGGCTACCTGGGCGACCGCCTGGCCAGGCTCGGCGTGGAGCAGGCCCTGGCCGATGCGGGCGCGAAGCCCGGCTGCCCGGTGACGATCGGCGGCGTGACGTTCGACTGGGAGCCGTCCACGCCCGCGGGGGTCGACGTGTTGCTGTACGAGCGTGGCCACGACCCTCGGCTGGACCACAACGACCGCGTCGGCGCCGCCGAGCGGAAGGCGGCCAAACGCACCCGCCGCGGCCTGGTCGACGCGCCGCCGTCGTCCTCGCCCGAGGCAGGTGACGTCACGGTCGACGAGGAGCCCTCGTGACCGACCAGGCGGCCGTGCTGTCCGACAGCCGAGCCCGGATAGCGGCGGCCCGGCGAGTGGTCGTGAAGGTCGGCTCGTCGTCGCTGACCACCGCCGAGGGCGGCCTGGACCCGGCCCGGCTCGACGCCCTCGTCGACGCCCTCGCCGCCCGCAGAACCGCCGGCAGCCAGGTGGTCCTGGTCTCCTCGGGCGCCATCGCGTCCGGTCTGGCGCCGCTGGGGCTGGGCCGCCGCCCCCGTGACCTCGCGACCCAGCAGGCGTCGGCGAGCGTGGGCCAGTTGGTCCTGGGCCACGCGTACGTGTCGTCGTTCGCCCGCCACGACCTGAACGTCGGCCAGGTCCTCCTCACCTCGGACGACGTCGTTCGCCGGGCCCACTACCGCAACGCCCAGCGGACGCTGTCCAGGTTGTTGGCCCTGGGCGTGGTGCCGGTGGTGAACGAGAACGACACGGTGGCCACGGAGGAGATCCGCTTCGGCGACAACGACCGCCTGGCCGCCCTGGTCGCGTACCTCGTCGGTGCCGACGCCCTGGTCCTCCTGTCCGATGTGGACGGTCTGTACGACGGCGACCCGAGACGGGGCAACGCAAGACGAATCGACGAGGTGGCCGACGAGTCCGACGTGGCACACATCCAGGCCGACGAGCCGACGGGCGACCTGGGCACCGGCGGCATGGCGTCGAAGCTGGCCTCGGCCCGCCTGGCCTCGACGGCGGGCGTGCCGGTACTCATCGCCGCGGCGGCCGACGCTGCCCAGGCTCTCGGCCCCGCGGATGTCGGTACAGCGTTCGCGGCGAGCCCCCGCCGCCTGACCCCACGCCGTTTCTGGCTGGCATATGCCGCCGATCCGAAGGGCAGACTGCACCTGGACGACGGCGCGGTGGCTGCGGTGGTGGGCCGCCGCCGATCCCTCCTCGCCGCCGGAATCACCGAGACGACAGGCGACTTCGAAGCGGGCGACGTGGTCGAGCTGGCCGACGCGAGCGGCCGCACGGTGGCGAGGGGAGTGGTCGCCTTCGACGCCGCGGAGCTACCAACCCTCATCGGCCGCAAGACCAGGGACCTCCCCCCGGAACACCGCAGAGAGGTGGTCCACGCGGACGACCTGGTCCCCCTCCGCCAGTGATCTCTAGTCGCCGGCCGCGGGTACGCCGGTCAGCACGCGCACGGTGTTCACCAAGGCGCTGACCGGCATCCGCGGGTCGATGGATCGGAACAGGCCCAGGCCGACACCGAGGCAGAGCAGCGCGACCGCCGCCTCGCCGGACGCCATCGGCGGCAGCGCGTCGTCGCCGTCCGCGACGCCTGCCACCGCCGACTCCATGCCCCGGCTCACCGCGGCGATCCGATCGGCCATCGCCAGCCGAAGCTCCTCGTCGCGCCGGGCTTGGACCGCGAACTCGAACTCCAACGCCGTCCACTCACGATCGCCGATCACCCGCTCCGCCCACTTCTCGAACCGGCGCAGCCGCTCCTCGGTGGTCGGCGCCCGCAGCAGGTCGGTGATCTCACCCGTGCGCCCGGCGCGGATCTCGTCCAGCACGGCGAGGCACAGCTCGTTCTTGCTGCGGAAGTTGGAGTACACCGCGCCCTTGGAGAAACCCGCGGCCTCGGCGACCTTGTCCAGCGACGTGGCCTGGTAGCCGTCGTGCAGGAACAGCTCGCGGGCGGTCCGCAGCAGCCGCGTCCGGGTGCGGGCCTGGCTCTCCGCGCGGCTGAGTCGCGTCATGGCGGCCAGCGTAGCCCTTGGCATCCCTACAGAATTTAAATACCAAGAGTATGTCGAATGAGAGGTCTGACGTGACACCCGACTACGACGCGATCATCGTGGGCGCCGGCTTCGGCGGCATGGGGGCCGCGATCCAGCTCAACCGGCTCGGCGTCGACAACCTCGCGATCCTCGAGCGTGCGGACGACCTCGGCGGGACCTGGCACGTCAACCGGTACCCGGGCCTGGCGGTGGACATCGCGTCGGTCACCTACTCCTACTCGTTCGAGCCGAACCCGTACTGGTCGCGGATGTTCGCGCCGGGCGCGGAGCTCAAGCGCTACGCCGAGCACGTCGCGGACAAGTACGACCTGCGCCGCTACATGCGCTTCGGCACGGTCGTCGACGGCGCGCGATGGGACGATGCCGAGCGGGTCTGGACCGTCCGCGTTCGCGGCAGCGCGCCGGTCACCGCCCGGTACCTGGTGACCGCCACGGGGTTCCTGTCGCAGCCGCGGATGCCGAACATCCCGGGCATCGACGGCTTCGCCGGCAAGGTCATCCACTCCACGGCCTGGGACGACGGCTACGACCTCACCGCCCGCCGCGCCGCGGTCATCGGCACCGGCGCGACGGCCGTGCAGCTGGTGCCCGAGGTGGCCAGGAAAGTCGCGGAGCTGACCGTGTACCAACGCACGCCGATCTGGGTGACGCCCAAGCTCGACGGACCGATCCCACGCCCGGTGCAGCGACTCGTCGCGCGGATGCCGCTCGCCCAGCGCGCCGCGCGCCTGGTCAACTCGGCCGCACTCGAAGCGATCATGGTCACCGGTGTGCTGCACTACCGGCAGGCGCGACTGACCAACCGTGCGGTTGGAGACGAGGCCGATCGAGCGTGTCGAGCCGAACGGCATCGTCACCGTCGACGGCCGCCGAACCGAGATCGACACCCTGCTGCTCGCCACGGGGTTCCCGCACTTCCCGAACCTGATCAGCCTCAACAGTCCGTGCTCCTACAGCGGACTGTCGTACTTCACCACGATCGAGGCGCAGATGCGGCACATGGCGTGGCTGTTCGGCGAGCTCCGCCACCGCGGCGCGACGACGTTCGAGGTGACGTCGGCCGCCAACGACGAGTTCCTCGCCGAGATGACCGACCGGCTGGGCGACTTGGGTGTTCGAGCTGGGTAGCTGCGCGACCTCGCACAGCTACTACTTCAACCCGCACGGCGAGGCCGCCCTGCTACACCCCACGTCGACGATCAACGCCCGGCGCGCCGCCGGCCGCTTCCCGGTGAGCGACTACGCCTACGCCTGACCGTGGGCGAGGTGGCGAACCAGTTTCGCCAGCTGGTCGGCGTAGCGCCGGGTGAACTCCTCCGACTCGACATCCTCGTCGCAGATCGCCGTCGCGATCCGCGGCAGCGTGACCGTCGCACTGGCCGCGGCGAACAGGGCCAGCAGCAAGCACGCCGGGTCCAGGTCGGCGGGTAGTTCGCCGACCTGCTGACGCCGCCGCAGATCCGCGTTCGGCTTCGTCACCGACCAGCTCACGGAGCTGCTGGTGGTCGAGGACGAGCTCACGTCGGGCACCGAGCGCGACCCGACCGGAGCGCACCACTCGGTCAGCCGGATCACCCTGCACCAGGTGCTGTCCGCCGGCCTGGAGGGTGCGCTGCACCACGGCAAGGAGTTCGAGCGCTACGCGCGCGCCGCCGACGGCACGGTCACCCTCCACTTCGTCGACGGCACCACCGCGACGGCCGACGTGCTGGTGGCCGCGGACGGCGCCAACTCGCGGGTGTGCCGCCAGTACCTGCCGGACGCCACGCGGGTGGACACCGGCATCCGCGCGATCGCCGGCAAGTACCCGCTGACCGAGGAGACCAAGCGCCGCTTGCCGACCCGCTTGCAGGACGGGCCGCACAGCGTGCTCCCGCCGTCCGGGTGTGGCATGTTCATCGCCCCGCACGAGCTCGGCGCGAACTACGCGCCGACCGAGCGCGGCATCGGCGGCAACGACGAGACCGCGGCGCGGGATGCCGTGCTGTTCGACAACACCGGCAGCTACGTCATGTGGGCCTACACCGCCTCCAGCGCCAAGTACCCGCACGGCGACGCCGAACTGTCCGACATGGGCGGTGAACGCCTGCGCGATATGGTCGGCACCCTCATCGCGGACTGGCACCCGTCGCTGCGACGACTGGTCGCCGAGTCACCCGCGCAGAGCGTGTCGCTGCTGCCGATCCGCACCTCGGTGGCGGTGCGGCAGTGGGAGACGTCGAACATCACCCTGCTGGGCGACGCGATCCACAGCATGACGCCGTTCCGCGGCATCGGCGCCAACACCGCCCTGCGCGACGCCCAACTGCTCGCCCGCAGCCTGATCGCCGCGTCCCGAGGCGAGGTCGACCTCCTAGACGGCATCCACGACTACGAGACCCGGATGATCGACTACGGCTTCGCCGCCGTGCGCCGGTCGCTCCGTACCGCCGAGCAGACGATCTCCACCAACCGAGTCGGCCGCTCGATGTTCAAGGCAGCGCTGCGTGTGTTCTCGGTGATCCCTCCTCTCAAGCGCAAGGTGTTCAGCGACCTGAGCAGCAAGTGACGGCCACCGTCGGCCACCGTCAGCCGCCGTCGCCCTGATGATCGCCCTGATGATCGTCCCTGTGGTGCTTGGTCCGGTGCGGCGGACCAAGCACCACCGCGGGCGGTCAGGTGGTGGTGGCCAAGGCGAACGGGAGGACCGCGGCGGCGCCCGCGTCGCGTAAGAGCTTGGTGGCCACGGTCGCCGTCCAGCCGGTGTCCACCCGGTCGTCCACGAGCAGCACCGGTCCGTCCACAGTGGACAAACTCGCCGCCAGGGCCGGACCGATCTCGATGGACCGCCACACCTGGGCCAGCCGGCGCGCGCTGTTGGCCTGGCGCTCACCCGAGTCGCGGACACCGATCTCGCCGAGGAACGGGAGCCTGCCGATGGCAGAGATCCGTTCGCCCAGGCTCGCCACCAGCTTCGGCCGGCTGACCGAGCCCATGGTGACCACGCCGACGGGACGTGCCGCCCAGCCCCACGACGCCAGCACCGCGACACAGCCGTCGACCATGTCGTCGGGTACCGGACCGTCGACCGGCGCGCCGGGCGCGAACAGCTCGCGCAACCGGTTGCCCCAGCCGATGTCGGTGAGCCGACCCAGCGCCCGGCCCGACTCGGCCAACTCACCAGCGCCGAGCTTTCCGGACAGCGGAACGTCGAGCGCGGCCATACCGCTTGGCCACATACGACGAGGATCGACCTCGACCCCTGGTCTGCGTAAGCGTTCCCGGGCCTTCGCGACCGCGGGGTCCGAGACCTCCGTACTCCACCGGGGTCCGGCGCAGTTGTCACACCGCCCGCACGGCACCGCGTGCGGGTCGTCGAGCTGGCGGAGCAGGTACTCCATCCGGCACTCGTCCGTGCGCTGGTACTCGAGCATCGCCCGCTGCTCGGACCTCCGGGCACCGGCAATGCCGAGATATCGCTCCTCGTCGTACACCCAACCCTGGCCGGTCGCGACCCAACCGCCCTTGACCCGGTGCACCGCGCCGTCCACGTCCAGCACCTTGAGCACCATCTCGAGCCGGCTGCGGGACAGGTCGCACCGCGGTTCGATGGCCGCGGTGGACAGCGGCCGGTCGGCCTCCGCCAGCACGTCGAGCACCTGCCGCACGACCCGCTCCGCCGGGAACGCCAGCGACGCGAAGTAGGCCCAGATGTCCTGGTCCTCCGTGCCCGGCAGGAGCAGGACCTCGGCGCGCTCCACGCCGCGGCCCGCGCGGCCGATCTGCTGGTAGTAGGCGATCGGCGACGGCGGCGCGCCGAGATGGATGACGAAACCCAGGTCGGGCTTGTCGAAACCCATGCCGAGCGCCGACGTGGCCGCCACCGCCTTGATCCGGTTGGCCAACAGGTCCTGCTCGATGCGTTCGCGGGCGGTGGGATCGGTCTTCCCGGAGTAGGCCGACACCGAGTACCCGTGGTCGCGCAGGAACGAGGACACCTCAGAGGCCGCGGCGACCGTGAGCGTGTAGATGATCCCCGACCCGGGCAGCTTGCCCAGGTTCTCGGCCAGCCACGCGAACCGGGCCTGCGCGGTGGGCAGCCGCAGCACACCCAGGTGAAGGCTCTCTCGGTCGAGCTCGCCGCGCAGCACCAACGTGTCCCGCGCCCCGAGGTCGAGCTGGTCGGCGACATCACGCACGACCCGGTCGTTGGCCGTGGCCGTGGTGGCGAGCACCGGCACACCCGAGGGGAGCTCGCCCAGCAGCGTGCGGAGCCTGCGGTAGTCCGGCCGGAAGTCGTGGCCCCAGTCGGAGATGCAGTGCGCCTCGTCGACCACCAGCATGCCGGCCGACGCGGTGAGCTCGGGCAGCACGGTGTCGCGGAACTCGGGGTTGTTGAGCCGTTCCGGGCTCACCAGCAGCACGTCGGTGCGGCCGGCGAGGACGTCCTCCTGGGCCTCGTGCCACTGGTCGATGTTGGCCGAGTTGATGGTGGCCGCGTGCACGCCGGCCCGGCCCGCCGCCTCGATCTGGTTGCGCATCAGCGCGAGCAGTGGCGAGACGATGACCGTCGGACCCTGGCCGAGCTCTCGTAAGAGCGCGGTGGCGATGAAGTAGACGGCTGACTTGCCCCACCCGGTGCGCTGCACGACGAGTGCCCGCCTGCGGTCGACGACCAGGGCCTTGATGGCGGTCCACTGGTCCTCGCGCAGAGCGGCACCGTCGCCGGCGAGGGCGCGGAGGCGTTGTTCGGCTGAGGTTCGAAGGGCTTGCTGGTCCACGTCTCCACCCTGACCTATGACGCCGACACGTGCCAGGACGAACCCGTGCGAATGGTCCTTTCGCACGGAAAAAGTCTGGCGCGTCAAGATCACGAACCCGGCTTCACGTACGCTGACCAGCTATGTCGGGTCGAAGAATCGGGATCATGGGTGGCACGTTCGATCCCGTGCACCACGGACACCTCGTGGCGGCGAGCGAGGTCCAGGCGAGGTTCGACCTGCACGAGGTGATCTTCGTGCCCACCGGGCAGCCGTGGCAGAAGAGCCGTCGCGTGGTCAGCGCGGCCGAGGACCGGTACCTGATGACGGTGGTCGCGACCGCGTCCAACCCGAGGTTCTCGGTGAGCCGGGCCGACATCGACCGCGTCGGCCCCACGTACACCATCGACACGCTGCGCGACCTGCGGACCGCCCACGCCGACGCGGACCTGTTCTTCATCACCGGGGCCGACGCGCTGGAGCAGATCCTGTCCTGGCGGCAGGCCGAGGAGCTGTTCGCGCTGGCCCACTTCGTCGGCGTGACCCGGCCCGGCTACCCCTTGGCCAGCGGGCACCTGCCGAGCGGCTCGGTGAGCCTGGTCGACGTGCCCGCGATGGCCATCTCCTCGACCGACTGCAGGGCACGGGTCGCCGCCGGGCAGCCGGTCTGGTACCTGGTGCCCGACGGCGTCGTGCAGTACATCAGCAAGAGGGATCTCTACCGGGAGTCCTGACCGTCAGCCACACATGAGCAGCTGCTGCTGGATCACACCGGCGGTGGCCACGTGCCCGGCGTCGGCCCAGTGGACCGTGTTGCCCGCGCCGAACTCGTTCTCCACGTACAGCCCCGCGGTGTCGGTGTCGGCCCACGGCAGGAACTCGGTGAGGTCCAGGTACGGCGCCGACTCGGTGGTGGCCACCGTGGTCATCGCCGCGTCGTAGGCCGTCCACGCGTGGTCGATCGGCGGGGTGGCCCAGCGGTAGTCGAACCCAGTGGTGTGCATGTACAGCAGGGTCGAGTCCGGGCTCGCCGCCTGGATGCGGTCGGTCAGGTTCGTGAGGTTGGCCCGGTAGGTGGTTACCGGGTCGCGGTCGGTGCCGTACTCGTTCGCGCCGACCTCGATGATCACCAGCGACGGCTGGATCGTCTGGATCCGGCTCACCGCGGTCGGCACGAGGTTGCCCGCCGGACGGCGCTGCACTCCCACCCCGGCGGGCAGGAAGTCGCTGGTCAGTGCTCCGTCGGCGGACAGGTTCGTGACATCGGTGTCGGGGAGGGCGGCCTGGGTCCGCCGGACCCAGGCGTTGGCCGGGTCGCTCGCGCCATGACCGGTGGACAGGGAGTCGCCCAGCACGACGATCGAGTCCCGGTCGGTGCACCAGGTGTCGTTCTGGGCCGAGGTCGTCGTCGAGTCCGCCGCGGCGGCGACCGTGACGGTGGTGAGGGACGCCGCCGCGAGGACGAGAAGTAATCGCTTCAACATGACGGTATCGTCGCGTGACGCGGTGCCGACGTGTCGCACCGCCACGCGAATGCGCTGTGAGCTGGCCGGCCCGGGTACTCTCGTGGGGTTCACGGCCCGGAATGAGCAGGTTCGACCGATCGAGGAGTGACGTGGTCGCAACGCACGACGCACGCGAGTTGGCACTGGTCGCGGCCAACGCCGCCGCCGACAAGAAGGCCAGCGATGTGATCGTGCTCGATGTCTCCGAGCAACTGGTGATCACTGACTGCTTCGTCATCGCCTCCGCGCCCAACGAGCGGCAGGTCGGGGCGATCGTGGACAACGTCGAGGAGAAGATGCGCGACGCCGGCACCAAGCCGGTGCGCCGCGAGGGTGCCCGCGAGGGTCGGTGGGTGCTGCTGGACTTCGTGGACGTCGTGGTGCACGTCCAGCATGCCGATGAGCGGACGTTCTACGGCCTGGAGCGGCTGTGGAAGGACTGCCCGCGGATCGAGTTCGACCCGGCCGCGGTCGTCGCCGAGTCGGGTGGCACCGACGGCGGGGCGACGTGACCCTGGGCCGGCTCGTGATGTGGCGGCATGGCGAGACCGACTACAACGCGACCGGCAGGATGCAGGGCCACCTGGACGCCGTTCTCACCGACGTGGGACGCAACCAGGCGCGTTTCGCCGTGCCCGCGCTCGCCCGGTTCTCCCCGGACATCGTGGTCACCTCGGACCTGCGTCGGGCGATGGACACGGCCACCACCTTCACCGAGACCACGGGTGTCACGCTGCGGGTGGACAAGCGGCTGAGGGAGACCAACCTGGGACTCTGGCAGGGCATGTCGAGCGCCCAGATCGACGAGCAGTGGCCGGGCTCGCGGCAGATCTGGCAGACCGACTCGACCTGGACGCCGCCCGGCGGCGAGTCGCGGCTGGAGGTCGCCGCGCGGGCCTCCGAGGTGGTCGCCGACCTCGACGGGTCGGACGAGGAGACCGCGGTGCTGTGCGCGCACGGCGGCCTGATCACCGCGTTGACCGGGCACTTGCTGGAACTGCCGATCACCGCGTGGGCGAAGCTGGGCGGCATCGGCAACTGCCACTGGACGGTGCTGGCCCGGCGCGGTTCGAGTGGCCTGGCCTGGCGGTTGCGCGTGTACAACGCCGGGATCACCGGCTGAGCCGATGGGCGCGCCGACGCTGCTGACGTTCGGGGACTCCCTCAGCTTCCACGGTCCCGACGGGCCGTACCCGGCCGACGACGAGCGGCTGTGGCCCAACCTCGCCGCGGCGGCCCTCGGTGGCCGGACCGAGCTGTTCGCCGGGTTCGGCTGGACCGCTCGCGACGCGTTCTGGGCACTGGCCGGCGACCCGCGGGTGTGGTCGCTGCTGCCCAAGGTGGACGTCCTGGTGCTGGCGGTCGGCAGCATGGACACGCTGCCCTCCCCGCTGCCCACCTACCTGCGAGAAGGCCTGCGCTACCTGCGCCCGGACGCGTTGCGCAGGTTCGTCCGCGCCCGCTACCTGGCCGCTCAGCCGTGGCTCGCCAAGGCCACCCGGGGCCGGCCGGTGGCGTTGCCGGCCGCGCTGACCGTCCGCTACCTGGACCGAACCCTCGCCTCGATCCGCGCACTGCGGCCGGACCTGCCGTGTGTCGGAGTCCTTCCGCCGGTGCATCGCGCGGCGTCCTACGGGCTGGTGCACACCGGTCGGACCGACGCCACGCGCGTGATCCGCGCCTGGGGCGACGGTGCCGGGGTGCCGCTGCTCGATCTCGCGGATCTGGTCGGAGAACACGTGCTGAGCGGGCGCGGCAACCCTGATGGGATGCACTGGGGCTGGGAGGGACACGAGCGGGTCGGCAAGGCATTGGCCGACGTGGTCGGGCCGTTGCTTGCCCGGAAAGCGGACGAATACCACGTAGGCTGACCGACCGTGCCGGTCGCCGTGGTCACCGATTCCAGCGCCTACCTGCCGGACGGCTTCGCCGCCCGGCACGAGGTGCACGTCGTGCCGCTGCACGTGCTCATCGACGACGAGTCCGGGTTGGACGGCGTGGACATCGGCCCGGCGGACATCGCCGCGGCGCTCACCGGCCGGCGCGCGGTCACGACGTCGCGGCCAAACCCGGACGAGTTCCTCGACCTCTACCGGCGGCTGCTCGACCGCGGCGCCGACGGCATCGTGTCGGTGCACCTGTCCCGCGAGCTGTCCGGAACCTGGGAGTCCGCGCGGCTGGCCGCGCAGGAGGTCGGGGTGGATCACGTCCGCGTGGTGGACTCCCGGACCACCGTGATGGGGCTCGGGTTCTCGGTGTTGCGCGCGGCGACGGCCGCGATCGGCGGCGCCACGGGGGCGGCGGTGGAGGACGCGGCGGTCGAGGCGGCGGGGCGGACCACGACGTTCTTCGTGTTGGAGACGCTGGAGTACCTGCGGCGCGGCGGGCGGATCGGGCCGGCGGCCGCGTTCCTTGGGACCGCGCTCGCCGTGAAGCCGCTGCTGCATGTCGAGGACGGGCGCATCGTGCCGCTGGAGAAGGTGCGGACGACGCATCGGGCCGTGCTGCGGCTGGTCGATCTCGCCGAGCAGGCCGCGCAGGCCACAGGTGTGACCGCCGTCGAGCTCGCCGTGCACCACCTCGCCGCCCATGAGCGGGCCGCGGAGCTGGCCACGCTGCTCGACGAGCGGATCTCGCCCGCGTCGGGCTGTGTGGTGTCCGAGCTGGGTGCGGCCATCGGTGCGCACACCGGTCCCGGGATGCTCGGCGTCGTGGTGTGCCCGGCCGAACGATGAACCCGCCAGCCTCGCACACCGGACCGACAACTCCGCCGCACAGCAAGGATTCCCGCGCCGGTTGTCCACACCCGACTCACTTGTCCACAGCGGAGCGGCGACCGGCCCGGCGCGGGGGTGACCGGGCATAGCGTCGAAGGCGTGATCGACACAACCTCCCGACACGACCGACGCAGTGCCCGAGCCTGGGGCCGACTCGACCGGCTGATCAGCCAGGCCAGAGCCGACCGCCCCGCGGAATCCGTGGCGCTGCCCGCCGATCAGCCATGGCTCGACGTCTCGCTCGACGCACGCCCGCCGCGTGCCGAGCCCGACTGGCGGCCGGAGGTGGCGCCTCCGCCGCCCGACACCGGAGCCGACCCACCGCCATCGGACGGCGCCGAGCCGGTGGAGGCCGAGCGCGTGTTGCTCGGCGCACCCTTGCCCGCCGCGGAACCGTGGTGGCGCAGGCAGGTGGACCGGGCGCTCGAGCGCTGGTTGCCCGACCGTGCGGCGGCGCGCCCGCGCAGGCGACTCGCCGTCGCGGCCACGGTCGGTGCCGTCCTGCTCGGGATCGCGGTCGCGGTCGGGCTGGTGATGTCCGGTCGCGGCTACGAAACCGAGGTGCCGCCCGCCCTGCCGGCCGCGGCGGTCAGCGAGGGCCTGGCGTCGAGCGTCGCGTCGCCACCCGATGCCGGCGGGTCGATCGTCATCAGCGTGGTCGGCCGGGTGGCCTCGCCCGGTCTGGTCACGTTGCCGGGCGGCGCGCGGGTCGCCGACGCGCTGAAGGCGGCCGGTGGTCCGGCCGCGGGGGTGAACCTGAGCGGTCTCAACCTCGCCCGGCGCCTCACCGACGGCGAGCAGATCTATGTCGGCGTCCCGACCCCGCCCAACGCCGAGCCGCCGGGCGCGGCCTCCGGCAACGGCCGGCCGGGGGCCGAGCGTGTCGACCTCAACTCCGCGTCCCTGATGTCCCTGGACACGTTGCCCGGGGTGGGACCGGTGACCGCGCAGCGGATCGTCGACTGGCGCACCGAGCACGGCCGGTTCTCCTCGGTCGAGCAGCTCCGCGAGATCGACGGGATCGGCCCGTCCCGGTTCGCCAAGCTCAAGGACATGGTGGTGGCCCGGTGAGTCTCGTGGACCGCGATCTCGACCTCGCCGCGGGACCGGACTGGCGGCTCGTGCCGGCGGCGCTGGCGGTGTGGCTCGCGACGATGCTCGGGCTGCTGGTGGGCTGGTGGTGGGTCGCGACCGTCGGTGTCGTCGCCATCGCCTGCGGGACGGTCGTGTTGCGGGCCGCGCGGGGGCGGCCGCCCGTGGTGCGGTGGTGGCGCCTCGGGGTGGGTTGGTCACTGGTCATCTGCGGGCTTCTGGTGGCCGTAGGCAACACCGGCCGGTTGCGGGACGCCGCGGACGACGCGTTGCGGGCCCATGCCGATGGCGGCGCGTCGGGAGTGTTCCGGGTGACGATCACCGAGCGCCCCCGGCCGGTGTTCTCCGCCGGGTTCGGTGGGCAGCAGGGCGGGGTGCGTGCGGTCGTGCTGCCGGCGCGGGTGCGGGACGCGATGGTCGGCCGGGCGGCGGTGGCGACCACCGGCCGGGTGGTGCTGATCGCGCCGGCGGACGGGTGGTCGTCGCTGCTCCCCGGGCAGGACGTCACCGCCACCGCGCGGCTGGCGCCCGCGCGGACCGGCGAGCTCACCGTGGCGATGTTGCGGGTCCGCGGGCCGCCGGACGAGGTCACCGGGGCGGCCGTCTGGCAGCGCGTCGCGCAGGAGTTACGGTCCGGGCTGCGAGACGCCGCCGGCGTGCTCGATCCGGAGCCCGCCGGGCTCTTGCCCGGTCTGGTCGTCGGCGACACCGACCGGCTGTCGCGGCAGGTCGAGGAGGAGTTCCGGACCGCGGGCCTGACACATCTGCTGGCGGTCAGCGGCGCGAACCTCGCGATCGTGTGCGTGGCGGTGCTGTTGCTGCTGCGGGCGCTGCGGGTCGGGCCTCGGGGCGCTGCGGCGGGCGCCATGCTGGCACTGATCGGGTTCGTCGTGCTGGCCGGGCCCGAGCCGAGCGTGCTGCGGGCCGGCGTGATGGGCGCGGTGGGACTGCTGGCCCTGGCCATCGGACGAGAGCGCGCGGCGCTGCCAGCACTCGGTACGGCGGTGGTGCTGCTGGTGCTGTGGGACCCGGCGATGGCGGTCAGCTTCGGGTTCGCGCTGTCGGTGCTGGCCACGGCCGGGCTGGTGTTGCTCGCGCCGCGGTGGGCCGATCGGCTGGCCGCGCGGGGAGTGCCGCGTGGGCTTGCCGAGGCGCTCGCGGTGCCGGCGGCCGCGCACCTGGTCACCGCGCCCGTGGTGGCCGGGATGGCCGGGCAGGTCAGCCTCGTGGCAGTGGTCGCCAACCTCGCGGCCGCGCCGGTTGTCGCGCCGGCCACGGTGCTGGGTGTGCTGGCGGCTGTGGCCGCGCCGGTGATGCCGTGGTTGGCCGAGCTGCTGGTTCGGCTTGCCGGGCCGGAGGCCGACTGGCTGATCCTGGTCGGCCGGCAGGCGTCGCGTGTCCCGGGCGCCGTGATCGACTGGCCGGACGGGTGGTGGGGCGGGCTGCTGCTGGTGGCCTGCGTGGTGTTGCTCGTGGCCGCGTTGCGTCACCGGCGGCTGCGGGTGCTGGTCGGGGCGGCGTTGGCCGGCCTGCTCGTCGTGGTCATCCCGGTGCGGGTGATCGCTCCCGGGTGGCCGCCGCCCGGGTGGGCGATGGTCGCTTGCGACGTCGGCCAGGGTGACGCTCTGGTGCTTGCGACGGCCGACGAAGGCCGTGCGGTGGTGGTGGACACCGGTCCGGAGCCGGGTCCGCTGGCCGGGTGCCTCGAACGGCTCGACGTGTCGCGGGTGCCGCTCGTGGTGCTCACCCACCTGCACGCCGACCACGTCGGTGGGCTCGACGCGGTGCTGGACGACCGGGCGGTCGGCGCGGTGGGTGTGGGCCCTGCGCGGGCGCCGGACTGGGCTTGGAAGGAGGTGCGAGCGAAGGCCGCCGAGGCCGGCGTGCCGATCGTGCAGCTGGATGCCGGGCGGCGACTGGACTGGCCAGGGCTCTCGCTCGAGGTGTTGGCACCAGGAGGAAAGGAGGTGATGCCGGCGGCCGAGGCCGATGGCACCGAGATCAACAACGCGTCGGTGGTCATCCGGGCCGCCACGCCGGCGGGGCGGATCCTGCTCAGCGGCGATGTCGAGCTGGCGGCGCAGGCGCACTTGCTGAGCTCGCGGGCGGACCTGTCCGCGGAGGTGGTCAAGGTCCCGCACCACGGCAGCCGGCACACGACGCCGGAGCTGTTCGAGGCGATCCGGCCCCGGATCGCGGTGGTGAGTGTGGGTGCCGGCAACCGGTACGGCCACCCCAGCCCGATCACACTGCGGGCGCTCGGCCACTTGGGGACGCTGGTGATCCGCACCGACACGGGCGGCGACGCGGCAATCGTGCCGGGCGACTCCGGCCCACGTGCGGTCACCCGCGGCGCGGCCAGAGGCCCACCCGGTGCCGGCCGACCGTGAGGACGGGTGCGAGAACCTCGGCTCGGCGATGTGGGCCTGTGGCTGGGCGGGTTCGAACCAGGAGGCACGCGCCGACGGGGACCACCGGCTGTGCGGTGATCCCCGTGGCTCCGCGGGTCGGTCCGTGGGTCGGCCGTGGGTCAGCCGATGCCGGCCGACGCCGCGATGATGCGCTCGGCGATCGCGGGCTGGTCGGCCGCCATGTGGATCTTGTTCGCGGAGAACACCACGCGGCGGGCGAGGTCGCGGGTCGCGCCGAAGGCGCACGCGAAGCCGGGCCGGTCGCCGGTCTTGCCCCAGAACTCGTACGGGCCGACGTGGTAGCGGGTGATGCCGACGCTGTACACCGCGGGCTGGTCGTTGGACGGATCGTCGTCGCCGTCGTACATCGGGACGTCGGGGACGGTGAACAGCTCGGCGGTCTGCTCGGGCTTCGTCAGCCGACCGCCGAGCAGGGCCACGGCGAAACGGTCCAGGTCGGGCGCGTTGGAGATCATCTCCGACGCGGACCACTGGAGCGTGGGGTTGGCCTCGGTGACGTCGACGTAGACGGTGTGCCCACCGATGTCCATGGCCTCGTAGCCGCGGGAGACCGGGCCGGGGATCCTCACGTCCGCCCCAGGAAGGAAGGTGTTGGTCAGGTGTAGTGGACGAATGATGCCGTTCCGGATCGCGTCGGCGTACGGGCGGCCGGTGACCTTCTCGATCAGCATGCCGGCGACGTGCAGGCCGACGTTGCCGTACTCCTGCTTGGTGCCCGGCGCGAAGCGGATCGGCACACCCTGGGTGGCGCCGCGTACGAGCTGGTCGGGAGTCCACGTGTCGAACCGGTGCGCGAGGAACCACGTCGGGTCCTTGTGCGGGATCTCGAGGCCGGGCAGGCCGTTGGTGTGGTTGAGCAGCGTGCGCAGCGGCACCGGTGGGTAGTCGGCGGGGAGCACACCCGGCAGGTAGTCCTGCACCGGGCGGTCAAGGTCGATCTTGCCCTGGCCGGCGAGCCGCAGCACGGCCGTCGCGGTGAACGTCTTGGTGACGCTGCCGATGCGGAACCGGGCGTTCTGCGGTACCGGCCGACCGGTGTGGATGTTGCCGACCCCGGAGGTGCCCTCCCACTCGCCGGCCGAACCGCGGACCTGCACGAGCGCGCCGGTCACCTCGTCGTCCGGCAGGCCACCGATCGCTTTGCGGAAGAGCTCGGGATCCAGCGGCGGCAGGGACTCGTCGGCCTGGGCGGACTCGAGTGGCGCGTGGGGCGCGGCCGGCGCGGCTACGGCCGGTGTGGCGGCGCCGAGGCCGACGGCCAACGCGACCGTCACGGTCGAGGTCACCAGTGCCACCCGGCGGGAGGTCTTGCGGTTGGTCGATGTCATGTGGATGAGCGTGCTGGCGGTGATCATCGCGGGCATCGGGTGATCGCCCGGGTTCGACCCTGGTGCACCCTGACATTTCCTCGGGGTTTGTCACACATGTCGGTTGGACCGATCGGCGGCGAGCCGATAGCGTGCCGGCTCGTGTTCGACAGGCTGCGCAAGACGGTGATCGGCGCCGACATCCCCACCGAGCCCGTGCTGATCCGGCTGCCAGACCAGCGGTTCGGCATGTTCACCGTGACAGGCGAATGGGATCCGCGGGTGGTGACGATCACCGGGCCGTGGCGGGCCGTGCTGACCCTGAGCTCGGTGCTCGCACTGCCGAACGCGCTGAAGCGGCGACTGATCTGGAACGTCCCACCGCCGCGGATCACGCCGATGAGGCGCGACGCCGTGCGGCTGGACGTCGACGGCCGGCAGGCGCCCTTGGACTGTGGCCGCCGCGCGATGCGCCGGGCGACCTACGACGCCCGAGCGACGATCGCCGGTCGGGAGTACCTGCTGCGCCACGAACGCCGCTGGCGAGCCCGCCTGGAACGCGACGGCCGACCGGTGGCCCGTCTGTCCACATCCGACCACGGTCGCTCGATGTCCGCGGTGTACCAGCCATCCGCGGACGCCACCGACGCGAGCGTGGGGGTGGCGCTGGGGATGGTGCTGGGCGTCGGCGCACCCGGCTTCATCCGCAACCTGCTCGCCAACCTGCCCTGACCGCGGATCGCGGCTCGCGCGCCCGCGACCACCGGTGGATGGTCGCGGGCGTGGCGGGCAGACCCGGCCGGCCGGGGTGTCCGTCCGGTTAGGACTCCAGGGCCGCGCGGACCGCGGCTGCCGACGGGGGAACCGTGGCCTTCGGGCCGATCTTGTCCTGGACCGCGTCCAGGGTCTTGAGGCCGTCGCCGGTGATCAGCAGTACGGTCTCGGCTTCGGGGTCCAGTTGGCCCGTGTCGATGAGCTTCTTGGCCGTTGCCACGGTCACGCCGCCCGCGGTTTCGGCGAAGATGCCTTCTGTGCGGGCCAGCAGGCGGATTCCTTCCACCACCTCGTCATCGGACACATCTTCCACCGCGCCGTTCGTGCGGCGGACGGCGTCGAGCACGTACGGCCCGTCCGCGGGGGCGCCGATGGCCAGGGAGCGGGCGATCGTGTCGGGCTTCACCGGGCGCACGACGTCCAGGCCCGCCTTGAACGCGGCCGACACGGGGGAGCAGCCCGTGGCCTGGGCACCGAACACCCGGTACGGCTTGCCTTCCACGAGGCCCAGCTCGGTGAGCTCGCGGAAACCCTTGTCCACCTTGGTGAGCTGGGCGCCGGACGCGACCGGGACGACCACCTGGTCGGGCAGGCGCCACCCCAGCTGCTCGGCCACCTCGTAGCCGAGCGTCTTCGAACCCTCGGCGTAGTACGGCCGCACGTTGACGTTCACGAACGCCCAGTCCTCGTGCTCCGCCGCGAGCTCGGTGGCGAGCCGGTTGACGTCGTCGTAGTTGCCGTCGACGGCGATCAGCGCGCCGTCGTACACGGCTGTCGTCAGGATCTTTGCCCGCTCCAGCGACGACGGGATGAGCACCACCGACCTCCAACCGGCGCGGGCGGCGGCCGCGGCGACGGCGTTGGCCAGGTTGCCGGTGGACGGGCAGGCCAGCACGGTGAAACCGAGCTGACGGGCGGCGGCCAGCGCCACGGCCACGACCCGGTCCTTGAACGAGTGCGTCGGGTTGCCGGTGTCGTCCTTGACCCACAACGACTTCACGCCGAGCACAGCGGCCAGCCGGTCGGCCTTCACGAGGCGGGTCAGGCCGGGCTCGGTGTTCGGGTGTTTGTCCACATCGGACGGTACGGGCAGCAGGCGGCGGTAGCGCCAGATCGAGCGGGGGCCGGACTCGATGTCCGCCCGGGTGATGTCGCCGAAGTCGTAGGCGACCTCGAGCGGACCGAAACACTCGGCACACGCGAACTCGGCGGCGAGTGGCACCTGGTTGCCACACTCCCGACAGGTCAGGGCGCGTGCGGGCCCGAGGTCGAGTGTGGTGCCGGCGGCAGTAATCGTCATCGCGAGGTATCTCCTCATCTGTCCCGCGAGCGGGTCGGAATTGGCACCGTGGTCGTAGCCGTCCTCGCGGAAAGCGAATGGCTGACGCCGGTTGCCGGGGCTTCTTCGGGCCGATCCCTCTGCCCCTCTGGATGAGCTGTATTCAGTTGTCTGTCGAACACGTTACGGCACGATCCGGTCGCTCGGCCAATGTGAGGTCCACCATTCGAGAGAGCCTTCAGCCGAGTTGGTGCCAGGGCGTCCCGCGTCGAACGGGTCCGGCGGGTCTCGGCGGCGCGCCCGCGCCGATGGTGCGAGGATGGCGGCGTGAAGTCACCCGCCGTGACACCGCCGGCCCTCCAGCTCGTGCTCGGCGAGGAGGAGCTGCTGATGGAACGCGCGGTCCGGGCCGCGGTGGACGCCGCCCGGCTCGCCGACCCGACCGCCGAGCTGACCCGGGTCAAGGTGTCCGACCTGAGCCCGCCCGAGCTCGCCGAGCTGGTGAGCCCGTCGCTGTTCGCCGAGCGTCGGGTGATCGTCCTGGAGGGCGCGCACGACGCCGGCAAGGACATCGCCGCCGCGATCACCTCCTACCTGCGCGAGCCCGCCGAAAGTGTGCAGCTCGTCGTGCTGCACACCGGCGGTGGCCGCAAGCCCGCCAAGGACCTGATCACCGCGCTCCGCTCGGCCGACGCGGATGTCGTCGACTGCCCCAAGATCACCAAGCCCGCGGACCGCGAGGCGTTCGTGCGCAACGAGATTCGCCGCGCGGGTGGCAAGTCCGACGCGGAAGCGGTGGCCGTGCTGATCGACTCGGTCGGCTCGGACCTGCGTGAGCTGGCGTCGGCCGCCGCGCAGCTCGTCGCGGACACCGGCGGGCAGGTCACCGCCGACGAGGTGCGCCGCTACCACCGCGGCCGTGCCGACGTCACCGGGTTCGCGGTGGCCGAGAAGGCCGTCACCGGCGACGTGCCCGGCGCGCTGGAGATGCTGCGCTGGGCGATGCAGCTCGGCGTCCCGCACGTGCTGGTCGCCGACGCTCTCGCGGACGCCGTGCGTACGGTCGCCCGGGTCGCCGGCGCCGGCCGCGTCGACCCGTACCGGCTGTCAACCGAGCTCGGCATGCCCACGTGGAAGGTGCGCAAGGCGCTGTCCCAGTCCCGCGGCTGGCACCCGGAGGGGCTGGTCGTCGCGATGCAGGTGGTCGCCGAGGTGAACGCGGACGTCAAGGGCGTCGCGGCGGACGCGGACTACGCGCTGCAGCGCGCGGTGCTCCGGCTGGCCGAGGCCCGCCGCCGCAGCTGACCGCGGACCGGCTGTCCGCTGGGCCGGATGTTCGCATCCGCGACGGTTGGGCCGGCCGGCGGAACGCGGGGTGCTCCGGAGATCGTCCGAGCGGCGACGTGCGGGCGATTCGAGGAGCTGCCATGTCCATCCTGCGCACCGGCAGGAACAAGATCGAACTCGCGGTGGCATGCGCGGTGGTCGTCGGGGCGGTGGTCGCGCTTCCCACGGGTGACCAGGTGGGTGGCGAGCGACACGCGGTCGCCGAGGACAGCCAGAACGAGGGCGAGGCTCGGCTGCTCTCCGCCGACACGGCGCTGCCCTCGGTCAGCCGGGACGAGATCATGGCCCGCGCGCGGTTCTGGTACGAGGCGAGCAACAGCGACCCCGGCTTCGTCCGCGACCTCCGCGTCTACCCGCCCGACCCGGACGGCAAGGGCTACCGGTCGGACTGCTCCGGCCTCGTCTCCATGGCATGGCGGCTGCCCCTCAGCTACTCGACCGGCACGCTGCCCGAGGTCTCCCACCCGCTGGGCTCCCTCGCCGAGCTGCGGCGCGGCGACATCCTGCTCGCGCGGAAGGATGCCGGCCACCGGTACGGCCACGTCGCGATCTTCGACAGGTGGGCGGACGCGACCATGACCACCTACTGGGCGTACGACCACGGCGACGGATCCGTGAAATACGGCGTCTACCGGGTGGAACGTGACGGCGACAGCCGCGAGTACCTGCCCTACCGCTACGACGTCGTCGTCGACCTGACGGGTGCCCCGGCCGACGTCGCACAGCCGGTGGGCGACGTCGACAAACTCACCGGTGGCGAGGGGATGATCACCGTCCGGGGCTGGGCGGCCGACCCGGACACCCCCACGACCAGCACGTCCGTGCACGTGTACCTCACCGCGCCGGCAGGCGGCCGCACCCTGGTCGCGAACCTGCCGGCCCAGGAGGACCGCGCCGACATCGCCCGGACCCACCCGCGGTACGGCGCCGCGCACGGCTTCACCGCCGTACTCGAAGGGGTCGCGGCCGGGCGCTACCGGGTGGAGGTGTTCGCCATCGACTCGTCCGGCGCGCCCGACGACCACACGTGGCTGAACCACGCGGGCCCGCGGGTGGACGTCGGCTGAAAGACAGGTGCCGGCCGCCCGGAGTGGGCGGCCGGCACCTGCCGGGGAGAACGCTCAGATCTGGTTGGCGCGCTTGGCCATGGCGGACTTCTTGTTCGCCGCCTGGTTGGCGTGGATCACGCCCTTGCCGGCCGCCTTGTCGAGCTTGCGGCTGGCGTCCTGCAGCAGCTCGATCGCCTTGTCCTTCTCACCGGCGTCGGCCGCCTCGCGGAACTTGCGAATCGCGGTCTTCACCGAGGACTTGACGGACTTGTTGCGCAGCCGCGCCTTCTCGTTCGTCGTGATCCGCTTGATCTGGGACTTGATGTTCGCCACGCGTGTGCTCCTCGATGTCGATCACGGAAGTCTGCGCCGCGTTCAGGTGGCCCCACCGAGGCCGATACGAAACACCGGTGAGCTTCCTCCATGACGGAATGCCACACGGCACGAGGACTGAGGATAACAGCGCGTCACCGCGGCCCGGTCAGCGGCCACCCAGCATGCTGCGGGTGAGTGCCTGCTGCTGGGACAGCAGCTCGTCCAGCGACACCCGCAGCGCCGGCTCGTCCAGCCCGCGACCGTCGCCGACGCCGTCGTCGAGCGAGCGCAGGACCGCGCGCCGGACCCACTCCTTGACGAACGACGCGGTCACGCCGTCGGTGGCCGCCACCAGGTCGCTCACGTCCGGCGTCCGAAGCGCGGCCCCGGCGTAGAGCCGCAGCAGCCGCTCGCGACACTCGGCGTCGGGCCTTGGCACCTCGACGGCGAGGTCGACCCGGCCGGGCCGCTGCGCGAGCGCCTCCTCCATCGCGTTCACCCGGTTGGTGGTCAGCACGAACGTGACGTCCGCCTCGGAGCCGATCCCGTCCATCTCGTCGAGGAGCTCGAACAGCACCGGGTTGCCGGACATCGACCGCGCGCGGTCCTCCGCGATGAGGTCCACGTCCTCGACGACGACCACCGACGGCTCGAGCCGCCTGGCCAGCGCCGCCGTGGTCCGCAGCCACCGGATCATCGCCATCCCGGACAGCACGAACACCGTGCACGAGGGCAACCTGCTCAGCAGGTACCGGACCGTGTGCGTCTTGCCCGTCCCCGGCGGCCCGTACAGCAGCAGCCCACGCTTGAGGTGCTGCCCGTGCGCCCGCAGCGCCCGCGTCTGCTCCGCCGAGCGCACCACGTGCCGCTCGATCGACGCGAGCACCCCGTCCGGCAGCACCACCTGGTCGGCCCGCATCGACGGCCGGGGCAGGAACGACAGCAGCCGGTTGCCGCGGTGCTCGCTCATCCCGAACGACAGCAGCTGCCCTCGGAACACGTCGTGCTCGCGCACGAGCCCCAGGATCTCCTCGCGCACCGTGGCGCCGGTGTGCCGGTCCGCGGCGAGCACCTGCAGGTGGCAAAGCTCCTCGCCGCGGTCCTCCTCGGCGCCCTGGATCGCCAGCACCACCGGCATGCCGTCCGGCGCCACCGTGCAGACGAGACCGAGCTGCACCGCCTCGCTGGACGAGGACGGCCCGGTCGCGACGGTCGTGTAGTCCACCGCGCCGAGCCGGTGGGCGCTGTTGGTGTCCGCCGAGGTCAGCATGTCGATCACGGACGAGAAATGCCGGCTGCCGGCGATGCCGAACCACGCCGCGTCCGGCGAGTGGCGGGCCAGGTAGGCGTCGACGCCGCGCTGCAGGTTGGCGTGGTCCCAGCTCGGCATGTGCTCGGCCACGTTCGGGATCTCGGCGAGCGGGCAGCCGACGTGCTCGGTGACTTTGGCGGACAGCGGCGAGCCGGAGTCCACCAGGGTCTGGTGGCTGACGTTGAGCAGCTCGGTCAACGCGCGGGCCAGCCCGCGGGCGTCCTCGGGGGGCAGGGTCACCTCACCAACGTGCCAGAAATCACGCTTCGGCGTCGGGCTCGGACGGCTGATCCTTTGGCGGGCGGCCGCGCCGGGCCGGCCGCCCGGCGTTGTCCGGCAGCCGACCGGACTGCGCCAATGCCCGGCGCAGCACGAACTCGATCTGCGCGTTGGTGCTGCGCAGCTCGTCACCCGCCCACCTGGCGACCGCGTCGTGGATCGCGGGATCCAGGCGCAGCAACAGCTTCTTGCGCTCGGGCACGGGGCCTCAGTTGTAGAGGGAGCCGGCGTTGACCACGGGTTGGGTGTCCCGGTCGCCGCACAGCACGACGAGCAGGTTGCTCACCATCGTGGCCTTGCGCTCCTCGTCGAGGTCCACCACCTGCTGCTCGGCCAGCTTGTCGAGTGCCATCTGCACCATGCCGACCGCGCCCTCGACGATCCGGTGCCGCGCCGCGACGACCGCCCCCGCCTGCTGGCGGCGCAGCATGGCGCCGGCGATCTCCTGGGCATAGGCGAGATGCGTGAGCCGCGACTCGATCACCTCGACCCCCGCCGCCTCGACCCTGGCGCCGATCTCCGCGGACAGCTGGTCGGTGATCTCCGTGGTGTTCTGCCGGAGCGAGAGCTGCTCGTCGCCGTGCGCGTCGTAGGGATAGGTGGTCGCGATGTGCCGGACCGCGGTCTCGGTCTGGATGTTCACGAACTCGTGGTAGTCGTCCACCTCGAACAGCGCGCGCGCCGTGTCGGTGACCCGCCAGACCACCACCGCCGCGATCACGATCGGGCTGCCGTCCGCGTCGTTGACCTTGGTCACCGCGGTCTCGTGGTTGCGGATCCGGGTGGAGATCTTGCGCCGCACCGTGAACGGGTTGACCCAGCGCAGCCCGTCCTCGCGCACGGTGCCGACGTAGCGGCCGAGGAACTGGACCACCCGCGCCTCGCCGGGCGCCACCATCATCAGCCCGCCGCCGGTGATGGCGCCGGCCGCGATCACCACGCTGCTGGCGACCACCAGCACGACCATCCCCACCGCGGAGTCGTCTCTGTTCGTCGCCAGCCGGAGGACCCCGACGAGCAGCATCGCCACCCCGGCGAGGGTCAGCACCACCGCGACGGCGAGCACGGGCATCCCATGGGTGCCGAACGCGACCCGCTCCCGCAGGTGGGGTTCCGGCATCGGCGACTCGAGTATCTCGGCCATGGCGTCTCCTCGGCTCGTAGTGACTATCAAAGTGATATCACTTTATAGTAGTCTGGCGCCATGACCGAGGCTCTGGGGTTGTCCAGGTTGTTCAAGCGGTTCGGGCACACGATCGCGGTCGACCACGTCGACCTGGCGGTGCCCGCCGGCTCGTTCTTCGGCCTCGTCGGGCCGAACGGCGCGGGCAAGACCACGTCGCTGTCGATGGCCGTGGGCCTGCTGCGGCCCGACGGCGGCACGGCCACGATCTTCGGCGTCGACGTGTGGGCCGATCCCGTGCGGGCCAAGGCGTTGGTCGGCGTGCTGCCGGACGGGCTGTCGCTGCCCGAGCGGCTGACCGGCGCGGAGCTCCTGACCTACATGGGCCTGCTGCGCGGACTGGACAAGGTGACGGTGGCGCAGCGGGTCGACGAGCTGCTCGCCGTGCTGGAGCTCGACGACGCGCGCAACAAGCTCGTCATCGACTACTCCGCGGGCATGCGCAAGAAGATCGGCCTCGCGGTCGCACTCCTGCACGCGCCGCGGCTGCTCGTGCTCGACGAGCCGTTCGAGGCCGTCGACCCGGTGTCGGCGGCGACGATCCGCACGATCCTGCTGCGGTTCGTGGCCTCCGGCGGCGCGGTCGTCCTGTCCAGTCACGTGATGGCGCTGGTCGAGCAGCTGTGCACGCATGTCGCGGTGATCACCCGCGGCCGCGTGGTGGCCGCGGGTGAGGTGGCGCAGGTGCGTGGCGGCACGAGCCTCGAGGAGGCGTTCGTGCACATCGTCGGCGGGCGTACCGGCGGTGCGGAGGGGTTGTCGTGGTTGGCGTCCTGATCCGGATGAAGTGGCGGGTGCTGCGGCACTCGTTGCGCGGCAAGCAGGCCGCGCTCACCGCGGGCGGCGCGGTGTTCGGGCTGCTGGCCGCGCTCGGCACCGTCCTCGCCACCACCGTGTCGCTCGACCGGCCCGGCGCGGCGGTCGACCTGCTCGCCGCGGTCTACCTGCTGTGGACGATCGGCTGGCTGCTCGGGCCGGTGCTCACCGGTGGTGGGGACGAGACGCTGCGCCCGGAGCACTTCGCGCTGCTGCCGATCCCGCCGCGCCGGCTCGCCGCGGGCCTGCTGGGCGCCGCGTTCGTCGGGGTGCCCGCGATCGTCACGTTCCTGGCGTCCTGGGGCCTGGTCGTGCAGGCCTCGGGTGCCGCCGCCGTGGTGGTCGCGGTGCTCGCCGTGCCGTTGCAGCTCACGTTCGTGGTCGTGCTGTCCCGGGTCGTGATGGCCGGGCTCGGCGCGGCCATGCAGTCCCGGCGCGGCCGCGACCTCGGCGTCCTGCTCGTCGCGCTCGTCGGCCTGTCCGGCTTCCTGTTCCAGGTCGTCGGGCGCGCGGTCGGGCCGGTGCTGGTCGAGGGCCGGTCCGCGGTGCTGTCCACCGTGCTGCGGGCGCTGCCGTCCGGCTGGGGGGTCACCGCGGTCGACGCGGCCGGGCACGGTGACTGGCTCGTCGCGGCCGGCGCGCTGGCGGGGCTGGTCGCCGTGATCGCCGCGCTGCTCGCGGTCTGGGGCGTACTCCTGGTCCGGCGCACCACCAGGGTCCCGGCCAGCGGCCCGGTCAGAACGCGGGCGGGGCGGACCCCACTCGGGAGCAGGCTGCCCGCCACACCGGTGGGCGCGGTCGTGGGCAAGGAGCTGCGCACCTGGGGCCGCGACGCCCGCCGCCGGGTAGCGTTGCTCTCGGCCGTGATCACGGCGGTGATCGTCACCGTGGCGCCCGTGGCCAACGGCGGCGGCACCGGCGCGGTCCCGACCTCCGGTCTGGTCCTGGTCGCGATCGGAGCCGTGTTCGCGGGCAACCTCTACGGCATGGACGGCAGTGCCCTGTGGCACACGCTGGTGGTCCCCGGTGCGGCGGCGGCCGACGTCCGCGGCCGGCAGCTGGCCTGGCTGCTGCTGATGGGGCCGGTCGTGCTCGTACTCGCCGTCGTGCTGCCCGGCATCACCGACCCGGGCACGTACCCGCTGGTGCTCGGCCTCACGCCGGCGCTGCTCGGCGCCGGCGCGGGGCTGGTGGTGCTGCTGTCGGTGTTCGTCGCCTACCCGATGCCCGCGCAGCGGGCCAACCCGTTCTCCTCCGGCGGGAACCCGGGCCTCCTGCGTGTGCTGCTGCAGATCGCCATCGCGCTGCTGCTGGCCGTCGTGGCCGCGCCGGTGGCGCTGCTCGTGTGGTTGGCGCCCGCGCTCGAGTGGCTCGGCGTGCCGGTCGGGATCGGCCTGGGCGTGCTGTGCTGGTGGTGGTGGGGCGGCATCGCCCGGCATCGGCTGGACCGCCGAGGGCCGGAGCTGCTCGCCGAGATCGCGAAGCCGGTCTGACATGGGACCCCGGGTGGTGGTCCTCGCGCTGGTCCTCGCCGTGGTGGTGCTCGCGGCGGTGGTGGCCGGGGTGCCGGTGGGGTTGGGGGTCGGCGCCCGCAGCGCGCTCGACTGGTTCGGCACGTGGGGGTCGGCATTGCTGGCCGTGCTGGCGAGCAGGCCCGACCGGCGCGGGGCGGCTGTCTGACAAGGTGGCGGCATGCACCCCGCCGCCATCGCGCTCGTGGTCGGGGCCGCGGTGGCGCATGCCGGGTGGAACCTGTGTGCCAAGCAGGTCCCGGGCGGCGGCGCCTTGTTCGTCTGGCTCGCCGCGGTGTTCTCGGCGCTGTTCCAGCTGCCGCTCGCCATCGGCACGGTCGTCGCGAACGGCGGGTCGGTGCCGGGCGTCTGGTGGCTCGCGCTGCTCGTCAGCGGGATGATCCACACCGGCTACTTCGTGATCCTGCAACGGGGATACGCGGTCGGCGACCTGTCCGTGGTCTACCCGCTCGCCCGCGGCACCGGGCCTATGCTGTCGGTCATCGCGGCGGTCTGGCTGCTCGACGAGCGACCGGGGCTCGCTGCCCTCGCCGGCACGGCGGCCGTCGTGCTCGGGGTGTGGGTGATCGGCGGGCTCGGCTCGTCGGGGTCCAGCTCCTGGGCCGCCGGGGTGGGGTATGGGCTCGTCTGCGGCGTGACGATCGCCGCCTACACGCTGTGGGACGCGCACGCGGTCACGACGCTCGCGGTGCCGCCGCTGATCCTCATGGCCGGCTCCGCGCTCACCGAGACCGTGCTGCTCGGCCCGTACGCGCTGGCCCACCGTGGTGAGCTCGGGGACCTGTGGCGGGCGCATCGGACGCCGATCCTCGCGGTGGCCGTGCTGTCGCCGGTCGCTTACGTGCTCGTGCTGTTCGCGCTGCGGCACGCGCCGGTCAGCCTGGTCGCGCCGGCCAGGGAGCTGTCCATCGTGATCGGCAGCGTCGGCGCCTGGCTCCTGCTCGGCGAGCCCAACGCACCGCGCCGCCTGACCGGCGCGGTGATCGTCCTCGCGGGGGTCGCGGCCATCGCCGCCGGCTGACCGGGTCACCGGTTGTTGATCTGCCAAGTAGTGCGCGACGTGGCGGTCGTGGGTAAGGATGCGCGGATGGAGCGCTCAGCGACGTCGGCCCGATCGTCGGCACGTGCCAGGACAGCGAGCCGGGACGGCCGGCTGTTCGACGGCTACCTCGATCCCACGCGGCCGTACGCCGGCGCCTACGACGAGATGTTCGCGCCGGACCGGACGCCGCGGCAGGCCTACCGGCGGCTGCACGAGTCGCTCGCCCCGGCCGCGCCCGCCGAGCTGGGCGCGCGGGCCGAGGCACTGGACCGGGCGCTGGTCGACCAGGGCATCACGTTCTCTCTGTCCGGCCAGGAGCGGCCGTTCCCGCTCGACCTCATCCCGCGGGTGATCACCGCGTCGGAATGGGCCCGGCTCGAACGCGGCATCGTGCAACGGGTCAAGGCGCTGGAGGCGTTCCTCGCCGACGTCTACGGCGACCAGCAGATCATTCGCGACGGCGTGCTGCCGAAGCGGCTGATCACCTCCTGCGACCACTTCCACCGCCAGGCCGCCCGGCTCACGCCGCCCAACGGGGTGCGGGTGCACGTCGCCGGCATCGATGTCGTGCGCGACGAGGACGGCGTGTTCCGGGTGCTGGAGGACAACCTGCGCAGCCCGTCCGGGGTGTCCTACGTGATGGAGAACCGGCGCACGATGGCCAGGGTGTTCCCGGACCTGTTCGCCAAGCACCGGGTCCGCGCGGTCGGGGACTACGCGGTGCACCTGCTGCGCGCGCTGCGGGCGGCCGCCGCGGCCAATGTCGCGGACCCGAACGTCGTCGTGCTCACCCCGGGCGTGCACAACTCCGCCTACTTCGAGCACTCGCTGCTCGCCCGGCTGATGGGCGTCGAGCTCGTCGAGGGCCGCGACCTGTTCTGCCGGGACAACGCCGTCTACATGCGCACCACCCAGGGCGAGCGGGCGGTCGACGTGGTCTACCGGCGCATCGACGACGAGTTCCTGGACCCCGTGCACTTCAAGCCGGACTCCGTGCTCGGCGTCGCCGGGCTGCTCAACGCCGCCCGCGCGGGCAACGTAGTGATCGCGAACGCGGTCGGCAACGGCGTCGCCGACGACAAGCTCGTCTACACCTACCTGCCGGACATCCTGAAGTACTACCTCGGCGAGTCGCTGCTGCTGCCCAATGTGGACACGTTCCGCTGCTGGCTGCCCGACGAGCAGACCCAGGTGCTCGACCGCCTCGACGAGCTTGTGGTCAAGCCCGTCGAGGGCTCGGGCGGCTACGGCATCGTGTTCGGCCCGTCGGCCAACCAGCGCGAGCTCGCGATGCTGCGCAGGCGGATCCGCAACAACCCGCGCGGCTGGATCGCCCAGCCCGTGGTGCAGCTGTCGACCGTGCCGACGAAGGTGGGGCAGCGGCTCAAGCCCCGGCACGTCGACCTGCGGCCGTTCGCGGTCAACGACGGCAGGTCGGTGTTCGTGCTCCCCGGCGGGCTCACCCGGGTCGCGCTGCCGGAGGGGAGCCTGATCGTGAACTCCTCGCAGGGCGGCGGGTCCAAGGACACCTGGGTGCTCGCCGCCCGGTCGTCCACGGCGGACGCGGAGCTCGCCGGTCCCGGCCTCGCGGGCGGCGCCGGGCAGGGCATGGAGGACATCGCGCCGGAGCGCGGCCCGGAGCTGACCCTGGGCCAGCAGCAACAGCAACAGCAGCAGGGGGTGCTCGATGCTGGCGCGTAACGCCGAGTCGCTGTACTGGATCGGCCGCTACGTCGAGCGGGCCGACGACACCGCGCGGATCCTCGACGTGTCCGTGCACCACCTGCTCGAGGACGCCACCGTCGACCCGGACGCCACCAGCCGCCAGCTGCTCGGCGTCCTCGGCATCACCCCGCCGAAGGGCACCGCGCTGGACGTGCGGCCGCTCACCGACCTGGTGGCGTTCTCCCGCGAGCACGCCGGCTCGATCGTGTCGTCGATCTCCAGCGCCCGGGAGAACGCCAGGGTCGCGCGTGAGGTCGTCTCGACCGAGCTGTGGGAGTGCGTCAACGCGATGTGGAACGCGGTGCCGGAGCGGCAGCGGGCGGCGAAACGCCTCGGGCCGCACGAGTTCTTCTCCTTCGTCGAGGAGCGCGCGGCGATGTTCGCCGGGCTCGCGGACTCCACGATGAGCCGCGACGACGGCTGGCGGTTCCTCGTGCTCGGCCGCTCGGTGGAGCGCGTCGACATGGTCGTGCGCCTGCTGATGTCGCGGGCGGGGGACAAGCCGTCCTCGCCGGGCTGGGTCACCGTGCTCCGCTCGGCCGGCGCCCACGACACCTACCTGCGCACCTACCGCGGCGCGCTGGACTCCGGCCGGGTGGTGCAGTTCCTGTTGCTGGACCGGCTCTTCCCGCGCTCGGTGTTCTACGCGCTGCGCCAGGCCGAGGCCGTGCTGGAGCAGCTGGACCTGCGCCCGACCGCGCGGGTCGGCGCGAAGGGCGAGGCGATCCGGCTGCTCGGCAAGGCCCGCAGCGACCTGGAGTTCCTGCGCGACGACGAGCTGCTCGACGACCTCACCGACCGGCTCGCGGCGCTGCAGAAGACCGTGCGGGACGTGGGCGAAGCCGTTGCGCTGCAGTACTTCCACTCGGTGCCGTGGGTGGCGTGGACGAACGCCGGGGTGTCGTTGTGAGCGGAGCCCGCGGAGCGAACCATCAGACACAGGGCGACCGTGATCGGTGCCCCGGAGCTTGCGAGGGGGCGTCGTGAACTGGCGGATCAGGGTGGTGCACACGACCGGGTACCGCTACGCCGCGCCGGTCACCCAGTCCTACAACGAGGCCCGGCTGACCCCGCGCAGCGACCGGCGGCAGAACCTCGTGGTGAGCCGGGTGGAGACCACGCCGGCGACGCGGTCCTACCGCTACACCGACTACTGGGGCACCGAGGTCACCGCGTTCGACCTGCACGCGCCGCACACCGAGCTGAAGATCGTGTCCTCGTCGGTGGTCGAGACCGGCGAGGTGGCCATGCCGGTGAACGGCGCGGCCTGGACGGACCTGCGCTCGCCGGAGCTCGTCGACCGGTACGCGGAGTTCCTGGAGTGGACCGGCTACGTGCCCAAGAACCGCGAGCTCGGCGCGATCGCCCGCGAGCTGCGCAAGGGCCGCCGCCCCGTGGACGCGGTGCTCGCGGTGTCGGAGTGGGTGCACGACAAGCTCACCTACCAGCGCGGCACCACCGGCGTGCACTCCTCCGCGGTCGACGCGTGGCACGCCCGCGAGGGTGTGTGCCAGGACTACGCGCACCTGACGCTGGCGATGCTGCGGTCCATCGGGATCCCGTGCCGGTACGTGTCGGGATACCTGCACACCAAGCCGAAGGCGACCATCGGCGAGACCGTGCGCGGGGAGAGCCACGCGTGGATCGAGGCCTGGACCGGCGGCTGGTGGGGCTTCGACCCGACCAACGACGTGGAGATCGGGCCGCGGCACATCTGGGTCGCGATCGGCCGGGACTACGCGGACGTGTCGCCGCTCAAGGGCACCTACTCCGGCGGCGCGGCGACCGCGATCGAGGTCTCCGTGGACGTCACGAGACTCGCCTGATACTCCCCGGGGAGTAGTCCCACCCCGACTGGGTACCGCCGCGCGCGTAGCCGAGGTCCAGTCGCCCGTCCGACGTTTTCCGTGCCGTTTCTCGCGACCATGGGTGGCACCGATACCGATGGGAGCGAACGATGAGCGACAGTCCTGCCAGCAAGCGCCGGTTCGGATGGCGCGTCGGGGTGGGCGTGGCGGTGGTCGGCCTCGCGAGCGCCGGAGCGATCGGCATCGCGGCGGCGACGTCCGGGCAGCCCTCCGCCGAGCCCGCGCCGCCCGCCGAGGAGCACGGCGGCCCGCCGTGGTCCGACGGTGACTGGGGTGGCGGCCACTGGGGTGGCGGCGGCCCGTTCGGCGTGTTCGAGGCGTTCGGCGACATGGACATCGCCGACATCTCGCACGCCGAGGTGGTGCTCGCCAAGGAGGGCGGCGGCTCGCAGACCGTCCTCGTCCAGAAGGGCGCGGTGACCTCCGTCGACGGCGGCTCGATCGCGGTGAAGAGCGCCGACGGCTACGCGAAGAGCTACACGGTGAACGCTGAGACCAAGGTCAACGGCGCCGAGAAGATCGACTCGGTGGCCACGGACGAGCAGGTCGTGGTGGTCTCGAAGGACGGCGGCGACAAGCCGGCCGCGACCGTCGTCGTCGACATCACCGATCTGGGCTGGAAGTAACCCCCGTAACCGGACCGCCCCGGGCGACGCACAGGCACCGCGTCGCCCGGGGCTCAGCCCTTGGACGGCGCCATGGACCACGACGAGGTGGCCGAGCGGCGGTTCGACGTGAGCCGCGCGCTGGACAACCGGGTGCGGCTCGCCGTGCTGTGCGCGCTCGCGGCCGGCGACGTGCCGGTGGCCGACCTGGTCGAGCGGATGGGTGGCACGGTGCCGGGTCACCTCACCGTGCTGCGCGCGGCCGGGCTGGTCGACACCGGCTTGGCGGGCCGGGTGCGGCTCGCCTCGCTGCACGTCGTGGCGCTGTTGCGGGCGCTCGACGCGGTCGCGTCGGTCGAGCGTCAGCCCTCGGGGTAGCAGACGAACAGGCGGCAGCCCTCGCCGAGCGACCGGGTCGGCACGTCGTCCACGTGGCTCCACACCATCGTCATGGCCGACTCCGATACATCATTGATCGCTGATGTGCCAGCGGCAACGTATCATCGGGGACTGATGGATGGCAACGAGCTGGACGACCGGCTCCACGACGTGGGTCGCGCCCTGAGCTGCCGGGTGCGGCTGGCCGTGCTGCGCACGCTGGCCACGGGTGCCGCATCGGTCGGCGAGCTGGTGTCGCGCACCGGGGCGAGCCAGCCCAATGTGTCCAACCACCTGGCCGTGCTGCGCTCGGCGGGGCTCGTCGACTCCGGGCGGGAGGGGCGGGTGGTCCGCTACCGGCTCGCCTCGCCCGACGTGGTCGCGCTCGTGACGGCGCTCGGTGCGGTGGCGGCGGCCGGATGAGGTGGACCGACCCGATCGGGTGGCTCGGCGGCGCGTTCTACGACTTCGGCGTCGAGCGGGAGTGGCTCGCCCGCCCCACCGGCTGGGTGCTCTGGGGCACCGACATATCCTTGCTGTACCGCGAGATCCGCGCGCTCGGCGACCTGCCCGACGGCGCCGCGGTGCTCGACGTGCCGTGCGGCGGCGGGGTCGTGCTGCGCGGGATGCGTCCGGGTGTCCGGTACGTCGCCGCGGACCTCTCGCCCGCGATGCTCGGCCGGACCCGCAGGCGGGCGGCGCGGCTCGGGCGGCGGATCGAGACCGTCGAGGCGGACATCACCCGCCTTCCCCTCACCGACGCGGAGTTCGACGTCTGCGTGTGCTTCAACGGCCTGCACTGCCTGCCCGACCCGGCCGCGGCCGTCGGCGAGCTGGCCCGCTGCCTGAAGCCGGGCGGCCGGCTCGTCGGCGACGCCATCGTCGTGCGGGCCGGGCTGCGCCAGGACGTCGCGATCTCGCTGTTCCGGCGGGCCGGGCTGTTCGGGGCCGGCGGCACGGCCGCCGACCTCCGAACCTGGCTCGAGGAGGCCGGCCTGCGGGTCGACCGCCTCGAGGTCTCGGGCGCGGTCGCGCACTTCGCCGCCACCCGGTGAGCCGTCACCGGCCGCTCGGGCGGATGTTCTGGTTCAGGTGGAACACGTTGTCCGGGTCGTAGCGGTCCTTGACCGCGGTCAGCTTCGCGAGCTTGGCCGGCGGGTAGGCCCGCCGCACGCCCTCGGCACCCTCGTCGCTCAGCGCGTTGACGTACACGCCGCTGGCGTGCGGCGCGAGCGTGGCCGCGGCCTGCCGGGACGCCGCCATCCGCGCGTCGTCCTCGCCCGGGTCGGTCCACCGGGTGCCGGTGCCCCACTCGAATAGGGTGCCCCGGTGGCTGAACGCGGCGTCCTCGTCCGGGACCTCGTCGATCGCGCCGCCGTAGGCCTGCAGGCCGGCGTTCGGCAGGTACGCGCCGTGCCCGTTCCCGGTGCCACGCAACAGGAACGCCTCGATCGCCTCGTCCGGGAACGAGCGCAGGTAGTGGCCCTTGGCGTAGCGGCGGTACGTGTGGCCCTGCACCGAGTCCTCGCGGGTCTGGAGCTCCACATAGGACGGCTCGGTGACCCGCTCGGCCACCGGGCGGCCCAGCGCGCGCAGCGCCGGCAGGTACGCCCGGCCCGCCGCGGGGTCGCCGACCCAGACGAACCCGAGCGTCGTGAGCCCGTCGCGGCCGACCGACGCGGTGGACGTCGCCTGCCGCGGCGCCTCGGCGTTGAGGTCGCGCCACGCCCTCAGCGCGGCGAAGGCCCGGTCGAGGGGGAAGTCGTACGCCGCGACCAGGGTGCGGGTGCCGGTGTCGTGCAGCCGGAACTCGAACCCGGTGACGATGCCGAAGTTCCCGCCGCCGCCGCGCAGGCCCCAGAACAGGTCCGGGTGCTCGTCGCGGCTGGCCCGTACGACCTCGCCGCTCGCGGTGACGACCTGGTAGGACTCGACGTTGTCGCAGGCCAGCCCGTACTGGCGGGCGAGCCAGCCCATACCGCCGCCGAGAGTGAGGCCGCCGACGCCGGTGTGTGAGACGTTGCCCGCGGTGGTCGCGAGGCCGTGCGCCTGGGACGCCCGGTCCAGCGCGCCGAGCAGGGCGCCGCCTCGCACGTGTGCCCGCCGCCGGGTCGGGTCCACCGCGACGTCGCTCAGCGGGGTCAGGTCGATCATCAGCCCGCCGTCCGGCACGGCGTGGCCGACGCCGCTGTGCCCGCCGCAGCGGACGCCGATCTCGAGGTCCAGCTCGCGCGCGGTGCGCACGGCGGTGACCACGTCGGTCACGCTCGCGCAGCGCACGATCATCCGCGGCCGCCGGTCCACCATCGCGTTCCAGACCGCGCGGGCCTGGTCGTAGCCGCCGTCGCCCGGCAGTAGGAGTCGTCCGTCGAGGTTCATCGCCGCTGGTTTCGTCGTTGTGGTCATGGAAGAACGGTGACAGGAATCGGTCCATGGATTAAGGTCCGATTCCATGACCGTCGCCAGTACCAATTCGCCGGTCGCCGCGCTGCTGGTCGAGCTGCGGCGGGACGGCGGCGAACCGCTGCACCGGCAGATCGAGACGGCCGTCCGGGACGGCATCCGCGCCGGGAGGCTGCGGCAGGGCAGCGCGATGCCGCCGACCCGGGCGATCGCCGCGGACCTCGGGGTGTCGCGCGGTGTGGTGGTCGAGGCCTACCAGCAGCTGGTCGCCGAGGGGTACCTGACGAGCCGGACCGGCGGCTACACCCAGGTCGCGATGGGCGCCGAGGCCGCCGCCGCACCCGCCCCGCCCGTCCGGCGTAAGCCACGGATCGACTTCGGCTACGGGCGGGCCGACGTGACGCACTTCCCCCGTGCGGCCTGGCTGAGGTCGATCCGGACGGTGCTCACCGACGCGCCGAGCGAGCGGTTCGGCTACCTGTCCGGGCACGGGATGCCGGAGCTGCGGGAGGCGCTGGCGGAGTACCTGAACCGGGTGCGCGGGACGTCGGCCCGGCCGGAGAACGTGGTGATCTGCAACGGGTACGCGCAGGGAAGCGCGCTGCTGATCCAGGTGCTGGCGGCGGCCGGGGCGCGGCGGCTGGCGGTGGAGGACCCGTCGTCGGGCGACGACGCGCGTCCGGTCGCCGAGGGGCTGGGGCTCGAGGTGGTCGGTGTGCCGGTGGACGCGGACGGCATCCAGGCGGCCGCGTTGGAGCGTTCCGGCGCGGACGCGGTGATCCTCACGCCGTCGCACCAGTGGCCGACCGGCGGCGTGCTGACCGCGCGGTCACGGGTGGCGGTGCTGCGCTGGGCGCGGCGGTCCGGCGCCCTGGTGATCGAGGACGACTACGACGCGGAGTACCGCTACGACCGGACGCCGATCGGCGCGATCCAGGGGCTGGCGCCGGACCTGGTCGCGTACGCGGGGTCGGCGAGCAAGACGCTCGCGCCGGGCCTGCGGATCGGGTGGCTGGTGGTGCCGGCGCACCTGTCCGCCGCGGTGGCCGCGGCGAAGGTCGCGGCGGACCGCGGCTCGCCGGCGATCGACCAGCTGGCGTTCGCGGACTTCGTGCGCCGCGGCGAGTTCGACCGCCACCTGCGCAGGATGCGTCCGCTCTACCGCCGCCGGCGTGACGCCCTGCTGTTCGCGTTGGACCGGAAGCTTCCCGACTTCGAGGCCACCGGTCGGGCGGCGGGGCAGCACCTGGTGGCGTGGCTGCCGCCGGACCTTTCGGAAGCGGCCGTGACGGCCGCGGCGGCCCGGTACGACGTCGGCGTGTACGGGGTCTCGCCGTACCGGCTGTCGTCGGCGGGCCGCGGCGGGTTGATCTTCGGCTACGCGTCGCTGAGCGAACGGACCATCGTGGAGGGGGTCGACCTGCTGGCCACGGCGGTGGCGGAGCTGCGTGGCTGACGGGTGGCAGCTTCGGGCCACCCGGCGACGGCGCGTCGAGCGCGGACCGGCTCGCCACCTTCGCCGCCCACTACTCCCCCGAGCAGCTGCAGACCGAGCTGCTGTCGGCCACCCCGTGCGACCCCGGCGCCGACTGCGAGCTGGTCGGGGCGGCCAGGCAGGCGGCCCGGGACTTCGCCGGGTCCGGCGGGGAGATCTTCCAGCGCTCCGTCCTGGTGAAGCACGAGGACGGCTCGCTCGAGCTGATCACCCTGTACGTGGCACACAGGGCCGACAAGTCGGCCGAGCTGATCGACGCCACCGGCGCCACCTACGCCGGCGGCCTGGACGACTTCCGGGAGAACAACGACCTGCTCGGCTCCGACGACCTGATCCTCGCGCCGCGGGAGATCACCGCCGTGCCGGGCGAGGGCGCGATCGTCACGGTCTCCGGGCACACCGCGGCGACCTGGTACTGGTGGCTCATCGGCGTGGTCGCGGTGGTGCTGGTGCTTGGCACCGGGCTCGTCGCCGTCCGGCGCGTGCGCTCCCGGGCCGCACCGGCGGCGGGTGACCTGCCCGCCGCCGGTACCGCCGACTCAGACCTGGACCGGCCGCCTGCGGCGGACGACCAGTACCGTGGCCTGACACGTTCCTCGCGGGCAAGTGCCACCTCGACCATCGCAAGCGGGGTGGGACGGCGAGGTCGCCACTACCGAACGTCTTCATAGGCGCACATGCTGCGATCAGCAGGCTGAGGCTGCTCACCCGGGACGCGGCCCGGTATCGCACCTACTTCCCCACCGTGGACGTGCTCACACGGGCGCGATCGGGGCGCATGGGACGATGTGTCGTATCCATATGACACCGCGAGGAACCTGAGTGACTACGTTCGCCGACACGACGTTCACAGATCCTGAGCTGATCAGGAACTTCTGCATCATCGCGCACATCGACCACGGCAAGTCCACCCTGGCCGACCGCATGCTGCAGCTCACCGGCGTGGTCGAGGGACGGGCCATGCGTGCTCAGTACCTCGACCGGATGGACATCGAGCGCGAGCGCGGCATCACGATCAAGGCGCAGAACGTCCGGCTGCCCTGGCAGGTCGGCGGGCAGAACCACGTGCTGCACATGATCGACACCCCCGGCCACGTGGACTTCACCTACGAGGTGTCCCGTGCGCTGGAGGCCTGCGAGGGCGCCGTCCTGCTGGTCGACGCCGCGCAGGGGATCGAGGCGCAGACGCTCGCGAACCTGTACCTCGCGATGGAGAACGACCTCACGATCATCCCGGTGCTCAACAAGATCGACCTGCCGGCCGCCGACCCGGACAAGTACGCCGCCGAGCTCGCGCACATCGTCGGCTGCGAGCCGTCCGACGTGATGCGGGTGTCGGCCAAGACCGGCAAGGGCGTGCGTGAGCTGCTGAACGAGATCGTCCGCCTGGTGCCGGCACCGACCGGGCGGGACGACGTCGCACCGCGGGCGATGATCTTCGACTCGGTGTACGACACCTACCGCGGCGTGGTCACCTACATCCGGGTGGTGGACGGCAAGATCACCCCACGGCAGCGGATCAAGATGATGTCCACCGGCGCCACCCACGAGCTGCTCGAGGTCGGCATCATCTCGCCGGAGCCCAAGCCGAGCGCCGGCCTGGGCGTCGGCGAGGTCGGCTACCTGATCACCGGTGTGAAGGACGTGCGCCAGTCCAAGGTCGGCGACACGGTCACCAGCGAGCGGCGCGGCGCCACGGAACCCCTTGCCGGCTACCGCGAGCCGCGCCCGATGGTCTACTCGGGACTGTTCCCGGTGGACGGTTCGGACTACGCGGATCTCCGTGAGGCGCTGGACAAGCTGCGGCTCAACGACGCCGCGCTCAGCTACGAGCCGGAGACGTCGGCGGCGCTCGGCTTCGGCTTCCGGTGCGGCTTCCTGGGTCTGCTGCACCTCGAGATCGTGCGCGAGCGGCTGGAGCGCGAGGCCGGCCTGGACCTGATCTCCACCGCGCCCAACGTCGTCTACCGGGTCGAGCTGGACAGCAACGACGGGTCTGGCGGCGAGGTGACCGTCACCAACCCGTCGGACTGGCCGGAAGGCAAGGTCGGCGAGGTGTTCGAGCCGGTGGTCAAGTGCACGGTGATCGCGCCGAGCGACTACATCGGCGCGATCATGGAGCTGTGCCAGAGCCGGCGCGGCGTGCTCGGCGGCATGGACTACCTGTCCACCGACCGGGTGGAGCTTCGCTACACCATGCCGCTCGGTGAGATCATCTTCGACTTCTTCGACACGCTGAAGTCGCGCACCCGCGGCTACGCGTCGCTGGACTACGAGCCAGCGGGCGAGCTGTCCGCGGACCTGGTCAAGGTCGACATCCTGCTGCAGGGCGAGCCGGTGGACGCGTTCTCCGCGATCGTGCACCGCGAGTCCGCGTACGGCTACGGCACCAAGATGGCCGCGAAGCTGCGCACCCTGATCCCGCGCCAGCAGTTCGAGGTCCCGATCCAGGCGGCCATCGGCGCCCGGGTGATCGCCCGCGAGACCGTGCGCGCGATGCGCAAGGACGTGCTCGCGAAGTGCTACGGCGGTGACATCACCCGCAAGCGCAAGCTGCTGGAGAAGCAGAAGGAAGGCAAGAAGCGGATGAAGATGGTGGGCCGGGTCGAGGTGCCGCAAGAGGCCTTCGTCGCAGCGCTCTCCACCGACGAGACTCCGGACAAGACCAAGGCGAAGAAGTAGCCCCCTTCGCTACGGCTCGTGACTGACCTTCCGTGAATTGTCGGTTACCCATGGTTGAGTTGGCTCTCGACAGAAAGGGGGGCACCATGGGGGCCATGACAGCGGAAGCCGGTTCGGTTCGGCTCGCCCACGGACGCCCGTTCACCGTGGACGACCTGGAGGCGATGCCGGATGACGGCAACCGGTACGAGCTCCTCGACGGGATGCTCATCGTGAGTCCGGCACCTGGGCGGCGCCATCAGAAGGTCGCCTATCGCCTCTACAACGTGCTCGAACAGGCATGCCCGGACGAGTTCGACGTGCTGGGCGCGCCCTTTTCGGTACGTCCGTCACGGACCACCGAGCTGCAGCCGGATGTACTGGTCGGCCGCGACGAGGACTTCACCGACAAGCTCCTCCCAGTCGCGCCGGTGCTGGCGGTCGAGATCTTCTCACCGAGCAGCGTGCTCAACGACCTCAACAACAAGAAGGCCGCCTATCAGCGGCTCGGCGTGCTGAGCTACTGGGCGATCGATCCCGAGGATCCGACCCTCACCGTGTTCGAGCTCGATGACGCGGGCGTCTACCAGCAGGTGGCGGAGGTCAAGGGGGCCGACGCGTTCGAGGCGACGCGGCCGTTCCCCGTGCGGGTCGTGCCGGTGGAGCTGCTGGGCAAGCTAGCCGGGAAATAGCCAGCCCACCAAGCCACAGCCGTGTCGTCCGGTGGCGTCGCCGTATCGTCGTCTGGCGTGGTCGTGTCGTCCTGTGGCGTGGCTGTGTCGTCGTCTGGCGTCGTCGTCCGGCCGGGTTGGATGAGCGTGGCGTCACCACCTGCTGTGATCGCCACGGGTCGGCATGGCGCCGCCAGACGACGACACGGCGCCGCCACGGGTCGGCACGGCGCCGCCACGGGTCGGCATGGCGATGTCACGGGGTGACACGGCTACGCCACAGGGCGACGCGGGCGACGGGTGGCTGCGGGGCGTTCTCATTCGTCCAAGCGGTGGCCGGGCGGGACCGTCTAAGGTGCCGAGGCATGGCGGACGACCTTGTGCCCGACCCGCTGCCGCGCCTGCGGGCGCTGTGCCTCGCGCTCCCGGAGGTCACCGAGAAGCTGAGCCACGGCGAGCCGACCTGGTTCATCCGCAAGACGTTCGTCATGTACGCCAACCACCACCACGACGACCGGCTCGGGTTCTGGTGCGCGGCGCCGCCGGGGGTCCAGGAGGAGCTCGTCGGCGAGGAGCCCGAGCGGTTCTTCCGCCCGCCGTACGTTGGCCACCGCGGCTGGCTCGGCGTGTACCTCGACGTGCCGGTCGACTGGACCGAGATCGCCGAGATCGTGCAGGACGCCTACCGCGCGGTGGCGCCCAGGAAGCTCGTCGCTCAGCTCGGGGAGTGACCGTTGAGCTGCCGCAACGCCGCCTCGTACTTCACCCGCAGCCGCTCCTGGGTCGGCGCGTCGAGGCGGCCCATGCGGTCCTCGGACATGTTGTCCGCGATGTCCGCCCGCTTCACCACCAGCGCGATCGGGTTGGCCATCACCCGCGTCAGGTAGTCGGCCTGCGGCTCGTCGGGACGCTTGCTGATGGCCGCGACGGCGTCGAGCACCTCGGGCGGGCAGCCGACGGCGGTGAGGTCGTCGAGCGTCACGCCGGTGTCCTCGACCACGTCGTGCAGCACGGCGGTCATCCGTTCGTGATCGCCTCTGACCTGCCCCATCACGCGCAGTGGGTGCGCGATGTATGGCCGGCCCGACTTGTCCAGCTGCCCCTCGTGGGCACGGCGGGCGAGCTGGATTGCGTCATCGAGCGTGAACGTACGCGGCATGGGACCTCATCGAGTGAAGACGATCTTGCCGGCGGTCTCGCCGGCAAGCATCTGGCCGAACCCGTCGGCCGCATCGGTCATCGGCAGCTCGCTCCCGATCTGCGGCCGGATGCCGGTCAGCGCGCAGAACTTCAGCAGGCCGGCCAGCTCGTCCCGGGTACCCATCATCGAGCCGACCACCCGGATCTGCAGGAAGAACAGCCGCTGCAGGTCGGCGCTCGGGTCCGGGCCGCTGGTGGAACCGGACACCACGATCGTGCCGCCCGGTCGGACCGACTTCATGGAATGCGCCCAGGTGGCCTTGCCGACGGTCTCGAACACGGCGTCGACCCGCTCGGGCAGCCGCGCGCCGGACTCGAACGTCGCGTGCGCGCCGAGCCGCGACGCGAGCGCCCGCTTCTCCTCGGTCCGCCCGGTGACCCACACCCGCATGCCGGCCGCCTTGCCCAGCGCGACCAGCGCGGTCGACACACCGCCGGACGCGCCCTGTACGAGCATCGTCTGACCTGGTCGCAGGCTCGACTTCGCGAACAGCATCCGGTACGCGGTGAGCCAGGCGGTCCCCATGCACGCGGCCTCGCTGAACGACAGCCCGGTCGGCTTGGGCAGCACGTTGCGCGCCGGCACGATCACCGAGTCGGCGAACGTGCCCTGGTGTTTCTCGGTGAGCAGGGTGCGCCTCGGGTCGAGCGTCTCGTCACCGTAGGCCGACGCGTCGCCGACGACGCCGTGCAGGACGACCTCGGACCCGGCATCCGGGCCACTGGCCAGCACGCCGGCGCCGTCGCATCCCAGGATCATCGGGAACTGCTCGGACTTGATGCCGACGCCGCGCAGTGTCCACAGGTCGTGCATGTTCAGGCTCGCGGCACGCACGGTCACCGCCACCCAGCCGGCCGGCGTCTCGGGATCTGGTCGCTCGCCCACCCGCAGCGCCTCGAGCGGCTTGTCGGGGTTGGGCTCGGCGGCGTACACGGCGAACATGCTTCGCAACTTACCTACGTTCCCCATCCGGCGGACCGGCGGAGTGGCGTAGGTCTACTCTCGAAGTCATGCTGTCGGACTGGTGGAACGGCGTCGAGCTGTGGGTGAGCGGCCTGGCGTTCCCCCTGCAGTTCGCGCTCGTGATCACCGTGCTGGCACCGATATGCCTGGTCGTCGCGTGGCTGATCGACCGGATCGTCGACCACGCGGCGGCCCTGTTCGGTCCGTCGGGCGGCGATGAGCGTCCGCTCGGCACCGACTCGGTCGCGGAGACGGCCGAGGAGGCCGAGCCCGACCCGAATGTCGACGCCACGCCCGACGCCAGGACCGACGCCGACGCCAGGACCGACGCCGACATCGAGGCCGGCGCCGACACGGAGGTCGCCGCGGCGCCACCGGCCCGCGGCGAGCGGGTGCCCGCCGAATCCAGCGGCCGATGAGTTCCTAGGCTGAGCGGGTGGGTTCGTCACGTCGTATCACGGTCGCCCTCGTCGGGCTCGTCGTGCTCGTGCTCGCCGGCTGGTTCGTCCGCGACGTCACGAGCGGGGACGACACCGCGGCGGTGCCCGGCGCCGACTCGGGGCTGCCGGTCCGCGCGCTGTCCGACCTGCCGGACGAGGCGGACGGCACCTGGCGGCTGATCGAGCGGGGCGGCCCGTACCCGCACGAGCAGGACGGCGCGACCTTCGGCAACCGCGAGCGGCTGCTGCCCACGGAGAAGACCGGGTACTACCACGAGTACACGGTGGAGACCCCGGGCAGCGACGACCGCGGCCAGCGCCGGATGGTCACCGGTTCGGACGGCGAGCTGTACTACACCGAGGACCACTACACGTCGTTCGTCGTCGTGGACCCGCAGCGGTGAGCGGCGTGCGGCACGAGGTCGACGGCACGGGTGTCCGCGGCAAGGTGGAGGCGCTCGACGCGATCGCGGCGGCGATGTCCTTCCCGGACTGGTTCGGCCGCAACCTCGACGCGCTGTACGACAGTCTTCGTGACCTGTCCTGGCTGCCCGCGGGCGAGCACGTGCTGGTGTGGTCGGCACCCGAGGTGCTCCAGGCCGCGGACCCGCGTGCCTACCAGACGATCGTCGACGTCCTGCGCGACGCGAGCGAGCCGGGCCGGTTCACCTTCGAGCTCAGCCCTCGCTGACCGGCACCCACGTGGGCGCCCGCTTCTGTGCGAACGCCGCGATGCCCTCCTGGCCCTCCGCGCCGGCGAAGAACCCCGCGGAGAGCTCGAGCATGTCGGCGAAGTCGTCGGCCAGGTCGGCGGAGCGGGCCCGGCGCAGCATCTCCTTGGTGGCCGCGAGCGCGGTCGGGCCGCCGAGCGCGAGCATGCCGGTGTAGCGGTTCACCTCGGCGTCGAGCTGGTCGGCCGGCACCGCCGCGTTGAGCAGCCCGATCGCGACGGCCCGCTCGGCGGTGAACTTCTCGCCGGTGAGGAACAGCTCGTGCGCCGCGCGGGGGAGCAGCCGGGGCAGCACGGTCACCGAGATGACCGCGGGCACGAGGCCGAGCCGGACCTCGGTGAACGCGAACGTGGCGTCGGTGACCGCGACCGCGATGTCGGCGGCCGCGACCATGCCGACGCCACCCGCGCGGGCCGGGCCGGCGAGCTTGGCGACGACCGGCTTCTCACTGGTCCAGATCCGGGTGAGGATCTCGGGGAACTCGTTGACGCCGTCGGTGCTGGAGCCGGCGCCGCCGGCCTCCTTGAGGTCCATGCCCGCGCAGAACACCGGGCCGGTGTGGTCGAGCACGATCACCCGGACCGCGTCGTCGCCGGCAGCGGTGGCCAGGTGGTCGCGCAGCTCGCGGCGAAGCTGCGCGGACAGCGCGTTGCGGTTGTGCGGGGAGTCCAGCGTGATCGTCGCGACGCCGTTGTCTGTTGACACGTAGTGCACCAGCTCAGCCATGCCAGCGACCCTAACGGGTCTTGACCTGGAGCTTGCTCCAGCACGTACGTTGGCCCGCATGCGCTACCGCACACTTGGTGGGACCGGGATCGAGGTAAGCGTCCACTGCTTGGGCGCCATGATGTTCGGCTCGGTCGGCAACCCCGACCACGACGACTGCGTCCGGATCATCCACACCGCGCTCGACGCGGGCATCAACTTCGTCGACACGGCCGACATGTACTCCGCGGGCGAGTCCGAGGAGATCGTCGGCAAGGCTCTCGAGGGTCGCCGCGACGACGTCGTGCTCGCGACCAAGGTCCACTTCCCGATCGGCGACGGGCCGAACCTCGGCGGCAACTCGCGCCGCTGGATCGTCCGCGAGGTCGAGGAGAGCCTGCGCCGGCTGCGCACCGACCGGATCGACCTCTACCAGATCCACCGGCCGGACCACACGACCGACATCGAGGAGACCCTGTCGGTGCTGACCGACCTGGTGCGGCAGGGGAAGATCCGCGCGTTCGGCCACTCGACGTTCCCGCCCGAGGACATCGTCGAGGCCCACCACGTGTCGCTGAACCGTGGCCTCTACCGGTTCCGCACCGAGCAGCCGCCGTACTCGCTGCTGGCCAGGGGGATCGAGCGCGGCGTGCTGCCGACCTGCCAGCGGCTGGGCATGGGCGTGCTGGTGTGGAGCCCGCTCGCGTCCGGGTTCCTGTCCGGCAAGGTTCGCCGCGGCCAACCGGTCGACCTCACGAGCGGTCGGGCCGGGCTGACCCCGGGCCGCTTCGACGAGTCGATCCCCGGCAACGCCGCCAAGTTCGACGCGCTGGAGCAGCTCGTCGAGCTGGCGTCGGACATCGGCGCCACGCTGCCCGAGCTCGCGGTCGCGTTCAGCGCGACGCACCCCGGGGTCACGTCGGTGATCGTCGGCCCGCGCACGATGGACCACCTGGAGGCGACGCTGAAGGGCGCCGGCCTGACCCTCGACGACGCCACGCTGGACCGCATCGACGAGATCGTCCCGCCGGGCACCGACCTCTACCGCGCGGACGGCGCCTCGCTGCCACCCTCGCTGGCAGAGCCGACCCGGCGCCGCCGCCCGGTGGCCGAGCGCGCGGCCGGCTAGGCGCGCGGCTGGTCGCGGTGGATCGGCACGTGGTCGTACTCGTCCGGCGCGTCCCACCCGTAGGTCTCCTGGTCGGGGCCTCCTGTCGGCCGCCGCCCCCCGGGTATCCAGTCTACGGGCCGGTGCCGACAGTTCCGGGCGTCGTCGGTGGTGGTCTGTGGACAGGCGGTGGGGTCGGGCACGTTGTCCACAGAGGATTCGGGTCAGCCTGGAGCGTCGGTGGTCGCCGGTAGAGTTGGTACCGGGGGCCGGCGGCCGACGCAGGCAACGCAACGGCACTCCCCACGCCGTTGTGGGGAGTGCCGTTCGCGCCCGGTCAGGTCAGCCGATGGTCGTCGACGTCAGTACCGGGTTGGGGTTGGGGAAGCACGCCGTCGGCGCCGAGATGTCACCGAGGAACGTCGACACGACGGCGGTGAAGGTGAGGCCGGCGTCGTCGTAGCTCGAGCCGTACAGCGTCGAGTCGACCGTGCCGGACGTGCCCGCGGTCAGGTGCGCGGTCACGGTCGGCAGCTCGAAGGTCGCGCCGCCGGCGATCGGACCGGCGAAGGTCACGGTCACGATCCCGCCGTCCTCCGACCAAGCCGGCGGGGTCGGACCGAGGCCGGAGCCGCCGGTCAGGTCGACACCGGTGAGCGTCGCGTTGGACGGCACCGGCACCTTCAGGGCGAACGTGTGGACCTCCTTGACGTCGTAGCCGGCGGCCTCGGCCGGCACCTGGTTGGGACCGGGGTCGACCACGACGTCCAGCGCCCCACCGGGCGCCACCGTGGCCGGCGCGGTCGCGTCGACGGCTTGGTTCAAGGTCAGGTTCTCGGCGCCGAGCGGGGTGTCGGCCTGGCAGTCGTAGACGATGTCGAACGCGGCCGCGGACGCCGGTGGCGCCATGGCGACCGCCAGCGCGGCGGCAGCGAGCATGCCGGTACCCGCGCGGAGCAGGGCAGACTTCATTGTCCTCACCTCAAGTTTGCTTGCAGGGCAAGAGGTTCCGGAACCAGTAACGCCGCGGCCCTTCTGTTCCTACTCCCGAGTAGCATCACCGTCAAGCATTCACGTTTGCCGGGTGGGGACATTTGGTTGCTTTCCCACGAACGGCCGAACGGACTAACGCCACGTGACCGTTCAGGCGTAACGAACACCCGAGTGGACCACCGCCGCGTCGGCGTAGCGGTCCAGCACGAGCGACGCGAGCTCCGGCGAGTGCCCGAGCGGGTCGGCCACGATCGCCGCCGGGTCGCCGGCCCTGGCCAGCGACGTGATCCGGTCCGGGAGCCGTCCGGGTGCCAGGAACCACGACGCCACCGCGAGCCGCCGCGCGCCGCGGGCGCGCAGCAGTGCCGCTGCGGCCGGCACGTCCGGCCGCGCGGCGCTCGCGAACGCGGCCACCGCACCCGCCCAGCCGAGCGACCGCGCCCACTCACCGGCCACAGTGGACACTGCCGCGTTGGCCGGCGCGTGCGATGACCCCGCCCCGGCGAGGATAACGCCGAGGTCCGGGTCACCCACCCGCGCGCCGGCCGCGACCAGCCGGCGCAACGCCAGTGCGGGCAGCCGGGGGTCCGGGCCGAGCACGCCGGACACCGAGACCGAGAGCCTGGGCAGCCGAGCGGTCGCATCGGCGACCATCGACGGCAGGTCGACCCGCGCGTGGAAAGCGTTGCCCAGCAACAAGGGCACCACCACCACGTCCCGGTGACCGGCGCCGTGCAGCGCGGTCAGCACGTCCGGCAGCCGGGGCGCGGACAGGTCCAGGAACGCGGTGCGCACGTCCAGCGCCGGCTCCACCGCACGGACCACGTCCACCAGCGCGGACACCGTGGCGGCGCTGCGCGGGTCCCGGCTGCCGTGCGCGACGACGACGAGTGGTGGCGCCATCAACGCTCCAGCAACGGAAGCGGTGCGCCGACGAGCCCCGCGGCGAGTGTCGTCCCGTCACCAGGGTCGATCACCAGGAACGCGCCGGTGCGGCCGTGCGTGCGGTAGTCGTCGACCGGGACCGGCTCCGCCGTGCGCAGGGTGACCTGGCCGATCTCGTTGAGCTCCAACGACTCCGGGGCGTCCGTCGTCGACAGCTTCTGCTCGTCGAACCGGGTGCGCAGCTCGCCCACGATCGCCTGGACCGTGCGGGCGCCGTGCTTCACCAGCACCCGGGCACCCGCGCGCAGCGGCTTGTCGGCGAGCCAGGCCAGCGTCGCGTCCAGCTCGTCGGTGATCACCGGCGGGTCGGCCGCGCCGGCCACCAGGTCGCCGCGGGAGACGTCGATGTCGTCGGCCAGCAGCAGCGTCACCGACCGGCCCGCGGTGGCCTCGGACAGCGAGCCGTCCGGGGTGTCGATCCGCTCGACCCGCGTGCGCACGCCGGCCGGCAGCACCACGACCTCGTCACCCGGCCGCACGCTGCCCGCGGCGATCTGGCCCGCATAGCCGCGGTAGTCCGGGTGCTCGTCGGTGCGCGGCCGGATCACGTACTGCACGGGGAAGCGCAGCGGCCCCTCGTGCGGGTCCGGCTCGACCGGCACGGTCTCCAGGTGCTCGAGCAGCGTAGGCCCGGCGTACCACGGGGTGTTCGCCGAGGAGTCCACCACGTTGTCGCCGCGCAGCGCCGACACGGGGATCGTCAGCACCGAGCCGGTCGGGTAGCCGAGCGCGGCCGCGTGCGTGGCGAACTCCTTGGCGATCACCTCGAACGTCTCCTGGTCGTAGTTCACCAGGTCGATCTTGTTGACCGCCAGCACCAGCCGCGGCACGGCCAGCAGCGCGAGCACCGCGGCGTGCCGGCGGGTCTGTTCGACGACGCCCTTGCGCGCGTCCACGAGGAGGACCGCGAGCTGCGCGGTGGACGCGCCGGTGACCGTGTTGCGGGTGTACTGCACGTGCCCCGGGGTGTCGGCCAGCACGAAGGTCCGCGTGGGCGTGGCGAAGTAGCGGTACGCCACGTCGATGGTGATGCCTTGCTCGCGCTCGGAGCGCAACCCGTCCACGAGGAGTGACAAGTCCGGTGTGGACAGGCCCTTGTCGACGCTCGCGCGGTGCACGGCGTCGAGCTGGTCGGCGAGCACCGACTTGGTGTCGTACAGCAGCCGTCCGACCAATGTGGACTTGCCGTCGTCGACCGAGCCGGCGGTCGCCAACCGCAGAAGGTCCGACATCAGAAGTAGCCCACGCGCTTGCGGTCCTCCATGGCGGCCTCGGACAGCCGGTCGTCCGCGCGGGTGGCGCCGCGCTCGGTGAGTCTGCTCGCCCCGACCTCGGCGATCACCTCGGCCAGCGTGGTCGCGGTGGACTCCACCGCGCCGGTGCATGAGCCGTCGCCGACGGTGCGGTAGCGGATCGTCTTGCGCAGCAAGGACTCGCCGTCCCTCGGCCCGCCCCACGGACCCTCGGTGAGCCACATCCCGTCCCGGGAGTACACGTCCCGCTCGTGCGCGTAGTAGATCGACGGCAGGTCGATGTCCTCGCGCGCGATGTAGCGCCACACGTCCAGCTCGGTCCAGTTCGACAGCGGGAACACCCGCACGTGCTCGCCGGGGCGGTGCCGGCCGTTGTAGAGGTTCCACAGCTCCGGGCGCTGCCGGCGCGGCTCCCACTGGCCGAACGCGTTGCGCAGGCTGAAGATCCGCTCCTTGGCCCTGGCCCGCTCCTCGTCCCGGCGGCCGCCGCCGAACACGGCGTCGAACTTGTGCTCGGTGATCGTGTCGAGCAGCGGCACGGTCTGCAGCGGGTTGCGGGTGCCGTCGCCGCGTTCGGTCAGCCGGCCGTCGTCGATCCAGTCCTGCACGTGCGCGACCACCAGCCGCAGCCCGTACCGCTCGACCATCCGGTCGCGGAACTCGATGACCTCGCCGAAGTTGTGCCCGGTGTCCACGTGCAGCAGCGGGAACGGCACCGGTGCGGGCCAGAACGCCTTCACCGCGAGGTGCAGCAGCAGGGTGGAGTCCTTGCCGCCGGAGAACAGGATCACCGGCCGGTCGAACTCGCCGGCCACCTCGCGCATGATGTGCACGGCCTCGGACTCGAGGCGGCCCAGCGCGTCCAGGGGTGCGGGGGTGCGGACGGGCTCGTCGATGGTGGCGGTCATCCGTGCAACCCACATTCGGTCTTGGCGAGGCCGGCCCACCGGCCGCTGCGCGGGTCGGCGCCCGGCAGCGGCTTCGCGGTGCACGGCGCACAGCCGATCGACAGGTAACCCTCACTCACCAACGGGTTCTCCAGGATCCCGTTGGCCTCGATGTAGCCGGTGAGCTCCTCGTCGGACCACGGCGCGATCGGGTTGACCTTCACCAGCCCGTTGCGCTCGTCCCACTGGACGATCGGGGTGTCGGCCCGGGTCGGCGCGTCCACCCGGCGCACGCCGGTGACCCAGGCCTCGTAGCGCGAGAGCGTGCGCCGCAGCGGCACCACCTTGCGCAGGTGGCAGCAGCGGTCCGGGGCGGTCTTGTTCAGCAGCCCGAACTCCGCCTCCTGCTCGGCCACCGACTGCTCGGCCGCCGCGTCGACGATCCGGATCCGCGGGTAGGTCAACGCGACCGCGTCACGGGTGCCGATGGTCTCGGCGAAGTGGTAGCCGGTCTCCAGGAACAGAACGTCCACATCGGACCTCGCGCGCACGGCGAGGTCGATCAGCACGGCGTCCTGCATGTTGGACGCCACGATCCAGGAGTCGCCGAACGTCTCGGCGGTCCAGGCAAGGGCCTCGGCCGCGCTCGCGTCGGCGAGCTCCGCGGACGCGCGCTCGGCGAGCGACTCGAGGCCGGTTCGGGTGGTGGTGGTCACTGGGTTGCCTCCGCGTGCTCGGATGCCTGCAGGTCGAGGCCGACGAACTTGACGGTGAACACGCGCCGGCAGCCGGTACACAGCCAGGCGGCGTGCGGCTCCTCCCGCGGGCGAAGGTCCTCGTCGCCGCAGTAGGGGCAGTAGAAGGGCGTCGCGCGCTCGGTCATGGCAGCCTCCGCGGCGGGAAGTACGTCGGCCGGGTCACTTCAGGTCACCCTCGTCCGCGCGGCCGACCCACTGGGCGAACCGCTCGTCCGGCTCGCGCTGGACGACGAAGTTGCGCACCACGCGCTCGACGTAGCCGGTCAGCTGGTCGGCGGTGACCTTGTGCCCGCGGAGCTTGCGGCCGAACCCGGCGTCCAGGCCGAGCCCACCGCCCAGGTGCACCTGGAAACCCTCCACCTGGTTGCCCTCCGCGTCGGTGACGATCTGGCCCTTGAGCCCGATGTCCGCGGTCTGGATCCGGGCGCAGGAGTTGGGGCAGCCGTTGATGTGCACGCTGATCGGTGCGGTGATCTCGCCGGTGATGTCGGCGAGCCGCTCCTCCAGGGCGGACACCAGCTCGACCGCGCGGGCCTTGGTCTCGACGATCGCGAGCTTGCAGAACTCGAGGCCGGTGCAGGCCATCACGCCGCGCCGCCACGGCGACGGGTCGGTGTGCAGCCCCAGCCTCGTCAGCTCCGCCCGCAGACCGTCCACCTCGGACTTCGGCACGTCGAGCACGATCAGCTTCTGCAGCGGGGTGAACCGGACCCGGCCGGACCCGACCCGCTCGGCCGCCTTCGCGACGGCGACGAGTGCCGAACCGGACACCCGCCCGGCGATCGGCGCGGCGCCGACGTAGAACTTGCCGTCCCGCTGCGGGTGGACGCCGACGTGGTCGTGCTGCCGGTCCGGCACCTCGGGCGCCGGGCCGTCGAGCAGCGGGCGCCCGAGGTACTCGGTCTCCAGCACCTCGCGGAACCTCGCCGCGCCCCAGTCCTTGACCAGGAACTTGATCCGCGCGCGGTGGCGCAGCCTGCGGTAGCCGTAGTCGCGGAAGATGCTGATGACGCCCGCCCACACGTCGGCCACCTCGTCGCTCGGCACCCAGGTGCCGAGCCGCTGGCCGATCATCGGGTTCGTGGACAGCCCGCCGCCGACCCACAGGTCGAAGCCGGGGCCGTGCTCGGGGTGGTCGACGCCCACGAACGCGACGTCGTGCACCTCGTGGGCCACGTCCGGCAGCCCGGAGACGGCCGTCTTGAACTTGCGCGGCAGGTTCGCGAACGACGGGTCGCCGACGTAGCGGCGCCTGATCTCCTCGATCGCGGGGGTGCCGTCGATGACCTCGTCGGTGGCGATGCCGGCGACCGGCGAGCCGAGGATCACCCGCGGGCTGTCGCCGCAGGCCTCCATCGTGGTGAGGCCGGCGCCCTCGAGCTTCGCCCAGATCGTCGGCATGTCCTCGACGCGGATCCAGTGGTACTGGATGTTCTGCCGGTCGGTGATGTCCGCGGTGTCCCGAGCGTAGGTCTGCGAGATCTCGCCGATGACCGCGAGCTGCTCGGTGGTGACCGCGCCGCCGTCGATGCGGATGCGGAGCATGAAGTACTCGTCGTCGAGCTCCTCCGGCTCGAGCGTGGCGGTGCGCCCGCCGTCGATGCCGGGCTTGCGCTGGGTGTAGAGGCCGAACCAGCGGAAGCGGCCGCGCAGGTCGGCCGGGTCGATGCCGGCGAAGCCCGTGTGCGCGTAGATGTTCTCGATGCGGTCGCGGACGTTGAGCGGGTTGTCGTCCTTCTTGCTCCGCTCGTTGGGGTTGAGGGGCTCGCGGTAGCCGAGCGCCCATTGCCCCTCACCGCGCCGTGCGTGGGCCCGCTTGCCGGCCGCGGCAGGGGCCGTGCGCGGTGTGGTGGGAGATGACACCCGTCAGTCCTCCGAGGTTCTTGGCTTCGGCGCGCGCCGGTGAACCCCGAGAAACACGGAAGTCGGCCGGCGCACCCGGCGCCGGCTGGATGATCAACGCACGCGGCGGCGGGTTACCCGAACCGTCGGCACATCGCGCTGGAGACGCGCACGAAATCCACGTGGCGCCGGGCCACGAGGAGGACTTCGGTCGCGGTGAGCATGTGATTCAGCGTGCCACGTGTCCACCTACTGGTCCACCGCGATCCGCATGCTGGGACGCGGTGACGGGAGTCATGCGGCGCTGTAGCGTGCGGCGCATCGCCTCGGCGCCACGTTCCATGAGCTCGCCGACCTGTGGCGCCCGGTCGTCGGGCAGCACGTCGACCACCCACACCAGCCGGCAGCGTTCGCCGTCCGGGTGAACTTCGGCGGAGCCGTTGTAATGGTCGAACCCGTCGAGGATCGCGTACGCGAGACGGCGGTGCTCCTCGTCGACGCCGACGAGCCGCTCACGCGCCGTCATGCCGTTGAAAAACGTGATCACCCGATCGCTGCCGTCGAGCTCGGCGTCGACGACGAAGCCGCGGACGAGCCGTTCGTGCAACGCGCCGAAGTCGCGGAGGGCGGCCCACACGTCGTCGGGGTGGGCGTCGAGGTCGATGTCCTGTCGCAGTGATGCCATGGGGACAGCCTCGCCGCCCGCGGCCGGCCCGTCTTGAACATCCTTGCTCGCGGCCGACCTTGTCGGACCCCCGGCGTAGCGTCCCGGCCGTGCTCACCTCCGTCGGCCTCGCCGCCCGACCGGGCCTCTCGGTCTGGGGCGTGCGCTGTGCGGACGACCACACCGGGTGGTCGGCGCCCGAGGTGCGCGAGGACTACCGGCTGGTCCTCGTGCGGCGGGGCAGGTTCCGCCGGCACACGGGCGTGGCGGTCGACCTCGAGCCCGCCGTCGGCTACCTCGGCGCGCCGGGCGAGGAGGAGCGGTTCGCCCATCCGGCGGGCGGGGACGAGTGCACCTCGGTCACCCTGTCGCCCGCCCTCGGCGCCCGGCTGGCCGGCGGGTCGCGGCCGGCGGTGTACGTCGACGCGCGGGTGGAGCTGGCCCACCGCCGGGTGCTCGCCGCCGGCGCGGACATCGACTACGCACTGGTCGAGGCGATGCTCGGGCTGCTCGCGCTGGCCACGGCCGGCGCGCCGGCGCCGGGACGCACGCCGGCCCGCCCC
>NZ_WHTD01000060.1 GCF_009379765.1 Actinophytocola sp. | reverse complement strand
TGTGGATCCACGTGGTTCCTGACAAGGCGGAGGAAAGCCGCTCGTACTGGATGTACTTGGGCTTTTCTCCAACGCCGTAACACAGACAGGGGCCGCTGTTGGCCGCAGCGGCGTAAAGGTTTCAGGGTCACGCGACACTAGTTCGTGCGGTGGATGAGCAGTGACCCCGCGATCTCCCACGAGCCGCCGTCCGCGTGCGCGCCGCGCAGCCCGTCGAACAGCCCGGTGTCGACGAGCGACCGCGCGGCCGGCCCCGCGGTGGCCACGGTCCGCCGCGGGGACCAGGCCGTGCCCACGAGCTGGCGGCCCATGCCGACCCAGCCCGCGAGAGTCCCGGTCACGACCCACGCGTCGGGCGCGGGCGAGGCGAACCGCCGCGCCTGCCGCAACCACGACGCCGCCGTCTCCGGCCACGCGACGGTCGCCAGCACGAAGCCGTCCCGCGCGGTCCACGCTTCGGCGAGCCGCGCCCCGTTCGCCCGCGACACGGGATCCGCGGACGTCCCGACCACGATGCTCACCGGCCGCAGGTCGAGCAGCAGGCCCAGCACCGTGGCGATCTCTGCCGTCCGCACACTCTGCAGACGCGCCGGCCGGCCGGAACGTGAGAAACGCCTCGATGATCCGCGGCCCGCGCCGCCACCGGCCGAGCGTCAGACCGGTCTCGAGCGGGAACACCCGCCCGGTCGCCGGGTCGGCCGGCAGCGCCGACGCCACCGCCTGCGCGCGCGTCGGGCAGCGTCACCACGAAGTCCACCAGCACGTCCACCAGCACGTCCACCAGCACGTCGGCCGGCCGGCACGGACAGGTCGAGCGGGCACGCCCGGGCGAGGTACAGGATCAGCTCGGCGCAGCGGCGGCGGCACGGCGGCGACACCGCGACGACCCCGCACGGCGCCCCGACCGGGAAGTCCGCGGCGAACAGGTACAGCGCCCGCGGCGATCCACCCCGCCCGGTCCCGCGGCACCGCCCACGTGCCCGACCCGGGGTGCGCGCTCATCACGCCCGGCTCGCGGGTAGCAGCTGGTGCCAGCCGGGCGCGCGGTGGCCGGCGGCGACGAGGTCGTGACGGCGAGGACCACGATCAGCGACGTCGGTGACCTGGTCTTTCCCGCCGACCCGTCCGGCAACGTGGTCGGCGCGATGCGCTACGACGACGCCGCCGACTGAAACGCGTCGTCGATCGGGGTGTCGCACAGGTTGGCCGCCCAGTTGGCGATGCTCGTGTAGCCGACCTGGGTGATCACCTCGTACGCCTGCGCCACGGTGTAGCCGGCCGTGAGAAAGGCGTCGACCGGCGCCCGGCCCCGGTCGCGCAGCACCGCGACGGCGAACTTCCGCAACGCCTGCGACCGAGCGTCCGGCAGCGGCCGCCCGGACCGCGCCGCGAGGATCACGTCCGGCGCGGCGCCCTGGCCCGCCGCGAACACCGCGGGCGCGGCCAGGGAGTACGGGCAGTCGTTCTCGTGGCTGACGGCCAGCCCGACGACCTCCCGCTCGGCCCCGGTCAGCGTGGTGGCCCGCAGGGTCTGCTGGAGCTGGCCGAAGCCACCGATCAGGACGGGGGAGCCGGCCATCGTCGCGGCCAGGTTGGGGATGAAGCCGATCCGCTGCTCGAGCTCGGCGAGTACCGGCCGCGACGCGGAAGGCGCCGAGTCGAGGGTGTGGACGGTGAACGTCTGCGAAGGTGTCATGGCTCGATCCTGTGGCCGGGGTGCGCGCCTGCTCAATTCCCTCCGAGGGAAGTGCGGCCGACCCTGCCGGCTCGCTACCGTCCGCATCGTGACCTCGGTGAACGAACGTCCGGCCGTCGGGCAGCTGCTGCGGTACTGGCGGCAGGTGCGCAGGATGAGCCAGCTCGCGCTCGCCACCGAGGCACGGGTGACCCCGCGGCACGTCAGCTTCGTGGAGAGCGGCCGGGCCACCCCGCGCCGGGAGATGGTGCTGACCCTGGCCGGCACGCTGGACCTACCGCTGCGCGACCGCAACCAGCTCCTGGTCGCCGCCGGGTACGCGCCGGTCTACCACGACACGGACCTCGACCAGCCGGCCATGACCCCGGTGCGCGCCGCGGTCGACCGGGTGCTGCGCCAGCACGAGCCCTACCCGGCGGTCGTGCTCACCCGGCACTGGGACGTCACGCAGACCAACGACGCGGCGCGGGCGATGTTCGAGTGGCTCGTCGGCCCGGCCGCGGCTCGGACGCGGCGCCGGCCAACGTCGTCCGGCTCCTGTTCGACCCGGAAGGCCTGCGCCGGTACGTGCTGAACTGGCCGGACGTGGCGCGCTCGCTCCTCCAGCGCATCCACCGCGAGGCCGTTGGCGGGATCCCGGACCCGCGGACGGGCGCGCTTCTCGAGGAGGTCCTCGCCGCGCCCGGCGTGCCGCGCCGCTGGCACACCCCGGACTTCACCAGCGACCTGCTCCCGGTCGTGCCGGTCGAGTTCGCGAAGGACGGCCTGACCCTGCGCTACTTCTCGATGGTGACCACGGTCGGCACCCCGCAGGACATCGCCGCGCAGGAGGTCCGCCTCGAGAGCTTCTTCCCCACCGACGACGTCACCGCCGAGCACCGCTGGGCGTGACCAGCTGCGCATCGTGCACCCGGCGCAGGAGCAGCTGGGCCAGCAGCGCGCCGCACAGGCACAGGAACATGTCCCACTGGGTGTCCCACACGTCGCCCTGGGTCGCGAGGAACTCGTCCGCGCCGGCACCCAGGATCAGCGCCGCCGCCCACTCGACGAACTCGAAGCACGCGCTGATCGACAGGCACACGGCCGCGGTGAGGGTGAACGTCCAGCCGCCGCGTTGCAGCGGAGTGAGCCGCAGCAGCAGCTCCCGCACCAGCATCGCCGGCACGAAGCCCTGCACGAAGTGGGCGAAGCGGTCGTAGTGGTTGCGCGACAGGTCGAAGGTGTCCTGGAACCAGTTGCCCAGCGGCGTCTCGGCGTAGGTGTGGTGCCCGCCGTAGCAGAGCACGATCGCGTGGCAGACCAGCAGCCACAGCACAAGCCGGGTCAGCGCGAAGCGGTGCCGGTTGAGCAGCACGATCGGCGCGCCGACGAAGATCCACACCACCTCGAGCGCCCACGTGCCGAGGCTCTTGGCGCCGATCGCCGACCACCCCAGCGCGACCACCAGGATCACGACCAGGACGTAGCCCTCGGTGCGGGTCACGGTGCGCATCGCGCCACTGTGCCGTACTCAGGAGCCGCGTGGGGGACGGGGAAGGAACCCGCTGGTGCGGCGCACGTACTCGGCGTAGCCCGGCCGCGAGCGCGCCAGGTGCCTCTCGGTCAGCGGCTTGCCGGTGCCCGCGGCGAGCACGACCGTCATCACGACCGGCGCCGGCAGGGTCGCCACGCCGCCCCAGGTGCCGCACGCCAGCAGGTACAGGCCCCACCACACGGTGGCGTCGCCGACGTAGTTCGGGTGCCGGGTGTAGCGCCACAGCCCGCTGTCGAGCACCCGCCCGCGGTTGGCGGGGTCCGCGGCGAACCGGCGCAGCTGCCGGTCGCCGACCGACTCGAACACGAAGCCGACCAGCCACACCGCCACGCCGAGGCCCAGCAGCCACCCGGGCGCGCCGGCGCCGTACTGGCCGACCTGGACCGGCAGCGACACGAGCAGCATGACCGCGCCCTGGGTGAGGTACACGACCCGCACGAGTCGCACATTCCCGCCGCGCGACCGGATCTCGACGTAGCGGCGGTCCTCCGGCCTGCCCCGGCTGTGAAGTCCGATGTGGACGGCCAGGCGCAGGCCCCACACCGCGGTGAGCACGGTGAGCAGGACCCGGGTCGCGAGGTCGCCGGTGGACAGCACGAACGTCGTGACCGCGATCAGCGTGAACCCGAGGCCCCACGCGACGTCGATGAGGTCGTGCCGGTCGCGGCGCACCGAGATCGCGAACACCACCGCCAGCAGCACGGCCACCACACCGGCGCAGACCGCCAGGTTGACCAGGACCTCACGCACGGGCCACCAGTCCCTGCCGTACCGGCGGCATGCCGCTGCGGCCCTCGGCCGTGGTGCGGACCGCGACGACCTGGTCGACGCCCATCCGGTTCTCCTCGAACGCCAGCGCGCCGCCGGCCGGGTAGAGCCGCCAGACCCGGGCCCGCTCGGGGCCGATCAGCGCCACCACGTCAGCGAACCGTTCCTCCACAGTGGACAGCCAGGCGCGGCGGGTGCGGACGTAGTGCTCGCGCATCGCCTCGACGTCGCGGATCTCGAAGCCGGCCGGGGCGAGGTGGTCGAGCGTCGCGCCGACCGGCCGCACGGTCATGTCCGGCGCGCTGTAGGTCTCGATGAACGCGCCGCCGCCGGGCGCGACCGCGCCGCGGGACATCTGTTGCAGCACCAGGCGGCCTCCCGGTTCGAGCAGCCGGTGGAGCGCGGCGGCGTAGGCGGGGTAGTTCCGCTCGCCGACGTGCTCGCCCATCTCGATCGAGGCGACCGCGTCGAAGAGCGGGTCGTCGAGCTCACGGTAGTCGCGCAGCCGCACGGCGACCCGGTCGCCGACCCGCGCTCCTCTCCTCACCGCACCATTCGGTACCCGAGGAGCCGCGGATTGGGCGTGACATGATCGGGACCGGCCGACAGTGGGAGGCGACGATGCGCAGCGACGACCTGGAACCGCCCGCGGGCCAGGCGCGGGCCCACGCCCTGTTCGTCGGCGAGCTCGACGTCGCCGCGCGGATCGCGCCGGAACTGGCCGCGGCCGGGATCGCGATCCGCCGGTTCGATCCGGCCTCGGTGCCTGCGGGTCCGACTGTCCTCATCGGACACGGGGCCGTCGGCGCGGCCGTGCTGGCGGCGGCGGAGCGCCTGCCCGACGTGCGCGCGGTCGTCACCGTCGGCGTGCCGTACGGACCGGTCGCGGTGGGTGGGGCGGCGCTGCTCGTGCTGCACTCACCCGTCGACGGGGTCGTCGGGGTCGAGAACGCGCGGCGGATCTTCGACGCGGCCCGTCACCCGAAGTCCTTCGTCTCCCTCGACGGTGCCGACCACCTGCTCGGCGCGCCGGCCGACGCGGGGTTCGCGGCCACGATGATCGCGACCTGGGCGGCGCGGTACCTACCGGAGGCCGCGCCCACCAAGGAAGGCAGCGTCGTCGTCGCCGAGACCGGGGGCGGCACCTACCGGCAGCGCATCACCGCCGGCCGGCACGTGCTCACCGCCGACGAGCCCCGCCCGGTCGGCGAGGACACCGGGCCCAGTCCGTACGACCTGCTCCTCGCCGGGCTCGGCGCGTGCACCTCGATGACTCTGCGGATGTACGCGCGGCGCAAGAAGCTGCCGCTGGAGAAGGTGACCGTCCGGCTGCGCCACTCGCGGATCCACGCCGAGGACTGCGCGCACTGCGAGACCCGGGTCGGCCGGGTCGACCGGATCGAGCGGTCGATCCGCCTCGACGGCGACCTCGACGACGACCAGCTCGCGCACCTGCTCGAGATCGCCGACAAGTGCCCGGTGCACCGAACCCTGCACTCCGAGATCGACATCACCACGGCCCTCGAGCCCTGAGCCACCTTGCCCTGAACGACGCGCTCGGGGCACTCGACGTCCCGAGCGCGTCGTTCAGGGCATGCCGGCGGTCCGGGCTCGAGGGCTGTCAGCCCTGGCCGTCGGGGACGATGTGCACCGCGGCCTCCTCGGCCGACGCCGCCGCGCCGTCCACGCCCACGTCCCGCGCGTACAGGTAGGCGTCGGTGTCGCCGCCGCCCTCGTCGTCCTCCACGAGCCGGCCGGAGCGGGCGACGCCCACCTCGCCGTCGTAGGGCTCGCCGTCGGTGTCCGAGGCGTCGCCGAGCCCGTCGGCATCATTCGCGTCCTCGGCGTCGGACAGGTCGGGCAGCTCCCGGGACAGCCTGCCCGCCAGCGGCTCGTGCCCGTCGAAGAAGTCCGACGGGCGCTCCGCCGGCGAGTAGCCTTCGTCCAGCACGTCCTCGACGCCCCGGTCGACGAGGGTGTCCTCCGGCCCGAGCAGGTCGGACTCGCTGTCGATGTCGTCTCTCATGGCGTCCTCCTGAACGTCACGGCATGGGGATGCGCACGGACCGCGCACCCCGGAGGTCCAGCCACGCGTCGGTCGGCGTGCGCACCAGCCGGGCGATCACCGAGCCGCAGGGCGCGCACCGCGCGACGATCCCGGGCCCGCCGCCGTCGTACACGTGGCTGTCCGCGAACCGGCCGGCCGCGCCGCAGCTCACACAGGTGACCATGGCCGTCGTGACGTCGATGCCCAACGCCTCGGCGAACATGCCGGCCGCGCCGTTGCCGTCGATGAAGTTGCCGTCGATGAACGTGCCCATCATCATCCTCCGCTCGGGCCGAACCGCTCGGTCCGGATGCTCGCCGGATCGTGTCCGCCGGCCAGCAGCAGCTGGGTCACAGACTCCACGAAACCCGTGGGGCCGCACACGTAGGTCCGGGCGCCGGCGTCCGGTGGCCAGCCCGCGGCGAGGTCGGCCGCACCGATCCGCCCGGCGGGCCGGTTGGTGCCGAACGCCTTGCGCGTGAAGAGCACCGTCACCTCCAACCCGGGCTTCGACCGTAGCTCCGCGTCGTAGTACACCTCCGCCGGGGTGCGAACGGAATACAGCAGCTTGAACTCGGCCGGGTTCGCCACCCTGGCCCGCGCCCGCACCATCGCCATCAGCGGGACGATCCCCGAGCCGCCCGCCACGAGCAGGACCGGCATGGTCTCCGTGCCGTGCCAGGCGAACCAGCCGCCGATGGGGCCGCGCAGCTCGATCTGGTCGCCGATGACCAGGTCTCCGACCAGGTAGGGCGACACCTCGCCGTCGGCGACGCGCTGGATCGTCAGCTCGACCCGGTCGCCGTCGGTGGGCGCGGCGACCGAGTAGCTGCGCTGGGCGCTGTAGCCGTCCGGCGCGGTCAGCTTGACGTCGACGTGCTGGCCCGCCGCGTGCCCGGGCCAGCCGGGGACCTCGAAGACGACGGTCCGGGCGGTCGGGGTCACCTCGCGGATGTCGACGGCCGTCGCGACCAGCCACCGCAGCAGCCGCCGCCGCCGCGAGACGGTGTCGGTGACCGGGTCAGTCACCGGTGTACCGCTGCTCGCGCCACGGGTCGCCGTAGTCGTGGTAGCCCAGCGACTCCCAGAACCCCGGCTCGTCGTCGTTGCGCAGCTCGATGCCGGTCACCCACTTCGCCGACTTCCAGAAGTAGAGGTGCGGCACCAGCAGCCGGGCCGGGCCGCCGTGCTCGCCGGGCAGGTCCTCGCCCTCGAACCGGTAGGCGATCCAGGCCTTACCGTCGAGCAGGTCCTCCAGCGGGAGGTTGGTCGTGTAGCCGCCGTAGGAGCGGACCAGCGCGTAGTCGGCGGCCGTCTCGACGTACTCGAACAGCGTGTCGAGCGAGACGCCCTGCCAGGTGGTCTCCAGCTTGGACCACTTGGTGACGCAGTGGATGTCCACGGTGGGCCGCTCGCTCGGCAGGCCGAGCAGCTGCCGCCACGACCAGGACTGCTCGGCGCCGAGCTCGGTGCGGATCGTGAACCGCCAGTCGTCGAGCCGGACCGACGGCGTCGGGCCGGCCTGCAGCACGGGGAAGTCGCGGGTCAGGTACTGGCCGGGCGGCAGATCGGCGGACGGCTCGCGCCGCCCGTGGAACCCCCTGCTCACGATGCTCATCGGCCCTCGATTCCGCGGGTCGGTCCCGCCGTCGCGGACAGCCTACTTGGACAATCTGGTCCAAACAGCGCGCTCAGGACAGCATCCGCGCCGCGACCGTCCGCAGCCGGGTCGGCGCCCTCGGGGTCCAGGGCGAACGGGGCGACGCCGCCGCCGAACAGGGGTGGGCGCTCGGCCCGCTCGATCTCCGGTACGAGAAGATAGCGCTCCCGGGCACGTCCGGCCAGATGCTGGTGACCTACCACGCCGAGTGCGGCACCGACTCCTACGAGCGGCTCCAGCTGCTGGCCCACGCACCGGCTGAGCAGTGAAAATGGGGGGAACGACGCGCTAAATGCAATTTGCGCGGGTCGTTGACAGCCCGCCTATTATCACATCGGTCCAGCCGCGGCGTGAGCGCGTGGAAGGTGAGGGTCCGGGGTGAGTAGGCCAATGCCGACGCCATTGACGGTGCGCGACGTGCAGGAGGTTATTTTCGATCGGGCCAGTTTCTTCTCGAGCGGATATGACGAGGACCAGGTCGACAAATTCCTGGATCGGGTCGCGGACACAATCGAGACATTGGCCGTGCGGCTCGCGGAGAAGCAGAACGAGATCGACCGGCTCAAGCACTGGCGCGAGCAGACCGGGCCGACCGGGATATCCGAGGCCGAGCTGCAGGTGCGCGCCGACCGGATGATGGACGAGGCGCGCAGGCGGGCCGAGGAGCTCATCCGGATAGCCAACGCGTCGGGCCGCCAACTCGAGGCCGACGCGCGAACCCGCGCCACCCGCATCCTCTCCGACGCGAGCCGCCAGGCCGGGAACGCGGTCGGCCAGCCGACCCCGGGCGTCAACGTCCACGCCGAACTGGCCGCGGCCGCCGTCGAGGTGGGCACCCGGATCGGCAACATCCGCGACGCGCTCACCGCAGAGCTGTCCAGCCTGTACCGCGTGATCGGCCAGCTCCACAACGCCGACCCGGACCGCGGCGCACCCGGGCGTCGCCTCGAGTGACGAGACCCTGCCGGCGGGCCGGGCGGAATCCGGAATTGTCCGCGCTCGGGCCGCCGATTCTGATGTGGTGGCCCATTCGTCGAGCCGGCTCGACATTCGGCACCGCCGGCCCGGGCATTGGCGGGAATCGGTGTCGCGGGCTTTGCCGGCGCGAATCGCCAATGTGCCGCGACGGTAATGGTGATGTTGCCGAGCGCATTCGAGCCTGGTGCCGGTGCGTGGTCGGGGGGTGACTCCGCTCACACAGCGCGACGCCGGCCGGCGGGGGACCCGGCTTGCGTCGGGTCACCGCGGTCCGGCGGGACCGGCCCAGGTGTGGTGTTGGGGATCAGCCCAGCGTGATGTCCACGCGGTGCGGGCCCGTCAGCGTGGCCGGGATCGCGTGGCGGGGCTGCTCCGCGCCGTCCACCGCGAACGATCCGATGCGGGTGCCCGACCCGGTGATCGTGATCTCCAGGGTGAGGCCGCGGTGGGTGAGACCGGACAGCCGGAGCCGGGACAAGCCGGCGGGGACAACCGGGCGGAAGCCGATCTCCGTGCCGTCGAAGGACATGCCGAAGAGTCCATAGTGGACCATCGCGAGGTAGCCCGCGGCGCTCCACAACTGGCGGGCGGAGCCGCCCGGTCGCCCGGAGTCGGGGCGGTAGAACTCGTGGTAGGTCGCGGCGCGCCCGGCGAGGTCGGCCAGGCCGGCCAGCTCGGTCGCGAACACCTCGACCGCCCCGCGCGCGGCCGCCGCCCAGCCCCAGTATCCTTGCACGAACGGCCACACCATCCCGTTGTGGTAGTAGTACTCGTCCCGCACCAGCCACGGCTTCCAGAACCGGTACCGCGGCCACAGGCAGGGCAGCCCGTGCCGCGTCGCGGTGACGGTGCGGAAGACGGCCGCTGCCGCCTCGTCGTCGGCCACGCCCCACAGCACCGCCAGCGCGGTACCGAGCCCCTCCCAACGATTCGCTGGCCGACCGTCGGCGTCCTCGTAGTAGGCGTAGTGGCCACGCTCCGGCCGCCACAGTCGCTCGTTGATCGCCCGCTTCAGTGCCGCCGCCCGGACCTCGAACGGCTCCGGGTCCTCCCCGAGCAGCGCGGCCGCCCGCGCCGCCAGGGTGTAGCCGCGGTGGTGGAGGACGTTGGTGCTCAACGCCTTCGTGGCGCCGACCGCCCGGCCGTTGAACGCGAACCGCGCGGGGTAGCCGCTGTTGGACTCCATGAAGCTGGCGCAGCCCCGGAACAGCCCGCCGTCGAAGATCTCCCGCTCGGCCCTGGCCAGGCTCGCGCGGGTCACGGCATGGCTCCAGCGCAGGAAGTCCGAGTCCCCGGTGGCCACGTAGCAGGCCCACGCACCGACGGCGCCGACGACGGAGTCGGTCAGCCGCGGCCACCCGCCGAAGTGCGCCGCCCGGTCCTGCGCCCACGCCCCGCCGGATGCCGCCACACCGCGCAGCGTGGCGCGGGAGACGTCGGGGTGCATCAGCCCACAGCCCAGGTCGATGGCGTACGAGGCGTCCCGGACCCACACCGTCGGCCAGGACTCTCCCGCGACGAACGCGCCGCCGGAGATGCTTGCCGCCACGTCCCGGACCGCCTTGGCATAGGCCATGTCGTAGGTCGCCCGGCCGGTGTCGAGCCTCGGTTCCGCCACGCGGCCACGGTACTGGCGCGGCCACCGCCGAGGAGACCGCCGCCTTGGTCCGCCACTACGGCCGGTGGTCCAGGTGCACGGCGTAGCCCGCCTCGTGCTCGAAGGCCTGGCGCAGGTGCCACGGCGTCTCGGCGAGGAGCTCGCGAAGCTCGGCGAGGGGGACGAACAGGTAGTCGAACCACTCGGTGGCGACCGCGCCGTCGCGGATGCGCAGGCGTGCCTGTCCCGGCAGCCGGCCCCGTTGGCGGTTCCGGTCGTGGTAGGCGAGGTGGGCTTCGTCGTTGGTGTGGTGCGGGTCGAGGCCCGTACCGAGCAGCCGGCCGCCGGGTCGGGTGGCGGCGGCCAGGTTGGCGAGCACGGTGCGGGCGTGTCCCGGGCCGGCGAGCAGACCGAGGTTGTTTCCCAGCAGCAGCACCGTGTCGAACGAACCCAGAGCCGGCGGGAGCTGCTCAACGGTGCCGAGGACCGCGGTCACTCCGCGCCTCGTCGCGACGTCCACCGCCCCGGGGGACGCGTCCAGGCCGACGACGTCGTGTCCCTTCCTCGCCAACGGCAGGGCGTGCCGGCCGGCCCCGCACCCCACGTCCAGGACGCGACCGGTCGCCCGGTCGCAGGCCCACCGGTCCACAGGAGACCACTCGTCGTCGGCGGCGAAGTACCGGACGGCGTCGCCGACGCCGAGGTAACCGTCGTCGCGCTCGACGATCTCGTGCGCGACCCCTGCGGCCACGCCGACATCCATGCATCTCTTCAGGATCGTGCCGAACGCGTCACCGATGACGGGCCGGCGGTGGTCTTCGGCCATGCCCACCAGGATGGCCGTCGCCGCGGCCGTCCGCACGCGGTTTCCGAGCCGCGAGCTGCTTCGCGGAAGGGCCGCCGACACCACCGGGCCAGGCACGCGGGCACCGCCGCGGTCAGCCATCGCCCGGCCGTAGGGGATCGCCTCACCTGGCGGATCTCCTTTCCTTCCCGAGTGCTTCGGCCGACCAAGCGCTCTGCACCTGCCAGCCCCACTTGATCCCGCCGAACACGTTGACGACGTCCTTTCCGTTCTCGTCCCTGGTTCCGCTGTCCTGCACCAGGAAAGTCTCGGCCGTGAACGGGACCGGCGAGAGGGTGGCGTCCAGGGGAACGAACCCCAACCGTCCCATCTGTACACGAATGGGATGGTTGTTAATCGCCAGTTGGATGCGGAAGGCCGCCGTGACGTAGTCCGTTCATGAGGAGGGCGAGCAGGCGGTCGGCTTGAGCGGAGCTGTCCTGGGCGTCCTGGGCGGCCCAGGCGATAGCGCCGACCATCTTCAGCACATCCGCTTCGTCCGCAACGGCGACGACCACGCCTGATTGCCGCGCCCGCGCCAGCAACGCGGCCCCCACCTCGAACATCTCCGCATGCCAGGTCGATACCAGGTCATTCCCGTGGTCGAGCGCCGAGTTCATCACCGCGGCCGCCAGACCTCGGTAGGTCAGGGCATGGGTGAGCGTGGCACGCAACCAGGTGGACAACGCGTCGAACTCGTCCCCGACTGTCAGCAGTCCGCGACCAAGGTCGACCAACTCGGCTATCTGTTCGGCGAGCACCGCCTCGATGAGATCCAGCCGAGTGGGGAAGTGCCGGTACAGCGTCCCGCTGGCCACTCCTGCCCGCCGAGCGATCTCGTCCAAGGAGGCGTCCACGCCGAACTCGGCGAACGCGACTCGCGCCTGCTCGACCAACTGCTCGTAGTTGCGCCGGGCGTCTGCACGCCGCGGACGCCCGGCGCGCGGCCGCGATTCGTGGCCTGCCAGCGCGATCACCACACCCTTGCTAACCGGGGACACAGTCCGCTACCGTGCCCATCTAAACGGACCATGTCTCACCTTAGTGGCATGACTTGCCTCAAAGCATGGAGGGGCCACCCCTATGGCGCTGACGGAACAAGACCGAATCGACATCAACGACCTGATCAATCTCCACGGCCACCTCACGGACGCGGGCAAGCTGGACCAAGCGGGTGAGCTGTGCACCCCAGATGTCACCTATGACGTCGACGACTTCGGCCTCGGCTCGTTACACGGGACCGCGGCCATCCGTGCGGCAGCGCTCGCATTGGGCGACGCCAACCCGGTCGGCCACCATGTCACCAACATCGTGATCACCCAGATCGACGATCGCTCCGCGCGGGTCCAGTCCAAAGGAATCGGCATCAAGGCCGACGGAACGGCCGGCAGCGTCGTCTACGACGACATCGTCACCCGACAACCCGACGGCTGGAAGATCCGCTACCGCAAGGTGACCGCCAGGCGAGCGGCACTCGGCGAGCAAGAAGCTGGTCCGCGTGCGGTTCTGGAGCGTTTCCGCCAAGCCGCCAGCAGCCAGTCCGCCGATGACATGGGCCGTGTGTACGCGGTCGACGCGGTCCATGAGTTCCCGTTCACCCGCCCAGGCCTGCCGTCCCGGCTCGAGGGCCGGGACGAGATCGTGAGTTGGACAGCCGCAGTGTGGAAGACCAACACGGTCAAGTACGAGCGTTACCGCACCCTTGCCATCTACGACACCAACGATCCAGACACGATCATTGTCGAGCAGGAAGCCCTCGGGACCAGCACATCCACCGGCGAGTTCGCCCTTCCCAACATCGTTGTGCTCACCGTGCGCAACGGCCAGATCGCCCATCTGCGCGACTACGTCAACATCGTGGCGGCCGCAGCCGCCATGGGGCGCGATGTGTAAAGGCTGTCTGCAGTTCATCGACTGGCGCCGCCGCACCCGACCCGAAAAGTTCGAGGCCGGCGACCCACGGGACCGTGCGCCCATCCGAGGACACACCGCTCGCAAACGCGCGGTCATGCCGCTGGGCGGGCATGTCGTGGCTGGCTGTGTCCTGGTGCGCGATCTGCGCTAAGACGTCTGCTTGCCCGCCCGCCACTCCGGCGCGAGCACCGACCAGACCTCCACGTCGTGCCGCTCACCGCGGCGCGGGTAGCACTCCCGCAGCACACCGTCCTTGGTCATCCCCAGCCGCTGGGCCACCGCGATGCTGGCCTGGTTCGCCGCCGAGACCAGCCACTCCACCCGGTGGGTTCCCCGCTCCTCGATGGCCCAGTCGATGATCACCCGCGCGGCCCTGGTCGCCAGGCCCCTGCCCACCGCCGACGGTTCCAGCCAGCAGCCCGCCTCGGCGTTGCCGTGCTCGACGTCCATCGTCCGGAACAGGACACCGCCGACCAGCTTGCCGTCCACCCAGGTCCCGTAGATCCGCCCGGTGTCGGCCGCGGCCTTCTCCGCGTACCCCTGCAGGAACGAGCGGCTCGACTCGAGGTCCGTGACGGCGTCCGCCAGCCCGATGTGGTGCCCGATGAACTCCCGCCCCCGGTCCATGTGAGCCAGGAGCTCCTCGGCCCGCCACGGCTCGAGCGGACGCAGCTCCGCACCGTCATCACCCAGGGAAATCGAGAACATCGTGACCTTCCATGATCGACGACAGCACGCACCACGACGATCCCCGTACCAGCGGCAGCGAAGCAAACCGTTTTCGCAATGCCCGCTCATGCCGAGTTGACGACGGTCAATCGATTGGGTTGTGCTGGCGGTCGAAGCGGCGGTGGTCGTAAGGCGCGCCAAGCTCAGCGTTGTTCCGGGTGGTTCCTACTGAGAGGTTTGCGCTATCTGAGGGCGTCCTCAGGGCTGGTCACGCGACACTAGCTCCGCGAGCACCGCTTGGATCGCTGGGCTGGCATTTGCGCTGCGCCGCCACGCCGCGTGTACCTCGCGCTTCGGTTGCCGCCGCAGCGGCCGGGAGACGAGCCCTTCTCCCAAGGGCGGGCGAGCAAGGCGAGGGATCAGGGCGATGACGTCGCCTGAGGCGACCAGCGACAGCTGGGTGGCGAAATCGTCAGCCAGATGGCGCACGTCGGGGTCTTCGGGCACGTCTGCGAACAGTCGTCGGAACCACTGGTGGCACACCGAGCCAGGCGGGCTGGTCACCCACGCGTGGGTGACAAGGTCGGCGCCGGCGAGTGGCGAGTCGAGCCGCGCGAGCGGATGCGTCCGATTCATGACGATGTCGCCGACGTCGGTGTGCATATGGTGCTGGGTCAGGGACGATGGCAGAGGGGCTGGCAGCCCGTCGGCGTCGTGGACGAGGGCAAGGTCGGCTGTACCGGCATCGACGATGTGGAGGGCTTGGTCGGGGTCCTGCTCGGTGATGTGCACGCGTAGGTCCGGGCAGCGCGTCGACAGTCGCAGAATGGTGGGCGCGAGCAGCCCGCGGATAGCAGTCGAGAAGGCAACCACGCGGAGCATGCCGCGCGGCGCGCCCTCCGAGACTGACTGGGCCGCTTCGGCGCAGCGCTCCAGCGCCTGGAACACGTCGGGCGCTGAGTCGACGATGGCCTGCCCGGCCGGAGTGAGCACGACCCCGCGTCCCGCCGGCGCGAGCACGGGCACACCGACCTGGCGTTCCAGCCTCTTGATCTGCTGCGACACCGCCGAGGCCGTGAACCCGAGCTCATCGGCCGCCCGCGCCAGCGTCCCGAGGGCAGCCACCGACCGCAACGCCCGCAAGGCCCCGACATCAATCATGAAGACAGGCTACGCAATATTGGCAAGAAAGCATCGCTGGACCACACTTATCGGGCCGAGGCAGGATCGAACCATGACCGACCCGCAGCACCCTGCTGACCTACTCTTCGGCGCCAACCTTGTCGCCATGGTGACCCCGATGCACCCCGACGGCACGATCAGCGAACCTGGGCTCGCCAACCTCGTCGACCACCTGCTGACAACAGGGTGCGATGGCATCGTCGTTGGCGGGACCACCGGTGAGTCGCCCACCCTGACCGAAGCCGAGGCAGCCCGGCTCGTCCGTGCCGTGGCGGCCCGGTCGAAGAACCAAGCTCGGGTGGTCGCCGGTATCGGCACCTACGACACGGCCGTCAGCATTCATCGGGCCCGCGAAGCCGAGGCTGCTGGGGCGGATGCGGTGCTGCTCGTCTGCCCCTACTACTCCAAGCCGACTCAGGCCGGGGTGGTGGCCCATTGCGTGGCGGTGGCCGACGCCACCGAGCTACCCGTGATGCTCTACGACGTCCCCGCACGCACAGGCATCGCAATGGAGGCGCCCACGCTGATCGAACTCGCCGGCCACCCCCGGATCCGAGCGGTCAAGGACGCCAAAGGCGACCTGTTCGAAGCGATGTCCGTCATGGCCCGCACGTCGCTGGCCTACTACTGCGGCATCGATGAACTCAACCTGCCCTACCTCGCGTGCGGCGCCACCGGTGTGCTCAGCGTCGTGGGCAATGTCGTCGCCGACCGCAACGCCGAGCTCATACGAGCGGTCCGCAGCGGCGACCTCGACTCGGCGAAGGCGATCCAAGGTTCGCTGATTCCCTTGGTGGACGCCATCATGCGCACATCCCAAGGGGCCGTGATGGCCAAGGCCGCTCTGGCCGGGCTCGGGATCATCCCGCATGCGACGGTGCGCCTTCCGCTGCTCGAGCCGCCGCCGCCGCACCTCCAGCGGCTAACGGATGCTCTGGCAACCATCGCCGTGCCTGTCTGAGCGAACTCCGCCAGGCGGCGGATCAGGATGCGCGACGGCGCCGAGACGAGCGGTTCCACGCGCTGGCCGCTCGCATCCAAGGTCCTGCTCGCCGAAGACGGGCTCCGGGCGAGCGCCGTCGGCATGGCACACCGGCCGGCTGGCCGGCCGTTCCTCCGGACTCATGTCACCCGAGCAGGCCGAGCCGCGAGTCGATCTCGGCCCGCGATGTGTGTTCCCTGGCTCCGCCGATGTCGTACCGTGGTCTGCTGGGCTTGTGGCCGTGCTGTCCGGTGCGGTGCCGCCACGATCGCGGTGTTGGCTGCCGGAGGTGTCTCATGCGACCAGGGATCGGGCTTGTGCTGGTGGTGACGGTTGCGGTCACCGCCGCCGGGTTGTCCTCCGGCCAGCCCGCCGCTGCCGACAGGCAGGGGCCGGTGGCGCATTTCGTGGTGCTCGGCCCGGAGGACGGACCGCTCGCAAAGACCGAGGAGTCGGTGCGCGACGCCGGCGGGCAGATCCTGCGGAGCTGGCCGCAGATCGGCGTGGTGGTGGCCACCTCCGAGCGCGCGGACTTCGCCGCCGCGGTGCGCCTGCTGCCCGGCGTGGAGGCGGCGGGCGCCACGCGCAACCTGGTCGAGCTCACCGAAGGGGCGCGGCCCCGTGGTCTCGACGATCGCGCACCACTGTCCAGAAAGGACGGTGTCGCAGCGACCACCGGAAGCCCCGAGCCGCTCGCGGCGAACCAGTGGGGTATGCGGCAGATCGGCGCCGACCGGGCCAACGACATCTCCGGCGGCAGCCGCGACCAGCTGGTCGGCGTGCTGGACGCCGGGGTCGACGCCGGCCATCCCGACCTGGCGTCCAATATCGACGCGGCCAACTCGGTGAGCTGCGGCGACGAGGGCGTGCCGGACACCTCGCCGGAGGCGTGGGCGCCGCCGCCGGACTTCTCGCACGGCACCGCCGTGGCCGGGATCATCGCCGCGGACCGCAACGGGGTGGGCATCGCCGGCGTGGCCCCGAACGTCCGCATCGCCTCGGTGCGGATTGCCGACGACGACCTGTGGATCTACCCGGAATACGCGATCTGCGGATACGTCTGGGCCGCCGAGCACGGCATCCAGGTCACCAGCGCCTCCATCTTCGTCGACCCGTGGCTCCGCTGGTGCGACGACGACCCCGATCAGGCGGCGGGAGCCGAGGCGATGCGCCGCGCGATCGACTACGCCACCGGCCACGGCGTGGTCAACGTGGCGGCGATCGGCAACCTCAACTGGGACATGTCGCATCCCGTGCTGGACACGATCAGCCCGGACAACGGCGAGCCGGTCGAGCGGCTCACCGGCGACAACTGCGCGCTGGTGCCCGGAGAGGCGCCCGGCGTGGTGGCCGTGTCCGCGACCGGCGCCGCGGCGCGCAAGACGTTCTACTCCAGCTACGGCATCCGCGACACCGACGTCACCGCACCCGGCGGTGACGAGCTGCAGATCCCGGACACCCCGGACCGCGACCCGGGCATCCTGACCACAATGAACAACGGGGCGTGGGGCTACTTCGGCGGCACCTCGGCGGCCACCCCGCACGTGGCCGGGGTCGTCGCACTGATCCGCGGCACGCACCCGGACTGGTCGCCGCAGCAGGTGGTCGCCGCGCTGCGCCGCGACGCCGACCCGCTGCCGTGCCCGCCCGGCGGCTGGTTCGACCCGGACGGGACCGGCGACTGGCTCGCGTACTGCCAGGGCGGCCGGTCCGGCCGAGGCTTCTACGGCTCCGGGCTGGTCGACGCACTGGACGCGGTCACCCGCTGACGACTCTGGAACTGCCAGCTGCTCGTGACGGCAGTCGTCAGCGGATACGGCGCGGTGGACTCCACTCGCGGGATGCGGCCGAGCAGGCTCGGGGCTACCTGCCCGGTGAGGACACCGACCCGGATCGGAACGTGATCACGGTAGGGCAGTGGTTGGATCTGTGGCTGGAGATGCGCCCTGCGTTCGCACGGTGATCTGCCCACCGAAATCCGAAGCCAGCATCCGCACCGTAGGAAGCCGCCGTCGGAGCTGGGTGTGCCGCTCTGGTCAACACGGCTGATGGCGGACCTGTTGGTGATCTCCTTTGCCAGTGTGTCGCCAGGATCTGGCGCAAGTGGAACATCCAGCCGCATCGGACCGAGACATTCACGTTCTCACCGACCCCGAACGGGAACCCAAGATCCGCGACCCGCCGCGACCCTCCGCGACGATCGGGTTGGGCAGGGAGCCGAGGCCCTCGACCTCGACCGTGACCGTGTTGCCCGGCTGGACCGGGCGCACCCCCTCCGGCGTCCCGCTCAGGATCACGTCTCCCGGCTCCAGCGTGGTGAACCGGGTGATGTACTCGATCAGGTAGGGGATCGGGAAGATCAGATCCTTGGTGCGGCCGCTCTGCCGCTCCTCCCCGTCGACCGTGCACGTCACCGCCACGTCGGTCGGGTCGTAGTCGGTCTCCACCCACGGGCCGACCGGACAGAACGTGTCGAACCCCTTGCCCCGGGTCCACTGGCCGTCGGACTTCTGGATGTCGCGGGCGGTGATGTCGTTGCCGCACGTGTACCCGCCGATGACCGACCACGCGTCGGCCGCCGCCACGTGCCGCGCCCGGCGACCGATCACGAGCGCCAGCTCGGCCTCCGGGTCCAGCCGGCCCGACAGCGACGGGTACACCACCTGCTCGCCCGGCCCGATCACCGCCGAGGGCGGTTTGAGGAACAGCAGCGGCTCGTCGGGCACCTTGTTGCCGAACTCCTCCGCGTGGGACCGGTAGTTGCGGCCGACGCACAGCACCGTGCGTGGCGCGACCGGGGCCAGGAGCGTCGCGTCCTCGACGGCCCGGCCGGTCGGGCGCAGGTCCACGAAGGGCGTCCCCTCGGCGGCCATGACCACGCCGTCGTCGAGGACACCCCACGCGGCCGGTCCGGTGGTCTGGTAGCGAACGATCTTCATGGAGGTCCTTCCTCAGCAGCCGTTGTAGGCGTTGGTCCACAACGCGTCCTCGGCCGGGTCGCCCGCCTCGGCGGTCAGCTCGATCTCGTGCATCGTCTCCAGCGTCGCGCGCACCGCCTCCGGGTCGAAGCAGCCGTCCCGGGACAGCGCCGGCATCATCGCGTCGAGGGTCTGCTGGATGATCTCCACGTCATCGTCGGACATCCGGTCGACGATCTCCTCGGACGCCGCCGCCGGGTCGGCCGCCACCTGCTCCATCGCGGTGTTCAGCGCCCGGCTGAACGCCTTCGCCGCCTCCGGGTTGTCCTCCGCCCACGCCCGGTTGGTCGCCCAGCCGGTGTAGACGTAGTCGGCGAACAGCGGCACGTCGCCGGCCGGTCCGTCGATCAGCACCGTGCCGAAGCCCTCGGCCTCGGCGACGTACGGCGTCGGCGGGGAGAGCTGGTAGGCGTCGATCTGCCCCGTCTCCATCGCGGCGAGCAGGGAGGCCCCGTCGCCGATCGCGATGATCTCCGCGTCCCGCTCCGGGTCCAGGCCCGCCTCACGCAGGTAGTAGCGCATGTACTTGTCGCTGGCCGCGCCCGGCGACGTGACACCGAGCTTGAGTCCCTCGAGTGCGGCGTAACGCTCCTCGATCGGCGACTCGCGGGTGACGCCCTTCTCCCGCGCGACGTCCGGGTTCATCACCAGCGTGAAGGTGACCCGGCTGACCAGGTTGTGCGTCATCACCAGGCTGTCCTCGCCCTCCTCGGCGAGGGTGGCGAGGTCGTCGAAGCCCATGTCGGCGAACTGGGCGCTGCCGGACACCAGGGCCGACACCCCGTCCACCCCGCTCTGCAGCTCGACGATCTCCACGTCGAGCCCTTCGTCCTCGAAGATCCCCTGCTTCTCGGCGACGTACATGGACGCCAGGAACGCGCTCGGCAACGAGGTCACCGTGACCTGGGTGAGCTCACCGCCGCCGGCATCCTCCCCGCACGCCGCTACCGGTAACGCCAACGCCAGCACGCCCAGGATCGCGGACTGTCGTAGTCCTCTCATGGTGCCTCCTTCGTCGGTACGTCTATCTCCTGCCGCTGCCAGCGCAGCGCGTGGCGCAGCGGGCGCAGCATCAGGTTCATCACCAGCACGATCGCGCTGAGCGAGAGCACCCCGGCGATGACGCCGGCGGTGGAGAAGCGGGACGCGGCCTCGCGGGTGAGGAACCCGAGGCCGCGGTTGGACGAGATGAACTCGCCGGTCACCGCGCCGATCATGGCCGCGGGCAACGTGATCCGCAGCGCCGCGAGGATGTAGGGCAGCGCGCTGGGCAGCATCACCCGGCGCAGCTGGTCGCGGCGGCACGCGCCCATCACCCGGGTCACGTCGAGCAGACCCTGTGGCACCTGCTGGAACCCGGCCACCGTGTTGACGAAGACGATGAAGAACACGAAGTACGCGGCGATGAGGATCTTCGGCGTCATGCCGATGCCGAACCACAGGATGAACACCGGGCCCATCGCGACCGCCGGCACCGAGTACGCCACCAGGAAGTACGGCTCGACGATCCGGTGGGCGAGGCGCACCATCCCCAGCGGCCACGCCACCAGCACCGCGGCGACCGTGCCGATCAGGTAGCCGAAGAAGGCCGCCGTGACGGTGAACCGGCCGTGGTACCAGAGCTCGCCGCTCGTGGCCCACTCGGCGAGCGTCTCCGCCACCGCGGACGGCGAGCTGATGTAGAAGGGGCGCAACAGGTTCCCGGACACGAGCTCCCACCCGACGATGACCACGACGGCGATGCCGAGCCGGGCGGTGAGCAGGAACAGCCGGTGCGTGCGGCGAGCCGACCGGTGGGTGCGGCGGGCGGCGGCGAGCACCTCGGCGCCGGCGGGGCTGACGGCGGTGGTCATCCGTGCACCCTCCTCGTGATCTGCCCTGGCAGGAGCCGGGACTCGACCAGCCGCAGCAGCGCGTTCGCGGTCATCACGACTGCGGCGATGATCACGATGCCGGCGAAGACGGTCGCGATGTCGAACGCGCGGGACGCGCGGGCGACCAGGAAGCCGAGGCCCTCGGTCGACGCGACGAACTCCGAGAGCAACGCGCCCTCGATGGCCCTGGTGAACGTGATCCGGACGCTGGCGACGATGGCCGGCGCCGCGGAGGGCAGCACGATCTTCACCAGCAGGTCGCGGCGGCGGGCGCCGAACACCCGACAGACGCGCAGCAGGCCAGGGCTGACCTCGCGGATCCCGGTGGCGGTGTTGACGAAGACGATGAAGTAGACGAGCAGCGCCGCCATGATCACCTTCGGCGTCTGGCCGAGGCCGAACCAGACGATGAACAGCGGCGCCAGCGCGATCTTCGGGATCGAGTAGAACCCGACCAGGAACGGCTCGAAGACCTCGTACCCGCGGCGGGTCTGGGCCAGCGCGAACGCGCTCACCAGGCCGAACCCCGCGCCGATCAGGAAACCGAGCCCGGCCTCGCCGAGCGTGACCCCGACGTGGGTGAAGATCTCGCCCTCGGCGACCAGCTCCCCCAGCCGCGCGGCGATCGACGCCGGATCGCTGACGTAGCGGGGGTTCACCAGGTACCCGATGCCGAACTGCCAGAACAGCAGGATCGCCACACCGAGCCCGGCGGTGCCGAACCAGCGCACGGCCCGCTCGCGCCGCCGGCGCCGGTGCTCGGCCGCCGCGACCGTGGCCAGCACCGCCCGGCCGCGGTCGGTGCCGTTGGTGGAGGTCGCCAGCAGTGTCATGACACGGTCCTGGCCTGCTCGATCTCCACCCGGATGTCGGCCCACAGCGCGTCGTGCAGCTCGCCGAACCCCGGCGTCTCGTGGATGCGGAACGGGTCGCGCGGGCGGGGCAGCTCGACCCGGTACTCGCGCTTGATCGTGCCCGGGGTGCCGGTGAACACCAGGATCCGGTCGGACAGCGCGATCGCCTCCACGAGGTCGTGGGTCACGAACAGCACGGTCGGCCGCGAGCGCTCCCACAGCCGGAGCAGCTCGGCCTGCAGGATCACTCGGGTCTGCGCGTCCAGCGGGCCGAACGGCTCGTCCATCAGCACGACGCTCGAGTCGTAGACGAGAGTGCGGATGATCCCGGCGCGCTTGCGCATCCCGCCGGACAGCTCGTGCGGGTAGTGGTCCTCGAACCCGGCCAGCCCGACCAGGTCGATGAACTCCTGGGCGCGGGTGCGGCGCTCGCGGCGGGCCACGCCCTGCAGCTCCAGGCTCAGCTCGACGTTGCCGCGCAGCGAGCGCCACGGCAGCAGGTTGTCGTCCTGGGTGATGTAGCCGACCGAGGTGTTGACCCCGCGCACCGCCGAGCCCTGGTGGGCGACCGTGCCCTCCGACGGGCCGTCCAGGCCGGCGATCAGGTTGAGGCAGGTGGACTTCCCGCAGCCCGACGGGCCGACCAGGCTGACGAACTCGCCCGGCGCCGCGGTGAACGTCACGTCCTGCAGCGCCAGCACCGGTTCGCTGCCGCGCCCTCTGGCCACGAAAGCCTTGTAGACGTGGTCGAAGCGAACGGACTCCATCGTCTGCTGCATCGTGGCTCCCTCGTCAGACAGTGATCAGACGCCGGCACCCGCCCGGGCGCGGTAGGACGTGCGGTCGGTGTGCCGCACGGGGTTGGTGAGCGTGCTGAGTTGCGGGGACGAGACGGTCACCTCGCCGCCGTCGGTGAGGAAGCACGCGGGTTCGCGCGCGTAGCCGACACCGGCCGGGGTGCCGGTGAGGATCAGATCGCCTGGCAGCAGCGTCAGCCCCCGGCTCAGCGCGGCGATCGGCCGCAGGAGTGTGACCCGGTCGCGGCGGACGGTGCCGCGGCGCAGGGCGGGCGGGTCGAGCAGGGCGCCTGCGCGCCGGGTCTCGACGATCTCGCGCAGCCCAGCTGAGCCGCGGGAGCCGGTCGAGCAGGTAGTTGGCGATCTTCATGCGGTGCCCTCCGCGCCGTCCTGCTCACCGGCCGGCTTCTCGACCAGCGTGCTGACGGTCTCGCCGACGGAGCGCTTGTGCCACAGGGCGAGCGTCGCGGCGCGCTTGGCGTCCCTGGCGTGCAGCGCGGCCATGATCCCCTCGTGCTCGGACTGGGAGCGGGCGAGCCGTTCAGGGACCATGCGGAACACCCGCTGGAAGCCGGAGTGGCGCTGCCAGATGTCCATGGTCAGCTCGCAGAGCATCTGGTTGCCGCAGGCGGCGACGATCGTCTCGTGAAACTGCCGGTTGAGGTCGGAGAAGCGGGGGCCGGCCTGGGCCGCGACGGCCTCGCGCATCAGGACCATCAGCCCGTCCAGCGTCGCCAGCTCGGCCTCGGTCATCCGCTCGGCGGCCAGCCCCGTGGCGATGCTCTCCAGGTGGCCGCGGATGAAGTAGGTCTCCTCGATCTCGCGCTGGGTCAGCGCGGTCACCCGCGCGCCGCGGTAGGGCACCATCTCGACCAGCCCGTCGCGCTCAAGCATGCGCAGCGCCTCGCGGACGGGGATGTCGCTGGTCTCGTAGGTGTTGGCCAGCTCGCGCAACACCAGCCGGGTTCCCGAGGCGAGCTCGTTGCGCAGGATCCGCTCGCGAAGTGCGCGGTAGATGGTCTGAGACTTCAGGTCGGACACGACCGCCCCCCTGTGATCCAAATCACGCAGAAGATATCTGATATAATTTGCGGCGTCAATTGTCCCCTTGGGAGTCCGTGTCCGGCCTGGGCCGGTCACGACCGGCACCAGCGCGATGTAGGCGTCCTTCAACGCATCGGGAACGAGGGGACTCGGGACTTTGCCGGAGCCGCACCCGGCGCAGCGCGAGGGTCGGCCCGCGGACAGCCCATATGGACGATCGAGTCTGGGTGAACAGGTCGCCCAACCTCGATGCCCTCCTCGGTGGAGCACGCGGGGCACCGAGATGTCCGCGAGATGAAGCTCCCCAACCTGGCTCGCGCCGATCGGCCCGATCTTCGGCAGGGCCGGTGTCACCGTCGCGATGGCCTGACACAGGGGTCACCGGACTGGGCGGCCACCGCCGCCCTCACCGGGAGTCGCCGTGCTGATGGCCGCACTCGACATCGCCGGCTATACCCGCCGCGACCTCGCGACCTGACAGCCGGAAAAGGGCTCACCGACGCTGCCGAAGGAGCGCCGCCTGCCCGGTGAGGTAGTCCCGTTCGGCAGGACTCGGTGTGAGACCGGCCGCGGTGTCGTATGCGGTGGCGGCGTGCTCGATCCGGCCGAGGCGGCGCAGCAGGTCGGCGCGGGTGGCGTGGAAGGCGTGGTACTCGGGCAGGTCGAGCTGGTCGACGAGGTCCAGCGCGGCTTCTGGGCCGTGGACCTCGCCCGCGGCGATGGCCCGGTTCAGCGCGACCACACGGGTCGGTGTGAGGGTGAGAAGCTGGTCGTAGAGGGTGAGGATCTGCGGCCAGTCGGTCGACCGGAAGGACTCGGCGTCGGTGTGGACGGCGTTGATCGCGGCCTGCAGCTGGTAGGGGCCGGGTCGGTCGCGGCGCAGGCAGTCGCGCACGAGGGCGTGGCCTTCGTCGATCAGCGCGCGGTCCCATGTGGAGCGGTCCTGGTCGCGCAGGAGCACCAGCGCGCCGTCCGCGGTGACCCGGGAGCGGAACCGGGAGTCGGTGAGCAGCAGCAGCGCGAGCAGGCCGGTCACCTCGGGTTCGTCGGGCATCAGCGAGGTGAGGATGCGCACCAGCCGGATCGCCTCGGCACGAAGCCCATCACCGGCGTTCTCCGCACCCGCGTTGTAGATCAGGTAGACCACGGCGAGCACGGCTCGCAGCCGGTCCGGGAGTTCGTGGTCGCGGGGGACCCGGTACGGGATCCGGGCGAGCTTGATCTTGCGCTTGGCCCGCACCAGACGTTGGGCCATGGTCGGTTCGGAGACCAGGAACGCGCGGGCGACCTCGTCGGTGCGGAGCCCGCCGAGCAGCCGCAGGGTCAGCGCGACCTGGACCTCGGTGGCCAGCGCCGGGTGGCAGCAGGTGAAGATCAGCCGCAGTCGGTCGTCCGGCACCGGTCCCACCTCCTGGACTTCCGGTTCGTGCTCGAGCACGGCGAGGTCGTGGCGCAGCTCGCGACCTCGGACGTCCCGGCGCAGCCGGTCGATCGCGCACCGCCGGGCGGTCGTGGTGATCCAGCCGCCGGGGTTCGGCGGCAGGCCGTCCCGTGGCCAAAGCCGGAGCGCCTGCGCGAACGCGTCCTGGACCGCGTCCTCGGCGATGTCGATCTGCCCGAAGACGCGGATCAGGGTGGCCACCGACCGGCCGGACTCCTCGCGGAAGACCCGGCTGATCGCCGCCTCGTCCATGCGGTCGCCCACGGACCGATCCCTCATGGTCAGGTTTTGGTGTCCCAGAACGGGCGGACCTCGATCGGCATGCCGATGATCGCGGCCGTCCTGGTCGCCCAGCCCAGAGCGGCATCGAGATCGTCGGCCTCGACGATGTAGAAGCCGGCCAGGTGCTCCTTCGACTCCACGAACGGACCGTCGGTGGTCATCGGGTCACCCGCCGCCGACACCCGCACCACCGTGGCCACGTCCGCATCGGTCAGCCGGCCGGAGAACAGCCAAGCCCCGCTCGCCTTCATGTCCTCCTCCAGCGCCAGGATCTGCTGGTACTGGTCCGACGCCGCCGGCTGGGCCGGCTCCGCGCCACCATCGACACCACCGGTAGCGCCACCGTCAGCGCCGGTGTGCACGGACAACAGGTACTGGGCCATCGACACACTCCTCGTCCAGGCGGGCACCTCCCACCCTGCCCCACTACGAACGACCATCGACCAAATCGACAACCAAGGCAAGAAATCGGCCGGCCGCGACGATCACCGGCCAAACACACCGACGCCCGGGGTTGACACACCTACCTCGAGAGATTCATTTCGGGTGACCGGGACGGTGCCGCGGTGCTGCTCACCGAGGACTTCCTGGTCCACGGCCCGATGCTGCAGTCAGAAGGCAAGGCCGCCTGTCACCGTGTGGAGCTACCCCCGCACCACTCCCCGAGGCCGCCGGCCTCGCCGGGCTCATCGGCATCGTCCCCGAGGACCCGGGCGTGAACGTCCGCATCGACACCGACCACGGACCGGATCATGGCCGCGGTTCGGGCGGGACGAGGCCGGTTTGGTATGCGGTGACGACCAGTTGGGCGCGGTCGCGGGCGCCGAGTTTGATCATTGCTCGACTGACGTGGGTGCGTGCGGTGGCGGGGCTGAGGACGAGGCGGGTGGCGATCTCGGTGTTGCTGAGCCCTTCACCGACCAGCGCCACCACTTCCCGCTCGCGTGGGGTGAGGACGACGAGGCGCTGCTCGGCCGCGTGGTGCGCGGTGCGGGTGGCGGTGAACTGCGCGATCAGCCGGCGGGTGATCCTGGGCGAGAGCAGTGCCTCGCCGCCCGCGACGACCCGGATTCCGTGCAGCAGCTCGGCTGGGCCGCAGTCCTTGAGCAGGAAGCCGCTCGCTCCCGCCCGCAGCGCCTCGAACACGTGGGCGTCGGTGTCGTAGGTGGTCAGAATCAGCGACCGCACCCGCTCCAACCCTGGCGTGGTCACGATCTCGCGGGTCGCCGCGATGCCGTCGAGCACCGGCATCCGGATGTCCATGAGCACCACGTCGGGCCGCCTGGCGCGGGCGATGGTCACCGCCTCCGCGCCGGTGCCGGCCTCGCCGACGACCTCGATGTCGTCCTCGACATCGAGCAGCACCCGGAACCCGGTGCGCACCAGGAGCTGGTCGTCGGCAAGCAGCACCGTGACCGGGCGCCGCAGCGGTGTGATCGGCGGTGTGATCGGCTCCGTCATCAGTGCACCGCCGGGTCGGGCGCTACCGGCAACCGCGCGTGCACGCGGAAACCGCCGCCGGGTCGCGGACCGGCGGCGAAGTCGCCGCCGAGCAGGTGGCAACGCTCCCGCATGCCGAGAATGCCCCTGCCGCCGGTGGCCCGGTCGGGCAGGATGCCGCCCGGTGAGCCGGCTCCGTCGTCAACGATCTCGATGTCCAGGGCGTCCGGTTCGTAGGTGAGCGTGATGGTGACGGTGGCCGGTCCGGCGTGGCGGATCGCGTTGGTGATGGCCTCCTGCACAAGGCCGTATGCGGCGCGATCCACCATTCCGGCCACCTCCCGCTCCCGACCGCCCCCTCGGCCCGTCACCTCGACCGTCACGGTCAGCCCGGCGTCCCGCGCCAGCCGCACAAGCTGGTCGAGTTGATCGAGGCCGGGGACCGGGACCCGCTGATCGGCCTCGGTGTCGGCACGCAGCATCTGCAGCGTCGCGCGGAGCTCGTGCAGCGCCTGGGCGCTGGTCTGCTCGATCGCGGCCAGGGACTCCCGCGCACGCTCCGGTCGCTTGTCGAGAACGTGCGCGCCGACCCCGGCGTGCACATTGATGATCGCGATCGCGTGCGCGACCGTGTCATGCACCTCCCGGGCGATCCGCAGCCGCTCGGCGTCGACCCGGCCACGCGCCTCGACTTCCCTGGTCTGCTCGGCGCGCTCGGCCCGTTCCAGTGCCCGCTCCACAACCCGCGCCGCGAGCTCGCGCCGGGCGCGGACCGACTCGCCGAGCGCCGCGGCCATGACCGCCGCGCCGATCCGGAAGAACACCCACCCCGCGCCGGTCAGCGGCACCAGGTCCGCGGTCGCCAGCCACACCACCGTCAGCCCACCGAGACCGACGGCCACCAGCCGCAGCGACGACTCCCCCTCGCCCCGCGCGGTGAGCGTGTAGGTGGCGACGAACAGCCCGACCCAACCCGGCCCGTCCGGGTAGCCCAACACGTAGTACGCCGCGCTGATGACCACGACCGCGACGAACACCGCCACCGGCCACCGCCGCCGGACCAGCAGCACCAGCCCACCGGCGACCAGCAGCACCCACCCCAGCTGGAACGGCTCGGACAGCGCGGCCATCCCGTCGTCCGGCACCACGAAGTCAGTGCCGCGGACGTGGAACAGCGTCACGAAACCAGCCAGCAGGACATCCTGCACGCGCACCGGCACGCGCAGCCGCGTGATCATGCCGGCCATGCGCCGATCGTAGCCGCGCCGCGGCCGCGGTGAGTCCGACGACCGACGTAGCCGGCTACGTCCCGCGACGTACGCGATGCGGCCGCCGGGTGGCTCGCGCGACGTAGCGGATGCCGTCACCGGCCCGACGCGAACACACCGCCCGGCGGCGCAGCATCGAGACATCCGGTCCCCCTTACGGAGGCAGTCATGACCGTCGAACGACTCCGGTGGCGAAGGCCGCTGCTGATCGTGCACATCGCCGCGTCGGCGGGCCTGATCGGAACCGCGTTGGTGCTGGTCGCGCTGGGTGTGTCGGGGGTGCGCGGCACCGACCCCCGCACCGTCTACCCGGCCGCTCACCTGATGGAGGTGTGGGTTGCCGCGCCGCTCGCGGTCATCGCGCTGGGTACCGGCGTCCTCCAGGCCACCCTGTCCGGCTGGGGCCTGATCCGCCATTGGTGGATCACTGTCAAGTTGGCGAGCACGGCCGGCTTCACCGTCGTGATCTTCCTGGTGATCATCCCGCGACTGTCCGCGGTAGCCGCGGATGCCGTCGCCGGCAACGCCTTCACCACCGCTGAGCGCCTGCCGCTCGCCGTCGTGCCGGCGGCTGCGACCGCGCTGCTCGTGGTCAACGTCGCGCTCGGCGTCCTCAAGCCGAGCCGAACCCGTGTCCCGACCTGAATCCCTGCCACACCAAGGAGAACACGAGATGAACCACACCGATCAACACGACCCCGAGAGTCCCGGCATCCTGCTCACCCCACGTCCGTACAACCTGATGCTGGCCGTGGTGTTCGGCGGGCGCCGCCGCGCACTCGACGCACAGCTGGCCGCCGCGTCCGGCGTGAGCCCTGGCGACCGGGTCCTGGACATCGGCTGCGGTCCCGGCCACCTGGCGCGCCGACTGGCCGGCATCGTCGGACCGCGCGGCCACGTCCTCGGCATGGATGCCTCCGCCCCGATGATCGCCTACGCCACCGCCCACCGTCGCCGGCCAGCCACCTGCGAGTTCCAGGTGGCGCTCGGCCAGGCGATGCCGCAGCCCGACGCCAGCATCGACGTGATCACCTGCACGTTCGCCATGCACCACATCCCGCGCGACGCCCGCACCACCGCGCTCGCCCACATGTACCGCGTGCTCCGCCCCGGCGGGCGCCTACTCATCGCCGACCTCCACCCCAGCGGCCACCTAACCCCACGCCTGACCAGCGCCCTGGCCAGACTCGCCCGCCACGGCGCCGCCGACCCCCAGACCGTCGACCCGATGGCCGACGTCGACATCCACAACTACACAGAACCGCTTCGCGAACTCGGGTTCACCGAACCCACCTTCACCGACATCAAACCCTGGACCCGCCACCTCACCACCACCAAACCTGTCTGAGCGACCCTCGCCACCGTCCGAAGAGGACTGAATAGGAGTCTGCCGTGGACGATCTGCCCACAACTGTCTGGGTGTTGCTGCTGGCCGCTGCGCTCGGGATACCGACGGTGACCAGCGTGGTGCTGTACCGCGGAGCAGTCGCCACCGGGCTCGGCCGCCGCAGCGCCACCGGCGTGGCCGTCGCGTTCGCCGCCGGGTGGGGTAGCTGGCTGCTGGCCACCGGATACCTTGCCGGCGCCGCGGTGTACTCCGGCCGGGGAAACCCCTGGTTCTTCGTCGCGGTCGCCGGCGCGCTGGTCGCGCCGCTGCTGGCCACCCGAATTCCCGTCGTGGCGCGCATCCTGGCCGACCCGGGCACTCCCGCACGGCTCGCGTTGCCGCACACCCTGCGGGTCATCGGAGTGGTGTTCCTGATCCTGATGACCCTCGGACACCTACCGGCCGTCTTCGCGGTCCCCGCTGGTCTCGGTGACATCGCGATCGGCATCGCCGCACCGATCGTCTACCGGCGGCTGGCCCGCGGCACCGGCCACCGCGCCGCGGTCCGGTTCAACATCCTCGGCATCCTTGACCTGCTCGTGGCCGCAGGCATCGCCACCCTGGTCACCTCCGGGCTACTGGACGTCACCCCGTCCACCGAACCCCTGCGGCTGCTCCCACTCGCGCTCGTCCCGACCGCCGCCGTACCCCTGGCAGTCGCACTGCACATCGTCTCCCTGCGCCAACTCCACACCGCCGCAGCCGCGCCTAGTGTCACGTGACCCTGAAACCTTTACGCCGCTGCGGCCAACGCGGCCCCTCGCTGCGTTGGAGAAAAGCCCAAGTACATCCAGTACGAGCGACTTTCCTCCGCCTAGCCAGGAACCACGTGGATCCACAGCGGACGCAAAGGAACAGGATCACGCGACACTAGACGACCTTCGTCGGAATGAGAGGAAGACCGCCGAACGGTCAACGGGCAACCTCAAGCGTGTCCACAAGCCAGCCACTCGCTGCATGCCGGCGAGTGCAGGGCAATCGTGTACGACGGTGATGTTCAGGTCAGCTGTCCGGCGTGCGCCACGTGCCCGACGCTGATCACTGCTGGCGACTGACCATCAGCGGCGCGAACCCGATGCGGGCCGAACTGGACGATGGCGCCTATCGCGCATGAGCGCGCCATGCGGCATGTGCGGACGGATGACTGTTGCTCCGGGATCATGATCCAGCGTGTCCGTTGATCGCTTGGCTGCTGGAGCCATGATGATGCAGGGATGGATTTCGCTCATCTCAGTAATGACCGGCTCAACGAGACCGGTGCCTACCTGGCAGCTGCCGAGGCGGCATGCCGGACGCGCCACACGATCAGTCTGAAGGCCGACGACCGGCGGTGGCTGTTGACCGTCAACGGCAAGAAGGCCAGGGTCTTCGCTCGTCGGTTCCCCACGGAGCGGCCGCTGCGCCGAGCGACCGACCAAGATGTCGACGGCGTCCACGCCGTGATCTTCGTGGATCTGACAACGTCGTCGCCGGGCTTCTACGTCGCCCCGCCCGAGCACACTACCGCTGGGCTCGTCGAGCAACACCGCGACGAATGGGAGCGGTTCGACTGAGCGAACGACAGCCTGACAAGCGGCATGAGCGTGCGTTGGCTACCGCTCGGCGAGGTAGTTGTCCTCAGCGGTGTAGTTCAGCATCGGCGCGAAATATTCGTGGTCGAACCCTGGCGGTAGCTGGGCGGTGTGGGAAGGGCCGCGGTCGGCGATTGAGACCAGCCAGTCCAGTTCGGCGGTCACGGTGGTGGCGTAGTCGCTGGCCGGTTGGTAGCGCAGTTGCCGGGCCGCGCTCATGTCCAGCCGGATACCCGGTAGGCGGTCCCAGGGATGCAGGCCGAGTTCGGCAGGGGCGCGTTGGTCGAGAAGCACCTCCGCCCACTGGTGGCCGAGATATCCCGCAACGGTCCGCGAGATCTCCAGCGCGGTTGGCGCGTCCGGGTCCGCGCTGTTGAGGACCCACTGGCCGGGATTGTTCGCGGCGATCTCGATCAGGGCAGCGATGTTGGCCGCAGCACTCGGGTGATCAACGCCGCGGCCGCCGCGGGCCAGGACAAGGACTTTGCGCCGATCGAGCGCGCGTTTGACGAACACCCATTCATCGGGCTTCGTCGACCCGTCCCCGTGAACCTTGGACGGCCGCAGGACCGTGACTGCGTGCCCGCTGTCGAGCAGGACCAGCTCGGCGGCGACCTTGTTGGCGCCGTAGCCGTCGCGACTGCGGTAGTCGATGTCCTCGCGCGGGGCCATGGTCGGCTGCGATTCGCGGACCGGGCCGTCGAAGTCCGGCGCGGCGGCCGAGTTCACGTGGTTTCCCGCCGCATCGACGTACACGGCCTTGCTGGAGATCATCACTGTGGACCCGACATCGTCCAGCAGCGGCAGCAGGCTACGGGCGTGTCCGGCGGTGAAGCACAGGCAGTCGATCAGCAGGTCGGCTCCCGCGCCCAGGGCTGCCGCGAGCTGGTGGGGTTCGGTGCGGTCCGCAGCGATGAACCGGCCTCCCGCCGCCGCGACATCATCGGGCATGCGTGACCGGTCTCGGCCCACGGTGGTCACGTCCCAGCCGGCGGCCAGCATCCGGTGTGCGGCGGCGCGGCCGATCAGTCCGGTCCCACCGAGAACCACAGCATGCGACATTGATCAACGATAACGCCGTCTGAGCCCTCAATCCGAATGCGCCCGCACATCGGCGGAAGAGTGCGTTGAACTGGTGGACGTTCTCCACCCGAGTGCCATGGACGCGGTAGTCGGCGCCCATGGCATCACTGCGCGTCGTCCTCGAGTGCGAAGCGCAGGTACCGTTCCGCGGAACGGCGCACCGCGGCCGCCCCGTCGCTGGTGACCACCCGTCCCCAGAACGCGCCATAGATGCGTTCGAACGCGAACGGTTCGACCAACGCGAGCGCGCGGCGGATGGTGCGCGGTCGTTCGGGGATGAAGTTGGGAATGCTGTACATGAAGCTGACCCACCGCCGGTCCATCACCACCATAAAGATGTCGCCGCTGAACAGTGCACCGCGGCTCTCGGGGTCGTCACTCCAATGCTGCACCGTGCCGCCGGCGAAGTGCGTGCCCGCGTTGATCAGCGTCATGCCGGGCGCGATCCGGTGGGTGTCGCCCGTCCAGTACTCGATCAGCGGATCGGGTCGTCCGACCCAGTCTCGGTCCCCGGCGTGGATGTACACCGGAGCGTCGAAGATCCGGCCCCACTCGGTCATCACGCCGTAGAAGTGCGGATGGCTGACGGCGATCGCGCTGATCCCGCCCAGCTTCTCGACCTCGGCGGCGAGATCGTCATCGAGGTAGCCCACGCAATCCCACAGCACGTTGCCGGACGGCGAGCGGATCAACAGCGCACGCTGGCCGACGGCCACCGACGGCACCGCGCCGACCCCGAGCACACCGGGCCCCTCTTCCTCGACCCGACCGCGATGGCCACCGGCGCGCAACTCGGCCAGCGTGGTCCACTGCTGGCCTTCCCAACCCACGTACTGCCGCTCGTCCAGGCAGATCGGGCAATCAGCGCGCGGTGCCCCGTACTGCACACCACAGGTACGGCAGATCGGACGCCGGGTACCGGCCACAGAGGGCAACTTAGTCACTTGGCTATATAGTCAGATCACGAATAAGATGTCAACATGGAGAACGCAGAGGTGCGATGGGCCGGGATGCTGCGGGCACTGGGTCACCCGGTGCGGCTGGGCATCATGCGACGACTGGCGACCGAGCCCGAGACCTGCGCGTGTGACTTCAGCGACGTGTTCGGGTTGAAGCAGCCCACCATTAGCCAGCACCTCAAGGTGCTGCGCGAAGCCGGCCTGGTCACCACACGCCGGCGCGGCACCCAGATTTGCTACTCGGTGCACCCCGGCGCGGTTCTCGAGCTCACCGACACACTTGGCGCGCTCACGGCCCCACCCGCCGACGCGATTGCTCCGCGAGCAAGTTAGCCGCGGACACGATGCCGGCGGTTCGACGACCTTGCCGAGGGCGGTATCCCTCGTGCTGGTCGGCAACACATCCGCGGAACCCGAAGCCGTCCGAATCCACCCGCCTGGCCCGATCGCCACGCCGAACCGGGACCAAACCAACTTACCGAAACACGCGCGCTCGTCGGCATGACAGGACGTTGTGCGATCGTCTGGCGGCACCGACATACCGCGACGTGTGACCCGACTCTGATCAATTTAGTGCGCAGTGTCTGGCCTGCGGATCTGCGTGAGCGCGTCGTGTAGGTCGGGTGGGAGTGGGTCTTCGGCGGTGAGGGTGTGCTGTCCGGCGCGGATGTGGACGGTGCGATAGCGGCGGTGCGGACGAACTTCTTGATCGACCAGCCGGTGCGGTCCTCGACGAGTCTGCTGACGGCGAGCGCCGTGAACACGATTCTCAGTGGCCGATGATCGACGGGTCGAGCCGCCTCGCGATCGCCGCCGTCGGCCACGCCGCCCCCGACGGCCACGACCTGCGCGGCGCGACGCGGATACGGCCGACCCGGCTGCCGACACCACCACGAGCCGTGCGGTGGTGACTCGTCCAGGCGACCGGTCATCACCGACTTCGGCGACCTCAAACCGTTCTCCGAACACCTCCTCGCGCCCAGCGCCGCCGCGGGGTTGCGTGATGCTGGCCCCGCGTTGGTCGCTCACCTGGCTGACTGGTTCGTCGGAAATGTCGAGCCAGGAATCCGCGGTCGCCTCGTATCCGTACGCGTCGACTCGGGGACCACGGTCGGATTGTGGGAACGGGGTGAGGCAGCATGAACGCCCCGGCCGTGCTCCCCGAACTCGTTGAGGGCTCCGCGATTCTCGCGGAGAAGTTCGAGTCGTTCCAAGGCGAAGGGCCATGGACCGGGCAGCGCTGCGCGTTTGTCCGGTTCTCTCGCTGCAACCTCAAGTGCAGCTACTGCGACACCCCGGAAAGCTGGGACTGGAGCAAGTACAACCCGACCGAGGTCAGCGAGCGGGTTCCCGTAGCCAAGTTGGTGTCGTGGGTGCGCGAACGTGCCGTGGACATGGTGGTGCTTACTGGTGGGGAACCGATGCTGCAGCAGCCTGCCATGGCGGCCATCGCTCACGGCGTGGCGCCAGCGCGGATACAGGTCGAGACCAACGGGACGATGACGCCGACCGCCGAACTGGCATCCCTGGTCGATTTGTGGGTGGTGAGCCCGAAGCTGGCGAACTCAGGCATGTCCTATTCCGTTCGGATCAAGCCCATGGCGCTCACAGCGCTGGTCGAGACGGGCCGCGCGGCGTTCAAGTTCGTCGTCACCGACCCGGACCGCGACCTCGATGAGATCGCCGAGCTCGTCGACGAATACCAGCTGGACTCGGTGTGGGTGATGCCGGAGGGCACCACCCGCGAGAAAGTCCTGGCCGGCATGGACGCGCTCTACGACCCGGCAACCAAAAGGGGCTGGAACGTCTCCACCCGCCTGCACATCCTGACCGGAGCTCGGTGACACAAACGACCGGCATCGAATGTGGTGGCTGACTTTCGTAACGCACCAACTACTTCCGTGACATTTTCTTAGGAGAACAACGGCCGAATGTCCGATGAGGACAGCCTAGATGGTCGCGGACGCTGTTGTGGCGCACCGCCACCAGCGTGTGTACATCCCGACCATCAGCGCGCTCGACCGCAGTTTCTGCTGCCCTGGAAGCGAGGCAACGTATATGACCAACACCGTCTGCAGCCCTGCGCCCGGCGGGAGCCTGGCCTTGTCACCACAACTCCGTCCCACCGCGCCGGGGCCGGTCGACACCGAGCGCGTCGCCGATCTCGTCAGCCAACTTCTGGCTGCACTCGGTGAAGACCCTGCACGGGACGGGTTGGTGGACACGCCGAACCGGGTAGCCGCGTGGTGGAGCGATTTTCTCTCCCCTGATTCGTCGGCCGCGCCGACGTGCTTCACCGAGAGCAGTCTCAGCGGCCAGTTGGTCGTGATCGGCGGCATGAGCGTCTGGTCGTTGTGCGAGCACCACCTGCTGCCCATGAACCTCGACGTCGCCGCCGGCTACGTGCCGGACGGCGAGGTGGTGGGCCTGTCGAAGTTCGGCCGGATCGCGCAGCGGCATGCGGGCCGCCTTCAGGTGCAGGAACGCTTCACCCGGCAGATCGCCGACGAGATCGCCGCGGTGATCGGCAGCAACGACGTGGCCGTCGCGGTCCGCGGCACGCACCTTTGCATGAGCGCGCGGGGTGTGCGAATGGAGGCAGCCCGAGCCACTACCGAGCAGGCTGGCGGCCGGTTCGAGCGCGATCCTGTGCTCTCGCAGCAGTTCCTCACCCTCGCCACCGACCGGTGGAGGGCAGTCTGATGGCCAAAAGCATCGACGTCTCCGTGATCGCTCCGCCCGACTACCTGGACGCTTTCGTTGCCCAGGAACCTGCCAGCGTCCATCACGTTGCTGCCCAGCGTGTTCTGACCGACGCCGCCTGCTGCGGGTTCTTCCGCCACGAGGCCCAACGTGGCGCGGAGATCATCGTCGACAACGGGGTGTTCGATCTCGGCCACGCGCTGCCGGCTGCGGATCTGATCGCGGCTGCCCGCGCGGTCAAGGCCCGCGAGATCATCCTCCCGGACGTAATGCGCGACGGGGTCGCCACCATGAAGGCCAGTGACGAGGCCGCCCGCGAGATCCGTGACCTGAGCGACGAGTTCCGGCTGTGTGTCGCTCTGCACGCGGCAGACGATCAAGAGTGGCTGCGCTGCTACGACTACTTCGCCTCCAGTGACTACGTCGGAGCGATTGCGCTACCCGCGTCCCGGCGTCCCGCGCCAGAAGACCAGCTGTGCCGAACCCGCTGGACGGCAACCCGGTATCTGGAAGACCACGGCATGATCGAGGACCGGATCGTCTACCGGCTGCTCGGCCTCGGGCGCACCGGGCACCTGGAACTCGTCGAACAGCGCGAGCACGAGTGGATCGCCTCGGTCGACGGCGCCGCTCCGATCATCCTGGGCGCGATGGGCATCGCGATGCTTCCCGGCGGACCCTACGAGAAGCCTCGGACCCCTCGGATCGAGAACCTGGGCCGTATCCCCGACGAACGATTCGAACTGATTCGCCGGAACATCGCCGTTGTCCGCGAGGCGGCCGGCAGCAGCGTGGGTATCCCGGAGGCCGCCTGATGAGCGTCCTCGCCAACGCGGTTCCGGCCGCGCTTCCCGGCTCGGTGTTGCGTATGTCCCCCATCGCGGTGGACGGACACACCATGGCCCCGGACCGGCTTCTGCGCTACCTGCAGATCAAGGTGCACCACCTCATCCAGGACCACGACTGGGACAGCATTCACGTCGTCGGCGGCTACGACCGTGAAGCCGTGATCTCCACGCACGAGAAGAACGGCAAGCTGTTCAACTTCGAGCGCCCCACCGCCGAGATCCACGGCCGCGACCTCATCGTCAAGGCATTCCCCGGCGCCGACTACGTCCACCACTACGCGCTGATCATCGCCACGTACCTTTCTACACCAACCACATCGCGCACACCCCCCTCGATCCTGCCTGGGCAGCGCAGGAGTGGGCGCCTCCGGGTGCGTAGCTGACCAGGCTTGCGCCGATCTCCGGGCGGCTGCGTCGCTTGCATCTCGCCCGGTGCGGAGGTGCATCTGCGCGCCCCTGCGCGACATGCGAGAAACCGTTCATCCGGGAATGATCGGCATGCCGAAGTTCACCGCGAGCCGTCGACGTCTGGCGAGCTGTTCGTCGGCTTTGCGGGCCAGCCGGTCGCGGTGGTCCGCCGCGAGCTGGGAGACGCCTGCGCAGTGTGGGACTGCCGACTGGACGAGGACACGTTGGACGTGTTCGCACAGGAGATCGCCGCCGGCGAGAAGGTCGAGATCGACGCGGGGACGATCGGCATCCCACCGTCGGACCCGGTGAAGGTGAGCTGGTGGGCCGCACCGTTCTAACAGGGCTTCAACTGGCCCGGATGTTGTCGGCGAGTTTGTCCAGTGATGCCTGGAGTTGCTCGTGGTTCACGACAGGCAGGTGGGAGAGCATGTCGGTGTGGGTGAACGCTGACCAGTCGTGGGTTTGGGCGACTGTGGTGTGGTGGTCGTCTGTGGGCTTCAGGTGCCAGGTGTAGGTGTGTCCGGCGGGTGGGTGGCCGGGTTCGGCAGGGGCCCAGCCGATGATGTTGTTGGGTTCGAAGGCGATGACGTGGTTGGCGACCTGGTGGTCACCTTTGATCGCGTTGTTCATGTTCATCACGAACACCTGCCCGACGTGGGTGATGGGGCCGGGGGATGCAGCGCCGCGGATCATGCCGCTGGTGTCGAGAGCTTGGTGGTTGGCTGGGTCGGCGAGGTAGGCGAAGACGCGCGAAGCGGGTGCCTCGATCAATCGGGTCACGGTGATGTTCCGGGATTCGCTGCCCATGCGGTTACTGTGCCAGGCAGTGCCGTGATGGGCGATACCGCTCGGTCGCGGGGTGCTCGTGTTAACTGGCCCGCGGGGACCGGCGGCGTTTGGTGTTGCGCAGCCGGAACGACTCGGTGCCAGTTTCGATGATGGACGCGTTGAAGGTGAGCCGGTCGACAATCGCGGCGCAGAGCCGCGGGTCGGTGAAGGTGCGGGCCCATTCGCTGAACGCGGAGTTGCTCGCGATGGCGATGGCCGAACCGGGGCCAAATCACGATGCCACGGCCATACCCGCCCGGTCGGGATCAGTCAGCGAGCAGGTGCGGGAAGCCGAACAGGACGACCAGTGCTGGATCGTGGAACTCGATCACGCGGGAGACGCCGGTGGCGGTCGGGGCCAGCACGACGATGCCGTGTGCCATGAGCGCGCCGTCGGCGTTCAGGTGGTACACGGCGGCGGCGGGTTGGCCGTTGGCCGTGGTGGCGATCAGCCGCCAGTCGCCCGGTGCGCCGAGCACGTACGCGTCGAGCAGGTGGAGGCACTTCACCCGGCCCGCGTACCACCCGCGGAACGGTGTCGCCTCCAGTGTGGCGTCCGTGCGCAGCACGTGTTCCAGCAGCCTGGCGTCGGAGCGTTCGAAGGCTGCGATGTAGCCGTCGAGCAGCGCACGCGCCCGCTGGTCGGTCGGTTCGAGCAGTTCCCCGAGCTTGGGTTCGAGTTCGTCCAGCCGTGCGCGGGCGCGCTGCAGACCGCTCTTCACCGCGGCTGTGGTGGTGCCGAGGATCTGTGCGGTTTCGGCCGCGGAGAACGTCAGCACCTCGCGCAGGATGAGGATCGCGCGCTGGCGGGCGGGCAGGTGCTGCAGGCTTGCGATGAGCGCCAGCCGCAGCGACTCGCGCGCGACCGCCGCCACAGCCGGATCGTCAGTGGCCGGGGTGATCCAGCGGTCCGGCAACGGTTCCAGCCACGAGACCTCGCCCGGCGCGACCTGGCTCGGCGGGCGATCGGGTCCGTCGTAAGGACCTGCCAGCCCCGAGGGCAGCACCCGGATCCGGCGCGGCGCCAACGCGGTCAAGCAGACGTTGGTGGCGATCTTGTAGAGCCAGGACCGGATCGACGCACGGCCCTGGAAGCCGGCGTAGGACCGCCACGCTCGCAGATACGTCTCCTGTACCAGATCTTCGGCGTCGTGCGCCGAGCCGACCATGCGGTAGCAGTGCGCCAGCAACTCCTGGCGGAACCGTTCCGTCTCGGCGGTGAACCGGTGCTGGTCCGCCGCCTCCCGCACGCGCGCCGTCATGCCGCGAGCTTAGGCCGCGGCCGGTCGGCCGGCTGCGCGATGACGGCCCAGCCGTCCCTCGGCAGCCGGTTGTCTCGCCGCCTCCGCTCGTGATCCGCCGCGGCGGATTGCCTGCTTGTCATGCGCTGCTCCTTGTCCGGCCTGGTCCCGCTGGCCGGGACCGTCACCCCAGTACGACCGGGAAGCCGGTGCCAAGGAATCGAAACGCAGGTCAGCGGGCACCCGCTCGCGGCGGCGGCGCCCGCGATCAGACCTCGTCGAGCTGCAGGATCATGCCGCGGAAGGTCGCGTAGCGGGTCAGGTTCGCCGCGGCGTCCTCGGCTGTGCGCCGCCCTATCTCGGACCCGAGCGCGGCTTCCAGCGCAGCCATGTCGTCCCAGTCCAGCATCACGACCAGGTAGCACGGCTCGCCGATCACGGCTGCCGGCTCACGACTGCACGTGTAACGACGCAGCCCCGGATACTGCTTCGCCAACGGGATGTGGACATCGTTGTAGTGACGTTCGAACGCGTCGACGTCGGATGGAGTGTCGTAGATCACGACGAATCGCGCCGTCTGCTTGGCGGCCGGGTCCACGGTTGCGGTCATCCGGGTATCACCTCCTGTCACGGCTGTGCTCAAGGCCGCAGGGCCAGTTTGCCGACGGTCGCCCTGGCTTCCAGTTCCGCGAGAGCCTTCGGGCCGTCGGCCAGGTCGTAGGTAGTGGGGCGGGTGGGAGCAAGGACGCCGGCGGCGATGAGCGCGGACAGTTCACCCATCAGCTCGCCAAAGACCTGGGGTGCGGCCTGGATCAGCACACCGATGTTGAGACCGATGACGTGGACCTGGTGCCGGTACACCAGCTCCCAGTTGGTGATCGAGGCTTCGCCGCCCGCCACGCCGTAGACGACGACTCGGCCGGTGACCCGCTTGGCCGCGGCCAAGCTGGCCTCGAAGGTGGCGCCACCCGCCGACTCCAGCACCAGATCGGCACCGGCGCCGTCGGTCAGCCGCAGCACCTCGGCGGCGAGATCCTCGCTGCGGGAGTCCAGGACGTGGTCAGCGCCCAGCGCCAGCACGGTCTCGTGCTTGCCCGGCGAGGCGGTGGCGATGACCGTCGCGCCGTAGTGCTTGGCCATCGTCACCGCAGCCTGACCGGTCGCACCCGCCGCGGCGTGGACCAGCACGGTCTCCCCGGCGGCAACGCGGCCCAGAGGTTTGAGCGCGGCCAGCGCGGTAGGCCAGTTCACGACCAGGCCCAGCGCCTGCTCGGCGCTCCAGCCGGCCGGCACCGGCGTCGCCGCGGCTGCGGGCAGGACCATGTACTTGGCGAATGCCCCGTATCCGACGCCGGCCACGCGGTCCCCAGGCCGCGGGCCGGTCACTGCCTCGCCCGCCGCCACGACCTCGCCGGCTGCCTCGAAACCCGCCGGATACGGTGGCTGCGGTCCGTCCAGGAACGTGCCGTGGGCCTTCGAGATGTCGGCAAAGTTGACACCGGCGGCGGCGACCCGGATCAGGACCTCACCCCGGCCGGGGGTCGGAACCGGCGCGTCGAGGATCAAACGCATGTCCTGCGGACCTCGCAGCGAGGTCTGCTCCAGGGCGCGCATGGTGGCGGGAATGCTCAAGGCGATCAGCTCTCTTCTCGGCTCGCCTCATCACGGCGGGCCTCTTCGGCGGGCCGCGTCGTCACCATGTAGACCGCGGCCGCCGCGGAAAGGAATCGGCAGTGGCCGAAGCTTCTGAGTCACACCGGCGGCGTTGAGGGAGCCCAGTCGGGTGTTCCGAGACTGGCGAAGCGCCTATCTGCGTGATCGCGGAATTCGGTGCACGATCCCGCAGAAGACCGACCAGGTGTGCAACCGCCAGAGCTGGCCGGCCACCAGCATTCCTTCCCGTGGCGGACAAACAGCGTCCTGCCATGGCGCGCGGCATCCACGGGTCAAATCACTCGTGCCGTGGCCACGAGGTAGGACAAGCTCGCCATCCGCTACGAGGCCGAGGTCCACATCGCGGTGTTCAGGGAGGGGCTATGACTTTGGGACACGGTCTGGTTCCGGGGCAGTTGCTGTGTCAGGGACGCAAGCCGATCAGCCGGGACCGTGGCGGCTACCAACATGTCGTCTTGGGGGCAGTACGCGGTGATTCCGTCGCGGTCGACAGTCCACGGTATGTGACCAGGTGGTGCGCGCGATGAGCATGGTCCAGAGGTGCTCGTCCCGGTCGGCGATCAGGACCCATTCGCGGAACACCCGTCCGGCCGGGGCGAACGGCTTGCCGACGCCGTCGGCGATCAGCTGCTCCACCCGGCCACGGGAGAGCTTGACGATCAGGTCGCCGGTGCGGTGATCAGAGGAGGCGAAGAACGAGCCAGACACCCGCAAGCATGGGAAGCCCATCATGGTGCCGGTCGCGACATCCGGCCGGGCGAGTGCGCCGGCGCTCATTTCGTGGAAGAACGCGGTCGGTGAGCCGGACATGCAAACCTCCTACCCCGCGTCCTGATCGACACTCAGCAGATAGCCGGTGGCGGCGAGCCAGCGCGGCCACGCCGGCTCCGGTCCCTCGACGACGACCTCACCATTGGCGCGGCCCTCGTCCCAGCCGACCTCGCCGGCCGCCCAGTGGTCGAGGAACGCCGAGCTGGCGCGGACGACGAGTTCGGGCTCGTCGGCAGGGCCGGGGTGCTGGTGCAGTCGGCCGTCGGTGAAGCGGAAGGTGGTCGGCTCGCCGTCGACCTGGAGTTCGAACTCGCCGTCGGCCAGGTCGTGGATGCCGCGCACATAGGTGATGTCGAAGCGCTGATCTGGTGAGCCGTCGGCGGTTGGATCGGCGAGGAACCAGACACCCCAACGCCGCAGTTCGCGCAGCGCGCCGTCCAGTGCCCGGCCGCGGTCGGTCAATGCGTAGACCACGCCGCCGCCGACCGGGCCGGGTTGACGGGTCACGATCCCGGCGCGTTCGAGGGTGCGCAAGCGGTCGGCGAGCGCGCTGGTACCGATGCCGGGGAGCCTGGCAAGCAATTCGTTGTAGCGTGAAGACCGTTTGAGGAGTTCCTGGACGATCACCAGGGTCCACCGTTCGCCGACTACGTCCAGGGCTCGCGCCAGCGGACAGAACCGCCCGTAGCCCGTCCACGCCGTTCGAGGCATGTCAGGTCGACGGCTGCAGCGCGCTCATCGCCGCGGTGTCGAAGATCAGGCGCGCGGCGGCGAGCTTGCCGTCCCGGAACGTGGTCCACTCCGCCATCGCGATCGACGACACGCCCGCCGAGGTCTCGATCTTGAAGTCGTAGATAGAGCAGACCTCATCGCCCGCCTCCCACTGCCGGTGCACGTCGGCACCACGCATGATCGGACACAGGCCTGCGGAGCCCTCCAGGAACGCCGCCTTGCCTTCCGACTGCAGCATCGGGCCGTGGAATCGGAAGTCCTCCGTCAGCAGCTCCGCGGCGCCCTCGCGGTCGCCGGAGGTGAATCTCGCCAGGTACGTACGGAAGATCTCAGCGTTCTGCATCGGAACTCTCTTGATAGGATTGAACTCTCATAATAGAAGCTGCGGTCGCGGTGTCAAGAGTCCCGAACGGGCGTCGACTCCGCTGCCCACGCCCGGTACGACGAGTAGGGTGAATCGCTCCGGAGATGCCGGGCGTTCCCACCCAGGGCAAAGTCATGATCACTTTAGGTAGCGCTTGTCACTGTGGGTAGCTAGTAGCGGGAGTGCGCGTTTGCGGTCGCGACCTATCCATTCGGTGGTCTCTTTGATTTTCGTGAAGCCGTTCAGTCGGAGGAGTCCGGCT
>NZ_WHTD01000263.1 GCF_009379765.1 Actinophytocola sp. | reverse complement strand
GTGATCTCCTGCGCCCGGCGCCCGGGCTTGTCCGGGTTGGGCACCCGGATACACGCCACCAACTCGGCCGTGCCGATGTCGAGCGCGGCGACGCGTTCGATGATCCCCTCGGCGTCCTCGCTGTCGATCAACATCAGCCGTTCTCCTCCCGCCACCACCATCAGCCGGTTGACCGACAGTGAGTTGATCACCCTCGCGGTAGCCCAGGTACTGCAGCGCTTCCCCAGCGAGCGGCGCTGGATCCGCCATATCCGTGCCGATCGTGAGTGGCGGGTCATGTTCCCGGACATGCCGACCCAGTCGGGCTATCACAAGCGGTTGAAGGCGGCTGAACCGTTGCTGTGCAAGGCGATCATCACCCTGGCCGCGTGCTGCCCGTCGTGGTTCGACGACCTGTGGACTTCAAGACCATCACCGCTGCGATGGGGGGTGGAATTGCTGCGCCCGGACCGCAAGAACGAGACCTACACCCACGGCAACCTCGGTGGCGTGCGCCAGTGGATCGAGTCGGTCAACCAGACCCTCAAGGGCCAACTCGACCTCGAACACCACGGGGCACGCACCCCAGCAGGAGTGTTCACCCGAGTCACGCGGCGTCTGCTTGCCCTTGCCACAGGCATCTGGCACAACTGGACCAACGACGTGACCAGCAAACGGTCATTGATCGCGTTCGATCACTGAACACCAACTTCACGGAATCAACCATCTAGGCGTGGATACAGCGCTGACCGGTAGAAATGCCCGCAGCACCGCATCCAGCCCGCCACGACGCGTCCGCGTGGCCATGCCCGAGGCACGGCCACGCGGACGCGGATTACAACTGGTCAGCCGCACGTCTTCGCGGTCTGCAACGCGAAGTCCTGCGTCGTCGATCTGCCCGGCCGTACGTGGGCGGTCGCCGACTTCGGCCGGTACCCGTCCTTGGTCGCGATGACCGACAGCGGGTTGTGCCGCTGGTCGAGCCACAGTGAGTAGTGCCCTTGCGCATCGGTCGTCAGCGGGTAGCTCACGTCCCGGCCGTCGACCCAGACCGGTGCGCCGGCCAGCGCCGAAGTGTCGCCGGAGCATTCCCGGCCGGTCACCGTGCCGGTGATCTCACCCCATGTCCTGGGACGCTCGACGCGCATCGTCACCTCGATCGGTGCCATGACGTACGGGGTGTTCGTCGACACGGCCAGCCATGCCCGGTAGTCGCCGAAACCGGTGGCCGCGGCCGAGTCCAGGGTGACCCGCACCGACACGCTGCGATGCGCCGGCACGTCGAGCTCGGTCCGGTCCGTCGACAGCCACGGGACGTCGGTCGTCCCGCACCGGTCGTAGCCCGGCAGCACCTCGGACTCGACCCATGCCGGGTCGTCGTCGCTGGTGCCCCCGCCGATCTTGTAGAACCCGCACGTCGCCGCGCCGCGGTACAGCGCGTGCATCGAGTTGGGCAACGCGTGCCACGCCCCGGCAGCCGGGTCGTAGGCGACGCCCTCGTTCGTCAGCGTGGTACTCGTCAGGATGATGCCGCCGGAGACGAGCAGCTCACCGTTGGCGGCACCGTAGCTGCTGCCCCAGAAGTCGTGCGGCATATCGGGAATCGCCGTCCACGTGTCCGAAGCCGGGTCGTAGGAGGACCCGCTGGCGGTCGGCCGGTCGAAGCCGTGACCGACATCGGGCACCAGCCCGCCCGCGCAGTAGAGCCTGCCGTCGATGCCACCGCACGCCGCGAAGGACACCGGGAACGGGTAGTTGGCCACCCGGGTCCAGCTGTCCTCGCCGGGGTCGTACACCGTCACCTCGGGGGTACATCCCTGGGCGCGGCAGCCGCCGACGACGTACATCTTGCCGTCGAGCGTCGTGGTGGCGGCGAACGCGCGCGGCGCGGGGTTGGCGGCCACCGACGACCAGGTGTCCGTCACCGGGTCGTACACATCCGTGCCGGCGGGCAGGGTGCCGTCCGGCGCCCAGCCACCCGCGACATACAGCTTCCCGGCGATGGCCGCGACCTGCATGCCCTCGCGAGCGGTCGGCATGTCGGCGATCGGGCTCCAGGTCTGGGCGACCGGGTCGTACCGGTACCCCGACCGCACGTCGGTCGTCCCGTCGAAACCGCCGACCGAGTAGATCTTGCCGCCGATCGCGGCCGCGCCCTGGTCGGTGATCGGGATCGGGTAGTCCGACGCCGGCTGCCACGGCCCGGCGTACGGCGTCGACGCCGGCTCGGCCTGCCGGGCCCTGGTCGCCCCGGAGGTGGCCGCCACGTGCCGCTCCGGGCTGTAGTCGCCCTTGACCCGCCGGACCGGCACCTCCGCGTCGGCCTTCCTGCCCGCCGCCTCGGCCGGCTCGTTGCCGCCGTCCTGCTCGTCCAGCACGACGTGCGCCGGCACGGAACCCTTGTTGGTGAACATGACCCGAGTCGACCGGTCCTCGCCGAGCGGCAGGTCGACCGAGACGTCGTCCTGCCTGACCTCGAGCCGCCCGGCGGCGAGGGAGAAGTCCTGCCGCTCGATCCGGTCCGGCCCGACCGACGGCCGTTCGGTCCGCGGCTGGTACATGCCGTAGGTCGCGGTCAGCGCCTGCCGGCCCGATCCGGGCAGGAAGAGCCGGTACAACCCGTCGGACACCCGCCCGTCCTCCGGCGTGGCCACCGACACGGCCGAGCCGCCCGACCCGTCGCCACCGCCGCCGCGCACGGTCACGCCGTTGATCCCTTCCCCGGTGTTGCGGTCCTTCACGACCCCGGAGACCAAGCCACCGGAAACCGGTTCGCACGAACGGGAACCGACGTAGACGTCGTCGAGCTGCCACCACCACGACCAGAAGCCGTCGTAGTGGAACCGCACCCGTACGTCGGGCTCGCCGGCCGCCTGCGGGATCGGCACGGCCACCATGCCGTTCTGGTCGCCGACGTTCTTCTTCCAGATCGACGTCCAGGTCGTGCCGCCGTCGGTGCTCAGGTCGACCGAGATCCGCGAGCGCGAAGCACTCCGGTAGTCACTGCGGAAGCCGACGACCGGGTCGTCCTGGGCACTGAGGTCGACCGGCGGCGAGACGAGTGCGGTGTCGTAGCCGTGCGCCGGCCCGTAGGCATCCGCGTCGAGCGTGGCGAACTCGCCCTCGCCACCGGTCAGGTTGCCGCGGCCGCCGGGGTCGTCGAAGGCCCACGTCTGCCCGTTGCCCTCGGCGTCCGTGACGGTCCAGCCGTCCTGCGGCGCCGTGCCGGTCCAGCCGGCGAAGTCGGTCGCGACCCCGTCGTAGTCGTAGCCGTACCCGGGCGCCGCGGCACACTCCTCGGCGTCCACCGGGACGTCGACGTCCGCCGTGACGTCGGACCTGCCGACGGCCACGGTCACATCCTTGGTCCGGTACCCGGCTTCGGTCGAGCTGACGTGCATCGTGTACGACGCCGACCGTGGCAGCTCGACGCGGTAGCGGCCGGTCATCGGGTCGGTGAGGACCGGCCCACCCGGCACGCCGTCGATGGTCAGCTCGGCATAGAGCGGCCAGCCGTGGCCCGACCCGTCGCGCACGGTTCCGCTCACCGTCGCGGTCGGCAGGGTGGCGAGCCGGAAGTCGGCGGTCAGGTGCGCGTCGTCGCCGACCACGACGCCGTTCTCGGCGGCATCCCGGTACCCGAACGCGGACACCGTCACGTCATAGGTGCCGGCCAGCAGGCGCAGCGTGTACCTGCCGTCGGACCCGGCGATCACGGACCTGCCACCCGCGGTGACCTTCGCGCCGACGACGGGTTGGCGGCGGAAGTCCGTCACGGCGCCGGCGAGCGTCCCGTGCGGCCCGGTGCCGAAGGCCGACACCCCGTTCGGGGTGCCCAGTCCGGTCGGTCCGTCGAAGCCGGTCGTGCCGGTGCACAGGTAGGAGCCGTCGCAGTCACCGTTGTTGCCGGCCGTCACGTCGAACAGCGAGCCCGGCTTGTCGTACGGGTAGGAGTTCGGGCGGGTGTCCGCGGCGGGCTCGCCGGCCAGCGCGTACGTGGCCGCGATCAGCGGCGCCGACGCGCTCGTGCCGCCGAACACCGCCCAGCCGTCGAGGCCGTAGGTGTTGTACATCGCGACCCCGGTCTCCGGGTCGGCGACCGCGGACACGTCCGCGACCGTCCGGTTCGGACAGTCGGCGTCGGCCTGGAACTCCGGTTTCGGCTCGAAGCGGGAGCACCCGCTGCCCGCGCCGGCCCACACCGTCTCGGCCCAGCCGCGAGCACTCGGGTCGGCCACGAGCGAGGTGCCGCCGACCGCGGTGACGAGCGGGGACGCGGCGGGGAAGGACACGCCGTACCCGTAGTCGCCCGAGCTGGCCGTGATCACCACCCCCGGATGGTCGTAGTACGCGTTGTACCTGGAGTGGGCGGCGGACTCGGGCGAGCTCCCGTAGCTGTTCGAGACGTACTTGGCGCCGAGCTGCACGGCGGTGTTCACGGCCTGCCCGAGGTCGTCGAGGCCGGTGCTGTCGGCCACCACGAGCAGCAGCCGGCACCGTGGGCACGCCGCCGACACCATGTCCAGGTCGAGCGAGATCTCCTGTGCCCAGCCGGCATCGGGGCGCGGGTAGTCGCCCTGCTGGCCGCGCTGGTTGACCTTGGTGAAGCAGCCGTTCCCGGAGGTGCACGGCGCGAGGCCGAACTGCTGGCGGTAGACGGCCAGGTCCTCCTCGGCCCGGGGGTGGTCGAAGGCGTCGACGATCGCCACCAACGCGCCCTCCCCCGCGGTGTCCGACGGCAGGTCGTAGGCGTCCTGCAGCTCGGCCGGGCCGTACCCCTGCGGGTCGGCCGCGGCCAGGCCGGTCGTGGCCGGCACGTCGGTGCGCATGAGCGCGAGGCACGCGGCGTGGCCTTCCTTCGCCGGTTCCGCGCAGGAGCGTCGTACCGGGTGGGCCGGTTTCTCGTCGGCGTCGCTGTGCGGCGCCAGCCCGACCGGCGGCTCGCGCGCCGGTGCGGCCGCGGCCTCTGCCGGCACGATTGTCGGCGCGATCACCAGCAGGGACGCGGCGACGACGACCGCGGCGGGTAACGCGCCGATCCGGCCGATCCAACTCTTGCGCCCGGCACGTGCCATGGAGTCCTCCAGCAGATGTCATTGACCTGACACACTCCCCGACACGGAGACGCTGACATACTCCTGCCAGCCCGGACAAGAAGACCGGAATGCGAGTTCCGGACAGGTGTCAGGAACATGACGGACGAACGAGGATGGCCGCCGAATGTGGGAAGCCGTGGGAGTGCCCGGCCCGGAGGAGCAGCTCTACGAGGTGTTGGTGCCGCGCAGGCAGGCCACGATCGCCGAGCTCGCGGAGGACGCAGGCCAGACCCGGGACCGAACCGCCCGCATCCTGGACCGGCTCGTCGACCGGGGTCTGGTCACCCGGCTACCCGGGCGGCCGGCGCGTTTCGCGGCCGTGACGCCCGACCTGGCGGCCGCGACCCTGATCGCCGCATGGGAGCGGGACGTCCGGCGGCTACGCAGTCACGCGCAGGAGCTCGCGGACGCCCACCGCGGCCATGGCGAGTCCGGCCACCCGGCCGAGCTGATCGAGGTCATCGAGGGCGCGGCCAACGTGCGCAACGCCTTCTTCCGGTTGCTGCGCAGCGCAGAGCGCGAGGTGCGCGTCTTCGACAAGCCGCCCTACACCGAGGACCAGCCGGAGGGCAACCAGGACGAGTACCTGCACCTCAGCGAGGGCAAGGTCCGCTACCGCACCCTCTACGACCAGGCGGCGCTCACTATTCCGGGTCGGATGGCCGAGATCTGGAAGGGGATCCGGCACGGCGAGCGCGCCAGGGTGGCTCCGGCGCTGCCGATGAAGATGGCCCTGTCCGACGACCGGCTCGCGCTGATCCCGGTGTCCGTGTCCGACTACCGGGCCGACGCGTCGTATCTCGTGCACCCGTCGTCGCTGCTCGACGCGCTCTCGGAGCTGTTCGACGCCGTGTGGGAGCGGGCGATACCGCTCAACAAGGCGCCGGACCCGGCGGAGCAGGCCGAGCTGGGCGACGACGACGCCGAGCTGCTGGGGCTGCTGGCCGGTGGGGTGACCGACGAGACCATCGCGCGGACCCTCGGGTGGAGCGTGCGCACGGTGCACCGGCACGTGCACCGGATCATGGCGTCGGTCGGGGCCGAGACCCGGTTCCAGGCCGGCATGGAGGCGGCCCGGCGCGGCTGGGTCTGAGGATAGGGTCGACCGGTGGGGGTGTCCGGGGTGGTCGAGCGGATCTGGCGGTACCCGATCAAGTCGACCGGGGGCGAGCCGCTGCGGCGGGTCGAGGTCGACGAGCGCGGGCTCGTCGGGGACCGGCTCTTCGCGGTACGCGACGGCGACGGCAAGTTCGGCTCCGGCAAGAACACCCGCCGGTTCCGCAGGATGGCAGGCCTCCTCCACCTGCGCAGCCGCCACACCGGCGAGACCCCGGAGCTGCTCGACCCGGCCGGCCGGCCGGTCCCGGACCCCGACGCCTACCTGCGCGAGTACCTCGGCCGGGACGACGTCGCCGTGGCGATCGAGGGCGCGGTCTCGCACTTCGACCAGCTCCCGCTCAGCGTGCTGACCACCGCCACCCTCAACTGGTTCCGCACCGCCACCCCCGGGATCGCCGTCGACGAGCGGCGGTTCCGGCCCAACCTCGTGATCCGCACGCCGCCGGGCACCCCGCCGTTCGCCGAGGACGACTGGCTCGGCCACGACGCCCGGATCGGACCCGACCTGCACGTCACGTTCGTCCGCTCCAGCGAGCGGTGCGTCATGACCAACGAGGCCCAGGCCGACCTGCCGCACTCCCCCGCCGTGCTCCGGGCCGTCGCCCGGCACCACGACACCAAGCTCGACGCGCTCGCCACGGTCACCCGACCCGGAGTGGTCCGGGTCGGCGACCCCCTGGAGCTCACCGGTCGTCGTCGTTGAGGACCGGGCGGTTCTGGTCGTCGCTGACACGCCAGCAGGTCGGGCCAGGGCGGACATCAGTCATGGGTCATCCGGGCCTGTCCGTTTGGTTGGACTCCGCATCATCTGTCACACATGCTCATGTCGTTAGCTGGTCGTTAGCTGTCGGTTATCACGTAATTCTCAACGCATGCGATAGTTTTTCTCAGGGTAATCAATAAGGTGGGCGCTCACTCTTCCCAAAAAACGCTAGACCAAGCATGCCTCCACAACTTTCTCAGGATCTGGCGGCCAATTTGGAAAGGAAGGAAGGCGCTGATCCATGATGCAAACTCCATGGGTGGCGCTCGTGGGATTGGTTATCTTCTTCGTTTATCGATATTTGGCTCAGCGGCGTTTTGAAAAGAACGGTAAGCCAGGCATGTTGAAGGTTCGCACCCATTCAACCGAGGAGACGATCTTTCCCGAGCAGCGCTCGGAGAGTGTCCATTCACGGGTAGGTCCTGACCTGCGCGGCGTGGTGACTTGATCTTGGGTGCTGGTGTGTGGATCATGGTGTGGTGTTCACCGGTCGGCGTCCGTCCTATGAGGATCTTGTTGCGGAGAACGGTGAGCTCCGGT
>NZ_WHTD01000202.1 GCF_009379765.1 Actinophytocola sp. | reverse complement strand
TGCTCCCGCGCGCCGACCACGGTCAGCTGGCGTTTGCGGCCGGCCGGCCGGCGAATCGCCGGGACCGGGATCTCGATCCGGCCCGACAGGTACGCCCCGGTCAGCGACTCCTTGTTCTTCAACAGCGTCGCGAATGATCCACTGTGGACGATGTGGCCGCCGTGCTCCCCCGCGCCGGGACCGATGTCGACGACCCAGTCCGACGCGCGGATGGTGTCCTCGTCGTGCTCCACCACGATCAGCGTGTTGCCGAGGTCGCGCAGCCTGGACAGTGTCGCCATCAGCCGGTGGTTGTCCCGCTGGTGCAGCCCGATCGACGGCTCGTCCAACACGTAGAGCACGCCGACCAGCCCGGACCCGATCTGGGTCGCCAACCGGATCCGCTGCGCCTCGCCGCCGGACAGCGTGCCCGACGCCCGGTCCAGCGACAGGTAGTCCAGCCCGACGTCGAGCAGGAACCTCAGCCTGGCCTGGATCTCCTTGAGCACCGCGCCGGCGATGATCGTCTCGCGGCGACCGAGCGTCATGCCGTTGAGGAACTCCGCGCACTCCGCGATCGACAGCGCCGACACCTCGGCGATCGACCGCGCGCCGTGCTTCTTGTGCTCGAGGGTGACCGCGAGGATCTCGGGCTTGAGCCGGGTGCCCTGACACGCAGGGCAGGGCACCTCCCGCATGTAGCCCTCGTACTTCTCCCGCATGAACTCGGACTCGGTCTGCTCCTGGCGCCGCTCGAGGAACGGGATGACGCCCTCGTAGTTGGCGTAGTAGGAACGCTCGCGGCCGTAGCGGTTGCGGTAGCGGACGTGCACCTGGTCCGATGTGCCGTGCAGCACGGCCTTCTGCGCCTTGGCCGGCAGCTTGCGCCACGGCGTGTCCATCCGGAACCCGATCGACTCCGCGAGCGAGGACAGCAGCCGAATGAAGTACTCGGCGGTCTGCCCGCCCGCCCACGGCGCGATCGCGCCGTCCCCGAGGCTCAGCTCGTCGTCGGGGACGATCAGCTCCGGGTCGACCTCCTTGCGGGTGCCGATGCCGGTGCACACCTGGCAGGCGCCGTACGGGGAGTTGAACGAGAACGACCGCGGCTCGAGGTCCTCGATGGCGAGCGGGTGGCCGTTGGGGCAGGCCAGGTTCTCGGAGAAGCCGCGAATGCGCGCCGGGTCGTTGTCGGGGAGGTCGACGAACTCCAGCTCGACCAGGCCGTCGGCCAGGCGCAGCGCCGTCTCGACCGAGTCGGTGAGCCGGCGCTTGGACGACGCCTTGACCGACAGCCGGTCGATGACGACGGCGATGTCGTGCTTCTCCTGCTTCTTGAGCTTGGGCGGCTCGGTGAGCGGGTAGACCGCCCCGTCGATCCTCGCGCGCGAGTAGCCCTGCGACTGCAGCGAGGAGAACAGGTCGATGTACTCGCCCTTGCGACCGCGGATGACCGGCGCGAGCACCTGGAAGCGGAGGCCGTCCTCCATCGCCATGACCTGGTCGACGATCTGCTGCGGGGTCTGCTTGCTGATGGGCTCGCCGCATTGCGGGCAGTGCGGCTTGCCGGCGCGGGCGAACAGGAGGCGGAGGTAGTCGTAGACCTCGGTGATGGTGCCGACGGTGGACCGCGGGTTGCGGCTGGTCGACTTCTGGTCGATGGACACCGCGGGCGAGAGGCCCTCGATAAAGTCGACGTCGGGCTTGTCCATCTGGCCGAGGAACTGCCTGGCGTAGGCCGACAGCGACTCGACGTACCTGCGTTGGCCCTCGGCGAAGATCGTGTCGAAGGCAAGGCTCGACTTGCCGGATCCCGAGAGCCCGGTGAACACGATCATGCTGTTGCGGGGCAGGTCGAGATCCACGCCGCGCAGGTTGTGCTCCCTGGCACCGCGAACAACGAGGCGGTCAGCCACTGAAGTCCCTTCGAAGTTGCTCCTGGACCGGCCACGTGCAGGTCAGACGGCGTCCACCGACCAGGTCCACACGGCCGAGCCCATGCTAGGACGGGGCACCGACAATTTCTGCGGCGCACGTCCGAGGTGGGCGGCTACCCCAGGTGGGCGATGCTCACCTAGGCTGGTGTGACCAGGTCTGGTGCAAAGCCCATTCTGAACTACCGACTCGCGGGGATGGCGGTATGACTGGCTCCAGCATCTCATCAGAATCGTCCGTGCGGCCCGACGGCGTACCCGAACAGCGTCGAGCGAACGAACGGTCGGCGGTGGCCGAGGCCATGCGGTGCCTCGCCGACGTCCGTGCGGTCACCGAGACGCTGTACGAAGCCGTCGGGGAGCTGGACGACGGACGGATGCACGAGCCGAGCCGGCTGCCCGGGTGGTCGCGCGCGCACGTGATCACGCATCTCGCCCGCAACGCCGACGGGTTCGTGAACCTGCTCACCTGGGCGCGGACCGGCGTCGAGCATGCGATGTACCCCAGCACCGCCGACCGCGACGCGGACATCGAGGAGGGCGCCGTCCGGTTGGCCCAGGTCGTGCACGAGGACCTGCGCGCCGCCAGCGACCGGTTCGCGGTGGCGAGCGACCGGCTGTCGGACTCGCAGTGGCTGGCCACGGTCGCCGGGCGGGCGTCGATGGTGTTCCCCGCAGCCGACATCCCGACGATGCGGCTGTTCGAGCTGTGGGTGCACATGATCGATCTCGACGTCTCGGTCGGGTTCGACGACATTCCGGACGCGCAGTTCGAAGGTCTGCTGGGGTACGCCGTGTCGCGGCTCGACGGGCGGCCGGACGGGCCGTCGGTGCACCTGACGGTGGCGATGCCGGACGGGTCGCAGCGGGCGTGGGACCTCGTCGGCGGGTCCGACGGGGACGTGCGTCAGGTGTCGGGTTCCGCCGCGCCGGTGATCGCGTGGCTCACCGGCCGCGGGGATGGTGCCGATCTCGACGGGGACGTGCCGGCGCTACCCGCCTGGGGTTAGGTTCACGTCGGTGAACGTTGTGGTGAAGCCCTTTCCGGTCGGGGACGCCGCCACGACGCCGGCGGTCACCGGTGTGCCCGGAGGCAGGTAGGCGAGCCGGAGCAGGGTCGTCGGTTCCGCGCCGTCGAGGCCGTAGGCGATGGTGACGGTGTCGCCCGTGCGCTCGGCCTTGATCGTCACACTGCGCGGGTTCGGTACCGGGGCCACCGACCAGTCGGAGAACTCCCTCGTCACGACGGCGGAGATCTGCTGGTGGCCGTCGACGAGCTCGATGCCGCTCTTGATCCAGTTCCGCTCGTCCGCGCGGATCGCGATGCCCGCCTGGTCGTACTGGTCGCGGTAGTCGCCCCGGAAGGTGGCGGTGAGGGTCCAGTCACCGTCGAGCTCCGTGCCGAGGATGTGGCCGGTGTCGCGGACGAAGCCGTAGTGGGTGGTGCGCCAGAAGTCGGTGTCCGGGTCGGTGGTGATCGTCACCGTGTCGCCCTCGGCGGTCCACGTGGTGGGTTCGTTGAACCAGCGCCAGCCCGTGATCATGCCGGCCATGCTGTCAGCCGGCCGGTTCGGCGCGCTAGGGTCGCGCCGTGGATGTTGTCGAGGACTACAGCGGTCACGTCGAGCCCGGCGGCCCAGCCGCGCGACGCACGTCGGACGCGCTGACGATCACCAAGATCTCCGTCGGCCCGATGGACAACAACGCCTACCTGTTGGTGTGCCGGTCGACCCAGGAGGCGCTGCTGATCGACGCGGCGAACGACCCGGAGCGCCTGTCGGACCTCATCGGCCACGACGACAACCGCCCGACCCTGCGCACCATCGTGACCACGCACCAGCACCAGGACCACTGGGGCGCCCTCGGCGCCGTCGCCGGCGCCTACGGCGCGAACACGATCGCCCACTCGCTCGACGCCGGCCCACTCCCCGTGCCGCCCGACCGCTTCGTCGACCACGGCGACACCATCGAGGTCGGCGACTGCGTCCTCGAGGTGATCCACCTGCGCGGCCACACCCCGGGCTCGGTGGCCCTGCTGTACCGCGACCCGGCGGGCCACGGCCACCTGTTCACGGGCGACTCCCTGTTCCCCGGCGGTCCTGGGCGGACAACACGTCCGGAGGACTTCACCAGCCTGATGAACGACCTGGAGTCGCGCGTCTTCGACAAGCTGCCCGACGACACGTGGTTCTACCCGGGTCATGGGGACGACTCCACGCTCGGCGAAGAGCGCCCGAAGCTCGCCGAGTGGAGGCAGCGCGGTTGGTGACCCAGCATGCTCCGGACAGCCGCCGCGAGACGCCGTGACCTTCTGGAAGCGGATCTGATCAACACCGGTGATCGATTGTGGTTCGCTGCCAACGCGCCGGGCTGCTGAGCGGGGTCGGGGCTGGTGGTTCACACGGACACCACTGTCACCAGGTCGTCGAGTCCCGCGAAGTCGTCGATGTTTCGGGTGTAGAGCGGGAGATCCCGCGATGACGCGATGGCCGCGATCATCAGGTCCATCCTGCGTGGCTTCGGGTCTCGCTTCGCGGCGATCGTCAGGGCGACGAGACTGCCGTACCGGCTGGCCGCGTCACCATCGAAGGGCAATGGGTCGAAGTCGACGATGGCGGCGCCGAGCACCTCGGTCCGCGCCGCCCTCACGATCGCGCTCCTGGCCATCGCCACACCCTGATGCAGTTCGGCCACGGTGATCGCCGTGATCTCCGGAACCGCCGGCAAGGACTCCGGGTTGAGTTGACCAAGATCGATGTACGCGCAGGTGTCCAGGACGCCTGACTCCGGCCGGTCAGCCACCGACACGCTCCCACGGGTCATCGTCACCGACGCGATCCTCACCGAGCAGGTCCTCGGCCTCCTGCCGCATACGCGCGTAGTCGACCCGGGGAAGCTTTCGATGCCGCTCCACCAGTTCTTCGGCGCTCAGTCGCCGGCGACGAGACAACGGACGCAGCTCGGCGACCGCGACACCGTTGCGGGTGACGTGATAAGTCTCGCCCGCCTCCACCGAATCCATGACCGCGGCGGAGTTGTTCCGAAACTCACGTTGGCTGATGACCTTCACGTCCCGATGGTAGCCCCACGTAGCTCATCGCGCTACGGTCCCTTTTCCGTGTTCACCGGCAATCCGCGGTTCTGGTTCTACCCAGGCCACGGTTATGGCTCCGCCCTGGGCGCGGAACGCCCGAAACTCCCGGAGTGGCGCGAGCGCGGCTGGTGATCGTTTCGGGCGGCTTCGTCAGCGGTTCGTGGAAGCGGCCGTCAACTGCCTGCGCTGACGGTCTTGGCCACAGCCTGCCTCGTCGCCGTGTCGCCGCGGCGGATGGGCGTTGTAGTCCACCCCACGTTTCTTGCGGCCGTACACCTCGACATCGGTGGCATCGAGATCGATCGTCGCCGACCGACACAACCGCGTCCGCCGCGCTACTGGTATCCGCTCCAGCACCCGCTCACTCACCCGAGCCAAACCAGCTTCCACGTCTGTCCACTGTGTATCAGTCACAGGCGTCGCGAAGTCGACGACATCAGGTGCCAAGATGCTTTCGCAGGAAGTCCGCGGTGACCTGCACGGCCTCGGTGACGTAGGGTTCCTGGTCGTAGAGGTCGATGTGGACGGTCGTGTCCAGCCAGCGGATCTCCTTCACTCCTGGTGTGCGCTCGTGCAGCTCGCGCGCGAGTTCCGGCGAGCAGTAGGCATCGGCCTTTCCGTGCACGACGAGCAACGGCGTCGAGCCGAGCAGGTCGGCCGCACCGAGCGCGTCGAAGGTCAGCAGCGAGTGCAGCGACCCCCTGGTGACCTCGTTGCGCCAGTACGGCGACGCCGACCGGTCGGTGCCGTAGTAGGCGTAGGGCTCCTCGCCGGTCATCGCCGCCTCACCGCCGTCTGCCGCAACCGCGGGTAGGTACTCGTCGCCGCGATCCATAAGGCCGGCGAGCGCGGCGCGGTAGCCGCCGATGCCCATGTCCGCGACGAACCGCGTGGGGCTGTTGTACGCGCCCGCGATCCCGGCCACCGCCCGCACTCTGGCATCCGTTGCCGCGGCGCGCACGGCGTAGCCGCCGCCCAGGCACACGCCGACCAGCCCGATCCGTTCGTGATCGACCTCCGGCCGCCCGGCCAGCACGCCCACCGCCGCCCGCAGGTCGGCAAGCTTTCCCTGGGTGTCCTCGTGCTGACGGCGACCGCCGCTCTCGCCGAATCCCCGGTGGTCGAAGGCGAGGGTGACCAGCCCAGCCTCGGCAATGCGGCGGGCGTAGCTGCCGACCACCTGCTCTTTCACGCCGGTGAACGGGCCGGTAAGCGCGACCGCGGCCAACGCCCGCTCTCCTGGTGGCACACGAAGCTGGCCGACCAACTCAATACCTTCGCTGTCCAAAGTGATCCGTTCGGTGTGGACAGTTGTCACCCCATACTCCTCCTTGGAAATGGTCACGATCCGGCTGCCGCCAGCTCCGCGGCGACCGCGTCCGCGCCGAGGCCGACGAGCCAGCCGAGCGCGGCACCCGGCAGGTAACCGCTCATGATCTCGGTCAGCTCCGCCTTCTGGTCAGGAGTGAGGCTCGGCGCCTCCGCGGACAGCCGCCGTACCGCCTCCCGGTACATCAGCAGGTATTGCCGCTGGCGGGTCAGCATGGCGGTCCCATCCGAAGCCCTGCCGTGGCCCGGATACAGCGGCAGTCCGGACAACTCACCGGTCACCCGCTCCAGGACAGCCAGCCACGCCGCAGAATGTCCGTCCGCGGTGTAGGAGTGCAACCCGTTGAAGGCGAGGTCGCCGATGAACGCGGCGCGCTGGGCGCCGGCCTCCACCAGCAGGTAGGAGTCGGCGTCGCTCTCCGCGGGGCCGAGGTCATGGATGTGCACCCGTAGTCCGGCCACCTCGACGGTGCCGCCACCGGCCAACGTCTGGTCGGGTACCCGGAACCGGTCCGGCCACTGCTCGCCGTAGGTCGGCTGCCACTGTTCCCGTTTGGCGGCCGCGGTCTCCTCGATCGTCTTCGCGACCGCGGTGGTGGCGTGCACCGGCACGTCCTCGCCGACGACATAGGGCAGGCCGTTGAAGTGGTCGGGATGCGGATGCGTTACGAAGGCGGCCAACACCGGCTTGCCCAGCGCCGCGATCCTGGCCGCCAGCGCCCGGGCATCTGCGACCAGCAGGTTGGCGTCCACCAGCAGCACGCCGTCCGCGGTCTCCAGTAGGTAGCTGTTGACGCAGATGCCTTTTTCGGCCGCGGTGTAGGTGTGCACCGTAAACTCGGTCATGGCGTGGACACTATGTGCAGCGTCGGCGGTTCACGAGAAGGCACTTTGAGGTTCCCTTTCACCACGCTGATCGACCCCAGGAGGTCCGGTGGCATTCGTCATTCCTGACGTCATCGCGCAGGACTGCGCCACCCGGCAAGCGCTGGAACGCCTGGCCACGAAATGGGGGGTGCTGCTGATCTACGCACTGCTGGCCGGACCGCAACGGCATGCCGAGCTGCGCCGCCGGCTCCCCGGCATCACGCAGAAGGTGCTCACCGAAACACTGCGCGGCATGGAGACGGACGGCCTGGTGCGACGAAGGGTTCTCAAGCACACCGCGCCCAAGCACGTCGAGTACGCCCTCACTGAGCTCGGCCAGACCCTGCGGGAACCGCTGACCGCGATCTGTGAGTGGGCCATACAGGCGGCGAACGTCTCGGAGCGGCCGGCGGTGACGAGACCCGCGCACCGTGCTCCCGTGAGCTGAGGCCACGCACCCGCGTGAACAGGGGAATTGGCGACAGTCGAATTCGCGACTGTGGCAGGCGCTGACCGGTGGGTGGAGCTGGTCAAGGCGGTGCCGGGATCGAGCCTTGAGGTCGACGCGCTGGACCTCAGCGGTCTCACGCTGCGTTCGCGGGACCGCGTGCACGTCTGACCCGAATCCGCCTTTAGTGCGGTGACACGGGGCTGTAGATGGTGATGGGTGCCGCTCTGGCCTGGGATGATGTTGGTTGCGACGCCACTTTTCATCTCGTGGGAGAGGACACCTATCAGGTGGGCTGAGTATGCGGTGGGATCCGGGAACGTCGGCAGGTGCGGGTCGGCGCGCCGGATCCGACCTCGACGCGGGTGTCGGGGATGGCTGCGGTCACCGAGTTGGGTGACCGGCTGGGGTGGTGGGCGCGGCGACGAAGGTGAACACGGCGGCGAGGACGGGCGTGACGACCGCCGTACCAACCGGACCGAACACGGACCAGAAGGTCATCTCTCGGCTCGCTCTTCTCGCCTCGCGCGCAGGGCATCCTGGTCCCTTGCTCGCCGGCAGCGGTCCCGGCGTTACGCCGGTTCCTGGTCGGCGGGTTCGAGGATTCTCGTGTGCACGGATCCGACCAGGGCCGGGGCGTTCTCGGTGGAGGGCCATACCTTCTCGCGGAGGAAGTCGAGGAAGCGGGTTGCCTCCGTGACGGTGTCGAAGTCGAGGTCGATCACCACGTAGTCGGGGTCGTCTACGGGGCGTTGGACGCGCTGGTGCCGCACCCCGGACCGGGCCCGGACCTCGGCGAAGCGGCCGAACGCCGCCTTCCAGGCGTCGTAGCTCACGATGGCGTGTTCGATGTGCAGTGTCGGCATTGGACGAACGTACGAGCCGGCCGCCGGCCGGCAACATCCCAGGTTTCTGGGGTCTACGCTCGGCAGGTGATCGGTCCAGCGGTGGCGTGGGAGCGCGTCGTGCGGAGGTGCGCGGCGGCCACGGACGCGCGGGCGCTGCGCCTCTCGGTGCTCGACGAGCTCCGCCGGGCGATCGGCTTCGACGCCTACGCCTGGCTGCTCACCGATCCCGAGACCACCGTCGGCTGCGCGCCGGTCCCGGCCGGCGCCTACAACGTCGCCGCGCAGCTGGTGGCGGTCGAGGCGGGCGTCGACCAGCACCCGCCGGTCGCGCGCGTGCACCTGTCCGACGGGCTGTGGGTGACCCTGCGCACCGCCCGCCTCGGCACGGACATCGCGGTCACCATCGAGGAGACGTCGCCTGCCGCGCGAGTGTCGCTGTTCACCAGGGCGTTCGGGCTCAGCGCCCGGGAGACGGAGCTGCTCGGCCACCTGGTGCGCGGGTCCGACACCCGCGCGGTCGCCGCCCGGATGTTCCTGTCCGAGCACACCGTCCAGGACCATCTCAAGTCGATCTTCGCCAAGACCTCCGCGCGCAGCCGCCGAACCCTCCTGGCCCGCGTGCTCGGCGTGTGACCCGCGGTGTCCGATTCGTTCAAGACCGGCGCGCGCGGCTTCGCCAGGATGGTGGCGTGACTGTAGACATCGCCGCGGCGACATCCTTCCTGGCGACCCATGGCCGCCTCCTCGACCGGCGGCTGCTCGCTCTGCAGCTGGGCGAGGCCGACCCGAGCGCCGCGCTGGCCGCGGTCGACGGCTACCGCAACCCGGACGGCGGCTACGGCTGGGGACTCGAGCCCGACCTGCGTGCGCCGGAGAGCCAGCCGGGCGGGGCGCTGCACGCGTTCGAGGTCTTCGAGGACGTCGCCCCCGCCACGACACCGCACGCCGCCGAGCTGTGCGACTGGTTGGCGACGGTCACGCTGCCGGACGGCGGGCTCCCGTTCGCGCTTCCGGTCGCCGACCCCGCCGGCTGCGCGCCGTTCTGGGCGGAGGCCGACCCGTCGGTGTCCACGTTGCAGAGCACGGCGTTCGTCGCGGGCACCGCGCTGCGGGTCGCCGCGCACGACCCGGCCGTCGCGGCGCATCCGTGGCTGGCGACGGCCACCCGGTACTGCCTGGACGCGATCGCGGCCGCCACCACCGCGCCGCCCGCGATCGAGCTGTGCTTCGCGATCCGGTTCCTCGACGCGGCCCACGACACCCACCCCGCGGCGGCCGAGCTGCTCGACCACCTGGGCACCTTCATCCCGGACGACGGCCTGGTACCCGTCACCGGCGGCGCCGACGACGAGTGGATGCGCCCGCTCGACTTCGCCCCCACCCCGGACCGCCCGGCACGGAAGCTGTTCTCGCAGAAGGTGATCGACGTGGACCTGCGCCGCCTGGCCGACCGCCAACAGGACGACGGCGGCTGGCACGTCGACTTCGCGAGCTACTCACCGGCCGCCACCCTCGACTGGCGCGGCTACATGACCGTGCGCGCCATGTCGATCCTCCGCCATAACTCCGCCGGCTGACCCCGCGACCCGCCCGTGACGCCACCCGTTCGTGTGGTCACGGCTCGTGAGTGGGGGCGTGGGGTGCGTGGTAGGCTTTTCATGGTCGTTAGTTTTGTGTTCGTGTGTTACTGCGCTCGCGAAACATTTGTCGCGGGCGCGTTTTCCTTCCAGGTTTGGTCGGACCAAGGCCCCGTTACAGACAGCCCGGCCTTCCGCACCTGCGGTGGGTCGCATCCGCCACCTGTTGAAGGAGACAATATGGCTCAGGGCACCGTGAAGTGGTTCAACTCCGAGAAGGGCTTCGGCTTCATCGCGCCCGAGGACGGCGGCCCCGACGTCTTCGTGCACTACTCGGAGATCCAGGGCGGCGGCTTCAAGTCGCTCGACGAGAACCAGCGCGTGCAGTTCGAGGTCGGCCAGGGCCAGAAGGGCCCGCAGGCCACCGGCGTCACCCTGATCTGACGCAGACGCGAGAAACCGGCAGGCTCCCGCGCGGGGCCTGCCGGTTTCCTGTGTCAGCCCGGCATGATCGAGCGGACCGAGTCGGCCGCGTCCTGGACCTTCTCGGTCGCCTTGCGGGCGGCTCGCTTCGTTCGCCAGGCCACCGACGGCTTGCCGTGGGTGTCGGACGCCGCCAGCATCAGGCCGCCCAGCAGGCCCAGGTTCTTGAGGAAGTGGACCTGCTGCGCCGCGCGCTCCTGCGGGTCCTCGTACTCCCAGTAGCGGTGGGCCGCCGCGGTCGTCGGGACCAGGCTGCCGGCGAGCAGCAGGGCCGCGAGCCGCGGGAACCTGCCCAGGCCGAGCGCGGTCCCGGCGCCGATCTTGACCGCCGCGTCGAGCTTCACCAGGGACTCCGGGTCGGTGGGGAGCTGGGCGGGCAGCTTGTCCCGCACCCGACCGACCGTCCTGTCGAGCACGGGCTCGGCGGCCTGGATGTGCGGCTTGGGGTTGCGCAGCGTCTCGATGCCACCGGACACGAAGATGGCCGCCAGCAGCGGGCGAGCGACCCGGCGCAAGATCATCGGGAGGACCTCCTCAGTACGTCCGTCGACGACCGGGTACCCGGTCCGCGGCCGTTACACGCGGATAGGGTCATCGCGTGGTGGACGACACGATGGCCGTGGCCATTCATACCGACGGGGCGTGCAGTGGCAATCCCGGGCCCGGGGGCTGGGGCGCGGTCCTCAAGTACGGCCGCCACGAGCGGGAGATGTGCGGCGGCGAGGCGACGACCACCACCAACAACCGGATGGAGCTCACCGCACCGATCCAGGCGCTGGAGAGCCTCACCCGGCCGAGCACGGTCGACCTCTACACGGACAGCACCTACGTGCGCAACGGCATCCTGCAGTGGCTGCCCAAGTGGAAGACCAACGGCTGGCAGACCCAGGGCAAGACGCCCGTGAAGAACGCCGACCTCTGGCGCAGGCTCGACGCCGCCACGCAACATCACGAGGTGCGGTGGCACTGGGTCAAGGGCCACGCCGGCAACGTGGACAACGAGCGCGCCGATCGCCTCGCGGTCAAGGGGATGCACGAGGCGATCGCGGCCGGGCAGCGCACACCGCTCGGCTGACGGGCGGTCAGCCCGTCGGGACCTCGGGGCGGTCGATGATCCGCAGCCAGGTGCCGTCCGGCTCACGGCGGGCCACCTGGACCCGGCCGCCCTTGTCGTCGGCGGAACGGGTCGATGTCAACGCGAGGTCGCCGTAGCGGACGGTCGGCAGCGGGGGCTCGGTCGGGAACGGCAGCGGCACGTGCTCCAGCATCCGCTCGAACACCGCGCGGACCGCCTCCCTACCCACCGTCGACGCGCCCGGCGGGTAGGCCATCACCGCGTCGGGCGCGTACAGCTCGGCCATCCCCGCCGCGTCGCGTTCGTTGGCGCGCTCGACGAACAGCCTTGTCAGGTCCTCTGGTTCGGTAGCCCGGTTCTTGGTCACGGCTCCACCGCTCGAGTTCTTCGTCGCCGTGGCCAGGGTACTTCTAGTACACACTTGGACTCATGGGAGCTTCGCAGCCGCTTCGTGAGCGGGGTCGGACACTCATCGAGTGCGACCCTGACCAGCTAGTTTGGGTCCTGTCGGCCCGTGAGTCCAGGGTTACGCCGGGGCGGGACGCGCCGGGTGAAGGTCAAGGTTGACTATCAGCTCAGTGACCTTCGTGCGTTTGTGAGCAAGATCGGCGGGCGGATCGATCGGGAGGTACCCCCCGCGAACACCCGGTGACCCGCCGGACCCATGCCGGGGTGATCTCCACCCCCGGTGACCAGGCCCGACGCGCAACGGTCAGGTACTCGGCGAACGTCTTACGCCGAACCGGTCGCCGCGCCGATTCATGAACGCCCGCCGTGCCGGCCGTCGAAGTCGTGAACGCCGCGCTGCGCTCGGCGGCTTCCGTGAACGCCGCGTGCACGGCCTCGGTCAGCTTGTCCCGCAGATCGGTCACGGCCTCGGCGGCGACGAACACGACCAGCGGCGCCACCGAGTGCAGCACGACACCCGCAGGCGAGCCGGCCGCCCATGTGTTCATGAGATACGTGGCCGCGAGCGTGAACCACTTCGCCCGCCGCACCCACGGCCCTGCCTGCACCTGGTATCGGGCGGTCACCTGTTCCGCGCGCAGGATCGCCAACAGCACTACCGACACGGTGGGGTCCAGTAGCCAGGCGGCCAGCCAGGGCAGCGACCAGGCCCGTGAGCCGGCGGCGGCGAAGGTCTGGACGTTGGTCATGGTGAACGCCAGCCCGAGCACGATCCCGGCCCAGCACAACCGGTCGACCTGTGTACGGACCTTCTCCACCCGCAGCGCCACCACGTCCGGGTGGGTCTGGTACGCGCGCAGCTCGGCGGCCTCGGCCGCGTCCTGCGCAAGCTTCTGCGCCCGGGTGAGCGGCACGTGTCGCGCGTCCTGCGGGCCGGGCGACCGGCCGGAACCGGCAGCCCGTGCTGTGTGGTCATCGGCGACCACCCCACTTGCGGGGCGTGTCCACTGTGGTCACCGTCAATGCCCGCGTGAGCGTGTAGGAGGCGAAGAGCGCCGGCAGGCCCAGCACCGCGAGGAGCACCCACGGATTCCCGTCCGGGCGCGTGATCACCAGCCACTGCACCCCGACAATCAGGCCCGTGGTGAACAGCACCCGCCCGAAAAGCGATAGCAACCGCGCCCCAGACCGTGCCGCAGCAGTAGCGGCGCGCGCCCGGCGCACACTCGCCCGCCACACCATCACCAGCGTCAGCAACACGCCGAGACTGGCGAACACCTGGGTCGGAGTCAGCTCGAAGGCCATCATGGCTGGCCCCCGTCCCGACGATCCGTCCACGACAGGAACACGCGGCGTCGGTCCTCGGTGTCCAGCAGCCCCCACACACCGTCCGTGGCGTAGCCGGCGGTGCGTAGTTCGTGCTCCAGGCACTCAGCCGCGACCGGGCACACGGCGCAGATGTCCGCGACCATCGCCCGATCGATCCGATCATCTCCCGACCATTCCGGGGCGTCCTGGGCCGCGTAGATCCACTGGCACAACCCATGCCGTACGACCGCGTTGCGTAGTGCTTCGGTCACCACGTCGACGAACTGGTCGAGGTCGGCCGCGACGTTTTCGTAGAACTCCTCTTCGTAGTTCACGGCGACGCCTCCCCCTCGGGAGTCGTCGTCATCCGCGAGATGAGCCAGTGCGTGCGCCGGAATCAACATGCGACCCTGACGCCGCACAACCGGCAGCAGCCCGATCCGGATGGCCCGGCAAACGCGCGAGTTGTCAACACCGAGAAGCCACGCCACCTCCGAGATGGAAAGCAAATCTTCCGAACAGGCAGAAATAGTGTTCTTCATTGCTGTTGGATCCTTACTCTTGGCTGCGACTCGCGTGGTTTGCGAGCTGCTGCCTCAAGTAACGGCGCAGCGCGAAGAAACAACTATGTCGACCTGGGAATACAAATATTCCTCGATAGAATCTCCGCAGGCCAGGCACAAGTAGGTGCTGCCGGATATTCTGAGAAAGAATGTTCGGCGGCCTCTATATCCCAGCCGAGAATGTTGATCTACTCGGGCGACGTGCGGAGCCGGTCACGCTGTTCCTCCCGCACCTGCCGCATGGACGTGCCGTGCTGTCAGCGGGCTAGCCTCGGTCTTTCACGCCGCTGATGGATGATCTTGCGTTCGATTTGTTGATCTTGTTGGTGGTGTTGGCGTGTATGGGCGTGTTCGCTCCGCCGACCTGCGGTGTGCCGGCTGTGTCGAGGGCCTTTCGGGTTGT
>NZ_WHTD01000110.1 GCF_009379765.1 Actinophytocola sp. | reverse complement strand
TGAGCCAGGATCAAACTCTCCAATAATGCTCAGAAGAGAATCCAAACCCCAGCAAATACACCCAAACCAATAAAGGCCAGGCACAAGCTCACTAGCATATTGAATCGGCACACTGTTGAGTTCTCAAACAACACACGCACATCCATCATGGACCGCAATGACGCGGACCAATCAAGAGACGCCAGTTGGTTTACTGCTTTGGGTGGATCCGTCACTCCCTGCTTGGGAGACCGTAACGGTCCCGCTTGGGAGGAGAACCGGATCCCTGCGCCGCAACACTTTATCTGGTCCGATCCGCGATGTCAAATCGCTTGGCCCAGCTCGCTGCCAGCCACTGAAGTGTATCACTGGCTTGCGGTTCGCTTCGTCCGGGTCTGGCTCGCTACTTCCGGGCCCGTCCGCCGCGCTGTGCGACGAGAGAAAAGTTAGCGACTAGCCCAGAGTAAAGTCAAATCGGCTGGTCAGCGGCCTGCTCTCACAAGATCGGGAGCAGCGTGCGGAGCTCGTAGGGCGTCACCGACCGTCGGTAGGCGTCCCACTCGCTGCGCTTGTTGCGGAGGAAGAAGTCGAACACGTGCTCGCCGAGCGTCTCCGCGAGCAGTTCCGAGCCCTCCATCTCCGCGAGCGCCTCGCCAAGGTTCTGCGGCAGGTGCGCGTATCCCGCGGCGCGCCGCTCGGCGTCGGTCAGCGACCACACGTCGTCCTCGGCGGCCGGCGGCAGTTCGTAGCCCTCCTGCACGCCCTTGAGCCCGGCGGCCAGGATCACGGCGTACGCCAGGTACGGGTTACAGGCCGAGTCCAGGCTCCGGATCTCCACCCGACGGGAGGACGCCTTACCCGGTGAGTACATGGGCACGCGCACCAGGGCGGACCGGTTCGCGTGACCCCAGCACACCGCCGACGGGGCCTCGCCCCCCACGATCAGGCGTTTGTAGGAGTTGACCCACTGGTTGGTGACCGCGGAGATCTCCCTGGCGTGCTTGAGCAGCCCGGCGACGAACGCCTTGCCGGTCGCGGACAGCTCGAAGGGGTCCTCGCTGTCGTAGAACGCGTTCCGGTCGCCCTCGAACAGGCTTACGTGCGTGTGCATGCCCGAGCCCGGTTGGTTGGAGAACGGCTTGGGCATGAACGAGGCGCGCACGCCCTGGGTGATCGCGACCTCCTTGACCACGTACCGGAAGGTCATCACGTTGTCGGCCATGGTCAGCGCGTCGGCGTAGCGCAGGTCGATCTCCTGCTGGCCGGGGGCGCCCTCGTGGTGGCTGAACTCCACCGAGATGCCCATCGCCTCGAGCGTCTCGATGGCATGCCGGCGGAAGTGCGTCGCGGTCGCGTGGCTCGCCTGGTCGAAGTACCCGCCGTTGTCCGCGGGAACCGGCTCGCGACCGTCCTCGAACAGCTCGGAGAGCAGGAAGAACTCGATCTCGGGATGCACGTAGCAGGTGAACCCGGACTCGCTCGCCTTGGCCAGCGTGCGGCGCAGCACGTGCCGCGGGTCGGCCCACGACGGCGAGCCGTCGGGCATGGCGATGTCGCAGAACATCCGGGCCGCGTAGGCGTGGCCTTCCGGGTTCTCCCACGGCAGGACCTGGAACGTCGCCGGGTCGGGGCGCGCGACCATGTCCGACTCGTAGACCCTGGCGAAGCCCTCGATCGCGGAGCCGTCGAAGCCGATGCCCTCGGCGAACGCGCCCTCGAGCTCGGCGGGTGCGACCGCCACCGACTTGAGGAAACCGAGCACGTCGGTGAACCAGAGCCGCACGAAGCGGATGTCCCGCTCCTCGAGAGTGCGAAGGACGAACTCCTGCTGACGATCCATATCGGCAGCCTAGGTAGACCGTGTTAACGCCGTGTTTCGGCCAGAAGGGGATCCCGGATCGGGCTGATGGAGAGCGAGAGCAACGCGGCCACCACACAGAGCCCGCCGGCGAAGAACCAGGCCAGGTCGTAGCTCCCGCGCAGGTCCCGGATGGCGCCCGCGCCGACCGCGGCGAGCGCGGCGCCGACCTGGTGGGAGGCGAAGACCCAGCCGAACACCACCGGCCCCGCGTCGCCGAACCGGTTGCGGCACAGCGCCACCGTCGGCGGCACGGTCGCGATCCAGTCCAGGCCGTAGAAGATGATGAACACCCACATGCTCGGCTCGGTGTCCGGCGCGAGCAGCGACGGCAGGATCAGCAGCGACATGCCGCGCAGCGTGTAGTAGCCGCCGAGCAGCAGCCGCGGGTCCATCCGGTCGGTGAGCCAGCCGGAGAAGATCGTGCCGGCCACGTCGAAGATGCCGATCAGCGCGAGCAGTGACGCGGCCATGGTGTGCGGCATGCCGTGGTCGTGCGCGGCGGTGACGAAGTGGGTGCCGACCAGGCCGTTCGTGGACGCGCCACAGATCGCGAAACCGGCCGCGAGCAGCCAGAACGTCCTGGTCCCCGCGGCGTCCTTGAGCGTGCGCAGCGCGCGGGCCGCGCTGCTGCCGGTGACCGTGACGGGCGCGGTGGCCCTGGTGGCACCCAGCGCCGTGGTGCCGACGTCGCTCGGGTGGTCGCGGAGCAGCGTCAGCACGAGCGGAACGACGACCAGCGCCGCGCCGGCCACCACCAACGCCGGCGTGCGCCAGCCGTGCGCGGTGGCGAGCGCGGCGACCAGCGGCAGGAAGACGAGCTGACCGGTGGCGCCCGCGGCGGTGAGGACGCCGCTGACCAGGCCGCGGTGGCGGACGAACCAACGGCCGGTGACGGTGGCGACGAACGCCATCGACATCGAGCCGGTGCCCACGCCGACCAGCACGCCCCAGCACAGCAGCAGCTGCCAGCTCGCGGTCATGAAGACGGTGAGCCCGCTGCCGGCGGCGACCAGGACCAGCGCGCCGGCGACCACGCGGCGCATGCCGAGCCGGTCCATGAGCGCCGCGGCGAACGGCGAGATCAGCCCGAACAGCACGAGGTTGACCGACACCGCGGCCGAGATGGTGGCCCGTGACCAGCCGAACTCCTCGTGCAGCGGGTCGATCAGCACGCTCGGTACCGCGCGGAACCCGGCCGCGCCGATGAGCGTGACGAACGACACCCCCGCGACCAGCCACGCCCAATGCAGCCGCCGGCCCTGCCGCAGGCCACGCTCTTCTCCCTGTGCCACCTGTGTCACCCGGACAGCGTCACCGACAGGGGACTTCGACGACGAGTGGCCAGATTGCCAATATGTGTAAGAATCTGGCCATGACCGCACCGCACCGGATCGCCGTGCTCGCGCTGGACACCGTGATCGGCTACGACATGGTCATTCCGCCCACCATCTTCGGCGAGGCCACCGACAACGACGGCGACCCGCTCTACGACGTGCGCGTCTGCGGGCTCGACACATCACCCGTCCGGGTACTCGCCGGGTACACGATCGTGCCCGACTTCGGCGCGGAGATCCTGGCCGAGTCGGACACGGTGATCGTCCCGGGCACCCGGCTCAGGGGCCCGCGCTCCGACGGCACCCTCCCCGACCGGGTGGCCGAGGCGTTCGCCACGATCCCGTCGCACGCTCGGGTGATGTCGATCTGCACCGGCGCGTTCGTGCTCGGCGCCGCCGGCATGCTCGACGGCCGGCCCGCGACCACGCACTGGGCGCACGCGGACCGGTTCCGCGAGCTGTACCCGAACGTGTTGCTCGACGAGGACGTGCTGTTCGTCGACGACGGCGACGTGCTGACCTCGGCCGGGCTCGGTGCCGGCGTCGACCTGTGCCTGCACGTGCTGCGTGCCGACCACGGCAGCGAGGTCGCCAACCGGGCGGCCCGCTACTGCGTGGTCCCGCCGTGGCGGGAGGGCGGTCAGTCGCAGTTCATCGACCGGCACGTGCCCGATGGCGGCGCCGACGGCACCGCACCGACCAGGGCCTGGGCGCTGCGCCACCTGGACACCCCGCTGGACCTCGCATCGCTCGCCGAGCACGCGCGGATGAGCGTGCGGACGTTCTCCCGGAAGTTCCGCGCGGAGACCGGCCAGGCCCCCGGCGGCTGGCTGCTGCTGCAGCGGGTGCGGCACGCGATGCACCTGCTGGAGTCGACGGACCTGCCGGTGGACGCGGTCGCCGCGAAGGCCGGCCTCGGCACCGGGGCGTCGCTGCGCCAGCACATGCGGGCCGCGCACGGTGTCTCGCCGCTGGCCTACCGGAAAACGTTTCGGGCAAGCTGAGCCGCTCTCAGCCCCACGGCTCTACGATGCCCCGCATGGTCATGCGCCGGATCCTGGTCGCCTCCCTCGCGCTCGTCGCCGCGGTCTCCACCGCGTGCTCGGACGACGGCGGTGAGGACAGCTCGCTTCCCGGCGGCGGGGAGCTGATGAGCGACGCCGCGGCGGCGACGGCGAAGATCACGAGCGCGCACTTCACCCTCACCGTGAACGGCGAGGTGCCGGGGCTGAACGTGCAGAGCGCCGAAGGCGACCTGACCCGCGAGGGCGGCGGCGCCGGCGCGGCGAAGGGCACGGTGAAGATGACGCTGATGGGCAACCTGATCGAGGGCGAGTTCGTGATCGTCGACGACAAGGCCTACATCCAGGGCCTGACCGGCGACGGCTTCCAGGAGCTGGACGCGTCGCTGGTCGCCAACCTGTACGACCCGGCGGCGATCCTGGACCCGGAGCGCGGCATCGCGAACGTCCTCAAAGAGGTGCGGGACCCGAGGACGGAGGCCACCGAGGAGGTCGACGGCGTGGACACCTACCGGGTCAAGGGGCGCGCGGCCAAGGACGTCATCGCCGACCTGGTGCCGGGGGTGAGCTCCGATGTGGACATCACGTTCTGGCTGCGCAAGGACGGCGACCACCAGCCGGTGAAGGCAAGCGTGGCGGTGCCCGTCGACGGTGACCCGACGGTGGACGTCACGCTGTCCGATGTGGACAAGCCGGTCGAGATCACCGCGCCCGACTGACATGACCGCCACCGAGACCGCCGCGCCGGCCGGGCGCGGGCGGGCCGTCGCCATCGGGGCGGGCGGGCTGGCGGTGCTGCTCGGCGCGCTGGACACCTACGTGGTGGTCAGCGTGCTCCGCCAGATCATCGACGACCTGCAGATCCCGGTGAACCGGCTGGAGCGGGTCACGCCGATCGTGACCGGGTACTTGCTGGGGTACGTGGCCGCGATGCCGCTGCTGGGACAGGCGTCGGACCGGTTCGGCCGCAAGACCCTCCTGCAGGTGTGCCTGGCCGCGTTCCTGGTCGGCTCGGTGGTGACCGCGCTTTCCGGGGATCTGTTCCTGCTGGTCACCGGTCGGGTGATCCAGGGCGCGGCCAGTGGCGCGCTGCTACCGGTGACGATGGCGCTGGTGGCCGACCTGTGGGCGGTGCACCGGCGGTCGGCGGTGCTCGGCGCGGTGGGGGCGGCCCAGGAGCTCGGTTCGGTGCTGGGGCCGCTGTACGGGATCGCGATCGCCGCGGTGGCCGGGTGGCGCGGGGTGTTCTGGGTGAACGTGCCGCTCGCTGTGCTGGCAATGGTGGCGGTGCATTTCACCGTCCCTGCCCGACGTGCCGCGGTTCGCTCGTCCGTGGACGTCGTGGGTGCCGTGTTGCTCGCGGTGATGCTGGCGTTGGCGGTGATCGGGTTGTACAACCCGTCGCCGCGGGACCAGGTCTTGCCACCGTGGGGGCTGCCGCTGCTTGGGGCCGCCGCGTTGACGCTGGTCGCGTTCGTGGTGTGGGAGCGGCGGGCGCGGACCCGGCTGATCGACCCGCGCGGGGTCTCGATGGGACCGTTCTTCGCCGTGCTGGGCGCGAGCCTGATGGCGGGCGCGGCGCTGATGGTGACGCTGGTGAACGTCGACCTGTTCGCGCAGAGCCTGCTCGGGCGGGACGACCAGGGCAGCGTGCTGCTGCTGGTGCGGTTCCTGGTGGCGCTGCCGGTGGGTGCCCTGCTCGGCGGGTGGCTCGCGGGCCGGTTCGGCGACCGGTGGCCGGCCTGTGCCGGTCTGCTCGTCGCGGCCGCCGGGTTCCTGCTGATCTCGGGCTGGCCGGTGGACGTGCTGGCCGCCCGGCACGACCTCGGTTTCGTGTCCCTCCCCCGGCTCGACGTCGACCTGGTCGTCACCGGGCTCGGGCTCGGGGTGGTGATCGCCCCGCTGTCGTCGGCCGCGCTGCGGGTGGTGCCGGCCGAGCAGCACGGCGTGGCGTCGGCGGGCGTGGTGGTGGCCCGGATGACGGGGATGCTGGTCGGGGTGGCGGCGCTGGCGGCGTGGGGGCTGCACCGGTTCCACACGCTGACCGCCGACCTGGCCACGCCGTTCCCGTTCGGGAAGCCACCCGAGGAGGTCGAGCGGGAGCTGGCCGCCTACCGGGACGCGGTGAACTCGGCGCTGCTGACCCAGTACACCGAGATCTTCTTCATCACGTCATTCGTGTGTGTGTTCGGCGCGGTGCTGGCGCTGTTCGTGGGCGGCCGCCGGTCGTCCTGACCTGGCCTTTTCACAAGTTGTCCACAATGCGCGAAGTTGTCCACAGGCAGGCGCCACCGCGCCGCCTTCGCCCGGGTTCGTCGATAACGTGGTTCCAGAGACGCCGCCGTCGGCTTCTCGAGGTTCCGCGCAGTCATGCGCGGGTCGTTGTTTGTCAGCTGAATAGCACGCGGTCAGGGCTTGCAGCGGGTGTTCTCGGCGGGGAGCTTTCCGTCGACCAGGTACGTGGCGCCCGCGTCGTCCACGCAGGAGTTGCCCTGCAGGAACACCGTGTGCTGGGTCGCCTCGTAGGTGAGCAGGCCACCCTTCAGCGACTTCGCCAGCGACACGCCCGCCTGGTACGGGGTCGCCGGGTCGCCCGTCGTCGAGATCACCAGGACCGGGGCCAGTCCCTCCACCTTCGGCAGGTGCGGGGAGCTCGTCGGCGGCACGGGCCAGAACGCGCAGGCGTCACGCGCCGAGCCCGGCGGGTTGCCGTCGTCCAGGAACGGCGCCGCCTCCTTGTACCGCTCGTTCAGCTCACGGATCGCGGCGGGGTCCGTCACCCGGGTGTCGTCGACGCAGTGGATGGCCGTGAACGCGTCCTGCGTGGTCGTGTACTCGCCGTCCGTGCCGCGCTCGAGGTACAGGTCGGCCAGGGACATCAGCGTCGCGCCTTGCTGTTGGCGCAGCTCGTTCAGCCCGGTGTTCAGGTGTTCCCACAGCTGCTGGGAGTACAGCGCCTGGATCACCCCGGTCGTCGCGTCCTCAAAGGACAGCGGGCGGCCGCCGACGTCGACCGGGTGTTCGGCCAGCGGCCGGATCAGCTCCTGGAACCGGCCCAGCGCCGCGTCGGCGTCGCGGCCGAGCGCGCAGTCCTTCCGATCGACGCACCACGCGACGAAGTCGTCGAACGCCTTCTGGAAGCCGGCTCCCTGGGCGACCGCGGAGTCGGTGGCGCTCTGGGTCGGGTCGACCGCCCCGTCGAGCACGAGCGCGCGCACGTTCTTCGGGAACGCCTCCGCGTACGCCGCGCCGATCCGGGTGCCGTAGGAGTAGCCGACATAGGTGAGCTTGTCGTCACCGAGCGCCGAGCGCAGCACGTCCATGTCCTTGACGACGTCACGGGTGCCGATGTTCGCGAGCATCTCGTTGCCGTGCTCGGTCCGCTCGCCGCACTTGGCCGCGTAGTCCTCGGCCTGCTGCTCGGTCTTCGTGGTCCCGGTCGGCGAGGTGTCGAGCTCGCTGTCGTCCGCGCGGTCCTCGTCGGTCTCCTGGTCGGTGAGGCACTCGACGTCCGGCTCGCTCGACCCGACGCCGCGCGGGTCGAAGCCGACGAAGTCGAACCGTTGCGCGAGCGAAGAGTTCTCCGAGCTCACCGCGGCGGCGGTGGACAGGCCGGCCACACCGGGCCCACCCGGGTTGACCAACAGCGATCCGATCCGGTCCTTGTTCGACGAGGCCGGCTTGCGCAGGACGCCGATCTTGATGGTGTCGCCGTCGGGCTTCGCGTAGTCCAGCGGCACGGTCAGGTGGGTGCACTGCACGGCGGGGTCGGCGAGCGCCTCGCCGTCGTACTCGCCGGTGGCGTAGTCGGAGCAGCCTTCCCAGGTCAGGCGCTGTGCGTAGAACGTGTCCAGACCCGCCGGCACCGTCCCCGCCGGCCCGAGGCTCTCCTCGAACGGGAGGCTGGGCGCGGACGAGCCGTCGATCACCGACGTGCACCCGCTCGCCAGTGCGACGAGCATGATGGCGGCGCCGACCCGGCGCGATCTGGTCACGGCCCGATACTGCCATCGGGGTGTGAATAGGCTGTGGGGTTGGTCAGGACCGCCGATGGTCCCAGGAACCACCACCGGCGGTTCACCGTTACCGTGCAGGGCAGACACTGAGAAGCGAGGAGGTGAGCGTCGGGTGGCGGCGTTCATGCGGCGCGTCAAGGACCGGTTCAGCCGGTTCCTGGATCGTCCGGCCACCGTCGACGTCTCCCGCTACCAGGAGCTGCTGAAATCGATCGAGTGGCGCGAGGCGAAGCTCGAGAAGCTCTCGGACACCGAGCTCACCGAGGTGGCCACGAAGCTGCGGGACGAGGACTCCTTCGGCGAGAAGGAGCTCTCCGAGCTGTGCGCGCTCGGCCGCGAGTCGGCGCGGCGGGCGCTCGACGAGCGGCCCTACGACGTGCAGCTGCTCGGCGCGATGGAGCTGCTGGCCGGACACGTCGTGCAGATGGCCACCGGTGAGGGCAAGACGCTCGCCGGCGCACTGGCCGCGGCCGGGTACGCGATCCAGGGTCGACCGGTGCACGTCATGTCGGTCAACGACTACCTGGCCCGGCGTGACGCGGAGTGGATGGGCCCGGTCTACGAGCTGCTCGGGGTGTCGGTCGGCTGGGTCTCGCAGACCTCGACGCAGGAGGAGCGGCGCGCGGCCTACGCGGCCGACGTCACCTACGGCTCGGTCAGCGAGATCGGCTTCGACCTGCTGCGCGACCGGCTGTGCACCGACGTCGAGGACATGGTCGGGCGCGAGCCGGACGTGGTGCTGGTGGACGAGGCCGACTCGGTGCTCATCGACGAGGCGAAGGTGCCGCTGGTGCTCGCCGGCTCGTCGGACGACGCGCAGAGCGACCCGGAGGTCGCCAAGATCGTCCGCGCGCTGCGGCCGGGCGCACACTACGAGCGCGACGAGGACGGCCGCAACGCCTGGCTCACCGGGCGCGGCGCCAAGGTCGTGGAGAAGGCGCTCGGCGGCGTCGACCTGTACTCCGGCGAGCACGGCGACCGGCTGGCCGCGGTGAACGCCGCGCTGCACGCGCACGCGTTGCTGGAGCGCGATGTCGACTACATCGTGCGGGACGGCAAGGTCCACCTGATCAACAGCTCGCGCGGCCGGATCGCGCTGCGGCAGCGCTGGCCCGACGGGCTGCAGGCGGCGGTCGAGGCCAAGGAGCGGCTTCGGCCCACCGAGAGCGGCGAGGTGCTCGACTCGATCAGCGTGCAGGGTCTGATCAGCCGGTACGAGACGGTGTGCGGGATGACCGGCACCGCGTCGGCGGTCGCCGATCAGCTGCGCGAGTTCTACGAGCTGCGGGTGGCGGTGATCCCGCCGAACAAGCCGTGCGTCCGCGAGGACGGGCCGGACCGGCTGTACGACTCGGTCGACAACAAGGAGAAGGCGATCGTCGCCGAGATCGCCGACACGCACGCCACCGGGCGGCCGATCCTCATCGGCACGCGTGACGTGGCCGAGTCGGAGCGGCTGGCGAAGACGCTCGCCGAGGCCGACATCCAGTGCGTCGTGCTGAACGCGAAGAACGACGCGCAGGAGGCCGCGATCGTCGCCGAGGCCGGCGCGCACGGCGCGGTCACGGTGTCGACGCAGATGGCCGGGCGCGGCACGGACATCCGGCTGGGTGGCACGTCGTCGTCGGAGGACCACGACAAGGTCGCGGACCTCGGCGGGCTGCTGGTGATCGGCACCGGGCGCTACCAGTCCTCGCGGCTCGACGACCAGCTGCGCGGCCGGTCCGGCCGCCAAGGTGACCCCGGCGGCTCGGTGATGTTCGCCTCGCTCGCCGACGACCAGGTCATCCAGTACGCGCCGGACGCCACCGCGGGCGCCGAGCCCGACGACGAGGGCCGGCTGACCGACCCGACGACGCAGCGGTTCATCGACCACGCGCAGAAGGTGTCCGAGGGGGTGCAGCTGGAGATCCACCGCAACACGTGGCGGTACACCCGGCTGATAGAGCATCAGCGGAAGGTGCTGCTCGAGCACCGGCACGAGCTGCTGACCACCGATCTCGCGGCCACCGAGCTGGCCGCGTTGTGCCCGGAGCGGTGGGAGCCACTCGCTGAGTCCCTGGACGACGACGCCATGGAACGGGCCGCACGGCAGATCATGCTGTACCACGTGGACGAGCGGTGGACCGAGCACCTGGCGTTCCTCGCCGACGTGCGGGAGACCATCCACCTGCGCGCACTCGCGAAGGAGACCCCGATCGACGAGTTCCACCGAACCGCGATCCCGGTCTTCAAGAAGATCGCCGACGAGATAGGCGAGAAGGCCGCCAAGACGTTCAAGACGGTAGAGATCACCGCCGCCGGGGCCGACTTCGAGTCCGAGGGCCTGCGCCGCCCGTCCGCGACGTGGACGTACATGGTCCACGACAACCCGTTCGACACGGACGCGGAGCAGGCGCTGCAGCGAGTGCGGGCCATGGTCAAGAAGGTGAAGGGCGGCGCCCGCCGCTGAGCACGCTCACCTCTGCTCCCGGTTGCTCCTCGCGTCCGTTCGGGGGACGCGGCCACTCGCGCCGCTCGGGAAGGCGTACGCCGGTAACGTGGGACGGGTCGCCTTCGCCACCTTTTCGCCTTGGAGGCGAAAACATGTGCGAGGATGGCGGCATGGCTCAACTACGCATCGCGCTGGCCCAGGTCAACGCCACTGTCGGCGACCTCGACGGCAACGCTGCGCTGATCGCCGACCGGACCCGGCAGGCCCACGAGGCCGGCGCGCACCTGGTCGTCTTCCCGGAGATGGCCCTCACCGGCTACCCGGTCGAGGACCTGGCGCTGCGTGGGTCGTTCGCCGAGGCGTCCAAGCAGGCACTGGCGACGCTGGCCGTCCAGCTGGACGAGGCGGGTTGCGCGGAGATCGCGAGCTACGTCAGCTACCTCGACCGCGACGACGTCGGCCCGCGGGACGCCGTCGCGGTGTTGTTCGGCGGCAAGGTCGTGGCCACGCAGTTCAAGCACCACCTGCCCAACTACGGCGTCTTCGACGAGCGCCGCTACTTCAAGCCCGGCCGGACGCTGGACATCCTGCGCATCCACGGGCTCGAGGTCGGCATGGTCGTCTGCGAGGACATCTGGCAGGAGGGCGGCCCGATCTCCGCGCTCGGCGAGGCCGGCGTCGACCTGGTCGTCGCGCCCAACGCGTCGCCCTACGAGCGGGACAAGAACGACGCGCGGCTGCCGCTCGTCGCCCGGCGGGCCGCGGAGGCCGGGGCCCCGCTGGCCTACGTGAACCTGGTCGGCGGCCAGGACGACCTCGTCTTCGACGGCGACTCGATGGCCGTCGGCGCCGACGGTGCGCTGCTGACCCGCGCGCCGCAGTTCGTCGAGCACCTCACCGTGCTGGACCTGGACCTGCCGGGTGGTGCCGCGCGGGTGGACGGGCCGGTCGGCGAGTTCACGGTGACCCGGCGGGTGCTGCATGCCGACCCGCTGCCCGGGTACCCGGCGCTGTCGCCGCCCGCGCCGGCCGAGCCGTTGCCCGAGCTCGCCGAGATGTGGGCCGCGCTGGTGCTCGGCCTGGGTGACTACGTGCGCAAGAACGGCTTCCGGTCGGTGGTGCTCGGGCTTTCCGGCGGGATCGACTCTGCGGTGTGTGCCGCGCTGGCCGTGGACGCACTCGGGGCGGACGGGGTGTACGGCGTGTCGATGCCATCGGTGTACTCCTCGGCGCACTCGAAGTCGGACGCTGAGGACCTTGCGGACCGGACCGGGCTGCACTACCAGGTGCAGCCGATCGCGGACATGGTGGCGACCTTCACCAAACAGCTCGGGCTCACCGACCTCGCCGAGGAGAACGTGCAGGCCCGGTGCCGCGGCGTGACGCTGATGGGGCTGTCGAACCAGCACGGCCACCTGGTGCTGGCCACCGGCAACAAGTCCGAGCTGGCGGTCGGCTACTCGACCATCTACGGCGACGCGGTGGGCGGCTTCGCGCCGATCAAGGACGTGCCCAAGACGCTGGTGTGGGAGCTGGCCCGGTGGCGCAACTCGGCGGGCCCGGACCGGCCGATCCCGGAGAGCTCGATCACCAAGCCGCCGTCGGCGGAGCTGCGGCCGGGCCAGGTCGACTCCGACTCGCTGCCGGACTACCCGCTGCTGGACCGGGTGCTGGACGACTACGTCGAGGGCGACCGGGGCTACGCGGACCTGCTGGCGGCGGGGTTCGCGCCGGAGCTGGTGGACCGGGTCCTGCGCATGGTCGACGCCGCGGAGTACAAGCGGCGCCAGTACCCGCCGGGCACGAAGATCACCTTCAAGGCCTTCGGCCGCGACCGCCGCCTCCCGATCACCAACGCCTGGCGCGAGGGCAAGTAACCGGTCCCAGAATGTTGGACTCGCAGGTCCCGAGCGTTGGACTCGCGGGTCCCGAGTGTTGGACTCGCGGAGCTGGAATGGTGGACTCGCGGGGGTGGGGAATGGCTCGGGCGGGCGTGTGAAGCTCGTCGCAGCGCACTGTGCGGCGGCCGAGTTGGTGCGACGCTGGGTTGGTAAGCCATCCACAAATACCCGGGGACCCGCGATCGCGGGCTTCGAGGGAAGGACGGTCGACAATGACGTCAGCAGCTACCCCTGCCGCCGGCCAGAACGCCGAGGTTGCGGCCCCTTACGGCACCGGCCCGAGCGCGGCGCCGAAGCCGGCGAAGCGGGTGCGCATCCATCACCTGCGGGAGCTCAAGGAGCGCGGCGAGCCGTGGCCCATGCTCACCGCGTACGACATGTACACCGCCGAGCTGTTCGACGAGGCCGGCATCCCGGTCCTGCTCGTCGGCGACTCCGCGTCCAACAACGTGTACGGCTACGAGTCCTCGCTGCCGGTCACCCTGGACGAGATGGTGCCGCTGGTCCGCGCCGTCACCCGATCGGTGAAACGTGCGCTCGTGGTGGCCGACCTGCCGTTCGGCTCCTACCAGCTCTCGCCGGAGCAGGCGCTGGCCACGTCCGTCCGGATGATGAAGGAGGGCCGCGCGCACGCGGTGAAGCTCGAGGGCGGGCGGGCCTTCGCGCCGCACGTCAAGGCGATCACCACCGCGGGCGTGCCGGTGATGGGGCACATCGGGTTCACCCCGCAGAGCGAGCACAACCTGGGTGGCTACCGCGTCCAGGGCCGCGGCGACGCAGGTGACGACCTCGTCGAGGACGCTCGCGCGCTGCAGGAGGCCGGCGCGTTCTCGGTCGTCATGGAGATGGTGCCGGCCGAGGCGGCCAAGCGGGTCACCCACGAGCTGCGGATCCCGACGATCGGCATCGGCGCGGGCCCGGACTGCGACGCGCAGGTGCTGGTCTGGCAGGACATGATGGGCCTGCGCCGCGGCAAGGCACCGCGGTTCGTGAAGCGCTACGCCGACCTGGCGGGCGTGATGGCCGGCGCGGTGGAGCAGTTCGCGGCCGAGGTCCGCGGGCGCCAGTTCCCCGCCCCGGAGCACGTCTTCCACTGAGCTCGTGCCGTCGCGGCCGCCCGGCCTCCGGGCGGCCGCGACTTTGTCTCCGTTTGTCGATCGGGGGGCGGGCCGTCCGACGCGTGGTCAGGAAACCCGATTCGAAGGAGACAGCAACATGAGCAAGATCGTGGTCGACACCTTCCTGACGGTCGACGGCGTCCTGCAGGCGCCCGGCGCACCGGACGAGGACCGCGAGGGCGGCTTCACCCACGGCGGCTGGCAGGCCCCGCTCTTCGACGAGGCGGCCGGCGAGTTCGTCGGCGAGGGGTTCGCGCGGATCGAGGGGCTGCTGCTCGGCCGCAAGACCTACGAGATCTTCGCCGCGTACTGGCCCCGGATCGCCGACGACCACCCCGACGCGGCCGCGGGCCAGGCGCTCAACGCGCTGCCGAAGTACGTGGCCTCGCGCACGCTGACCGGGGTGGAGTGGCAGAACTCCACCCTGCTCGGGGACGACGTGACCGCCGCGGTCGCGAAGCTGCGCGAGCAGCAGGGCGGGGAGATCCACGTGATGGGCAGCGGCGACCTGGTCCAGACGCTGATCCGGCACGACCTGGTCGACGAGTACCGGCTGATGATCTTCCCGGTGGTGCTGGGCACGGGCAAGAAGCTGTTCGCCGAGGGTGCCGTGCCCACGGCGCTCGAGCTGGTCGAGTCCCGCACGACGCCGGGTGGCGTGGTGATCTGCGTGTACCGGCGGGCCGGCGAGGTCACCTACGGGAGCTTCGGGCCTGCTGAGTGAGGCTGGCGCGCCGCTGGGGCCGCCTTGACGGCCCCGGCGGCGGTTGGTGGAGTCGAGGGATGACGCCCCCGATCGCGACCGGTCAGGTGACCATCGACGCTCCCCCGGCGGAGGTCTACCGGCTCGTCAGCGACCCGACGGTCATGGTCACCTTCGCCGAAGAAGTCGTCAAGGTCCGCTGGCGGGGCCGCGTGAGCTCGACGGCCGTCGGCGCGCGGTTCAGCGGCGCCAACCGCAACGGCTGGCGCCGCTGGGTCACGATCTGCACGATCACCGATGCGGTTCCGGGCCGCCGGTTCGCCTACGAGGTCGAGACGCCGTTCAAGGTGCCGATCTCGCGGTGGGAGTACGACCTCGTGCCGGACGGCGCCGGCTGCCGGGTGACCGAGAGCAGCTGGCTGCGGGTGCCGCGCTGGTTCGTGCCGATGGCCATCATGATCACCGGCGAGCCGGACCGGGCCGGGACGAACAACGCCAACATCGCGACGACCCTGGCGCGGCTCAAGGCGCACATCGAGTCGGCCGTGCGGCTCCTGCCAGGCGGACAGGTCCGGGCCGCGCGGGACGATGCGCGTCGGGTTGATGGCCTCGTGGCTGACGTAGTAGTGCCGCTTGATGTGGTCGAAGTCCACCGTGTCGCCGAAGCCAGGCGTCTGGAACAGGTCCCGCGCGTAGGCCCACAGCACCGGCAGCTCGGTGAGCTTGTTCCGGTTGCACTTGAAGTGGCCGTGGTAGACCGCGTCGAACCGGACCAGCGTGGTGAACAGGCGGACGTCGGCCTCGGTGATCGCGTCGCCGACGAGGTACCTGCGGTCGGCCAACCGGGCGGAGAGGCGGTCCAGCTCGGCGAACAACGCGTCGAACGCGTCGTCGTAGGCCTCCTGGCTGGAGGCGAACCCGCACCGGTACACGCCGTTGTTGACATTGCGGAAGATCGGCTCGATGACCTCGTCGATCTCCGCGCGCAACGGCTCCGGGTACAGCTCGGGCGCCGCCTCGTGGAACGCGCGCCACTCGGTGGACAGGTCCAGCGTGATCCTCGGGTAGTCGTTGGTGACCACCCGCCCGGACTCGACGTCCACAATGGACGGCACGGTGAACCGGCCGGTGAACGACGGGTCGGTGGCGAGGTAGGCCTCGGACAGGTGCTCGATGCCGAGCACCGGGTCCCGGCCGCCGTCGTCGAGGGTGAACCGCCAGCCCTTCTCGTCGCGGATCGGGTCGACGACGGCCAGTGAGATCGCGTCCTCGAGGCCGAGGAGCCTGCGCACGATGATCGCGCGGTGCGCCCACGGGCACGCGAGGCTCACCACCAGCCGGTACCGGCCCGGCTCCGCCTTCCAGCCCGACGACCCGTCCGCGGTGATCCGGTCCGTGAACCGGTTCGCCTGCCGCACGAACTCGCCCCGCTTCGAGGTCTCCTTGCCGAACTGCACGGTCGCCATGCCACGAGCGTAGGCCGGACGAAAGACTGTGCGCATGCGCTTCCTCTACCCACACCTCGAGCCGGACGAGCACGGGATGCTCGACGTGGGCGACGGGCACGAGATCTACTGGGAGGTCAGCGGGAACCCCGCCGGCAAGCCGGTGGTGTTCCTGCATGGCGGACCCGGCAGCGGCACCATGCCCCTGCACCGGCGGATGTTCGACCCGGCCGGATACCGGATCGTGCTGTTCGACCAGCGCGGATGCGGCCGCAGCACGCCGTCGGTGCGGGCACCCGACGCGGACCTGTCGGCCAACACGACCTGGCGTCTGGTGGCCGACATGGAGGCGCTGCGGTCGTCGTTGGGGATCGACCGGTGGCAGCTGTTCGGCGGCTCGTGGGGCGCGACGCTCGCCATGGCCTACGGGCAGACCCACCCGGACCGGGTGAGCGAGATCATCCTGCGCGGGGTGTTCCTGCTGCGGCAGCGCGAGCTCGACTGGATGTACCGCGGCGGCGCCGGCAGCCTGTTCCCCGAGGCGTGGGCGGCCTTCGCGTCGCTGGTGCCGGACGAGGACCCGTTGGCGGGCTACCACCGGCTGGTCAACGACGCGGATCCCGAGGTGCGGGCGCGGGCCGCGGAGGCGTGGAGCAACTGGGAGGGAGCGGCGGTGTCGCTCCTGCCGAACCCGGCGCTGACCGCCACGTACGCGGACCCGGCGTTCGCGGTGCCGTTCGCGCGGATCGCGCTGCACTACTTCGTTCACGGCGGCTGGCTCGAGGAGAACCAGCTGGTGCGCGACGCCGGCAAGCTCGCCGGCATCCCGGGCCGGATCGTGCAGGGCCGCTACGACGCGGTGTGCCCGCCGGTCACCGCGTGGGAGCTGCACCGCGGGTGGCCGGACTCCCGGCTGCTGCTGCTTCCCCAGGCCGGGCACGCGGTCACCGACCGGGGCGTGCTCGACGCGCTGCTGGAGGCGACCGACGAGTTCCGGCCGTGACCGGCCGCCCGTCACGGCCGGTCTGCCTCGACCGAAGTCGACGAAGCGGAAATATTGATCTAGTCCAGCGACAGCGCGGTGCGGAGCGCGTCGTGCGCCTCGACCAGCGACGGGCCGCACCAGGTGAGGTAGCGGCCGACGACCAGTGCGTACCGGGTGTCGGGGAAGGCTTCCGGGCCGTCGGCGGCGGTGAACTCGTAGGGCTCGTCGGGGAGGACGACCAGGTCCTTCGGCTTCGCGCGCAGCTCGTCCAGGGTGGGGCGCGGGTAGCGGTCGGGGTGGTCGGCGTAGGCGTTGGCCACGCCGAGGCGGGCGAGCACGTCGCCGGCGAAGGTGTCCCGGCCGACGACGACCCAGGGCCGGCGCCAGACCGGGATGATCGCGGTGGCCCTGGGTGCCGGAACCTCGCGCCAGCGCTCCTCGGCGTCGACGAGCCAGCCGGGCTCGTCGATGTCCAGGCCCTGGGTGAGCAGGCGGCGGACCGAGCCGAGACCCTCGGGGACGGTGGCCGCGGCGGCGGTCACCCACACCGGGATGCCGTCGGCGCGGATGCGCTCGACGTCCTCGGGTCGGTTCTCCTCGGCGTTGGCGACGACGAGGTCCGGGCGGAGGGCGAGGACGTCGTCGACGCGGGGGTACTTGGAGCCGCCGACCCTGCGCGCGTCGAGTGCGGCGGGGTGGGTGCAGTAGTCGGTGGCGCCCGTGACGAGGCCGGGGCGGCTGGTCTCGATGGCGTCGGTGAGCGACGGGACGAGGCTGACCACGGTGCGCGGCGGGCCGGCGAGCGGGACGGGCTCGCCGAGGTCGTCGACGATCATGGCGTCACCCGGTCGTCCTCAGGTCGCGGGTCAGCTCGGCCAGGATGTCGGCGTGGCAGGGTTCCGGCGCGCACCAGCAGCCCAAGGCCCGGCCGGTCAGCTCACCCGCACGCAGCCGCCGCAGCAGACCGGAACGGCTCGGGAGCCACTCGCGGTAGCGGCGGACCATCTCCTCCCGGTTGCCGCGCAGGCCGACGAACGGGTTGCCCCAGTCGGAGCCGGGCCACGTGTGGCGCCTGCCGGCGCGGCCGACGTAGCTGAGCAGGCCCGCCTCGACGAGCCACGGCACGAGCTTGCGGTGCGGCCCGCCCTTGCGGACGTTGACCACGGTCGTCGCACCGCCGAGCACCTCGTCGGCGAGCTCGCGTTCCGCCTCGCTCCAGGTGTGCGCACCCGGCGGCAGCGCGTCCATCACACGTCAGTGACGCGGATCCCGGCGTGCGCCTTGTACCGCCGGTTGATCGCGATCAGGTTCGCGGTGAACGCCTCGACCTGGTGGGCGTTGCGGAGCCGGCCGCCGTAGACACCCCGCATCCCGGGGATCACGTCGGCGAGGGCGCGCACCTGGTCGGTGGCGTCGCGGTCGTCGCCCAGCACCAACACGTCCGTGGCCATCTCGTCGATCGACAGGTCGACGAGATGCACCGCCGACACGTGGTGGAAGGCGGCCGTCACCCGGGACTCGGGCAGCAGCTTCTCGGCCTGCTGCGCGGCACTCCCCTCCTCGACGGGCAGCGCGAACGGACCTTGCTTGTCGAAGCCGAGCGGGTTGACGCAGTCGATGACGATCTTGCCGATGAGCTGGTCACGCAGCGACTCGAGCAGGTCGCCGTGGCCCTCCCAGGGCACCGCGACCAGCACGATGTCGGCGGCCTCCGCACAGCCCGCGTTGTCGAGCCCGCGCACCCGGTCGACGCCGGCCTCCTCGCGCAGCGACGCGGCCGCGGCCTCGGCCCGCTCGACGCTGCGGGAGCCGATGACGACGTCGATGCCGGCCCGCGCCCAGCGAAGGGCGAGCCCCTCGCCCTGCGGACCGGTGCCACCGAGCACCCCGACCGTCGAACCCGTCACGTCGGTCAACACAGCCTCCTCATGCGCGCTCGAAGGACACCTTGCGTGCCTCCGCGTCCGCCAGTACCAGACGCACGCGGACCGTCTCGCCTTCCGGAAGGTCCTCACCAGCGCACTTGGCGATCACCGGCGGGTCGGTGAGGAACACCTCGGCCGAGCCGCCCTCCGCGCGCAGCACGATCGCGTCGAACTCCTGGCCGACCCGGCTGCCCAGCACCCACGCCTCGACCTGGTCGAGGCAGGCCTTGTCGACCTTGTTGGCGAGCGTGTCGGAGCCTTCCATCAGCGTGGGCAGCTCCGGCAGCGCGGCGCGGACCCACTCCGGCACGGGCTCGCCCGCGCACAGCGCGAGGCAGATCTCGGTGCCGAACCGGTCGACGAGCCTGCGCAGCGGCGCGGTGACGTGCGCGTAGGAGGTGGCGAGCCCGGCGTGCGTCGCGAGCTCGGGCGGGGTGCCGTCGAACACCGTGTACGCGGCGCCGCGCAGGAGCCGGGTGGCGTCCATGAACAGGGCGAGCGCCTCGGGCTGGTCGGGGTCGAGCCCGGCCAGCAGCTCGGCGGCGTCCACGCCCTTCGGCCAGGCGATGCCGAGCGAGCGGGCCGAGCGGCGCAGCCAGCGGAGGGCACCGTTCTGCGCGGCGGGGAGGGTCCGCAGCACGCCGATGCCGGCGTCGAGCATGAGCTTGGCCGCGGCCATGCCGGTGAGCAGCGAGATCTCCGCGTTCCAGGCGTCGACCTCGGTACGCGGGCGCAGCGTCAGCTGCCAACCGCCGCTGTTCGGCTCGACCTCCTGGTCGGGCAGCTGCAGCTCGACCGCGCCGCGCTCGATGGCGAGCTCGCGGCGCAGCCGGCCGATGGCGGGCAGCTCGGCGAGCGAGGCGTGCGGGGTGCCGGAGTCGACGGCGACCTGCACGGTGTCGTAGTCGAACCGGGCGACCGAGCGGACGAGCGCACGCCGGACGTTGGCGTCGGTGAGCTCGCCGGAGTCGTCGCAGTCGAGGGTCCACAGCGCGGCCGGGCAGACCTGGTCGGGCAGCAGGCTCGCGGCGCCCTCGGACAGGACGGTCGGGTGCAGCGGGACCTTGCCGTCGGGCAGGTAGAGCGTCTGGCCGCGGCGGCGGACCTCGGTGTCGAGCGCCCCGCCGGGCGTGACGAACGCGCCGAGGTCGGCGATGGCGTAGTGCACCCGGAACCCGCTGCCCCGGCGCTCGACATACATCGCCTGGTCGAGGTCCTTGGCGCCCGGCGGGTCGATGGTGACGAGCGGGAGGTCGGTGGCGTCGTGCCGGTCCGTCGTCGGGCCGCCCGACACCGCGCTCTCGGCCTCGGCGAGCACCGGGCCGGGGAACTGCGCGGGCAGGTCGAACTCGACGCGGATGCGCGAGAAGTCCACCCCGGTGCCTTCGGCCCTGACCACCATGGTCCCGCACCTTAGCCGGGCGGTCCGGTGATCAGGGAACGAGCATCTCAGTCGTCGCCCCAGTCGCGTTCGGCCTTGTCCCAGGCGGCCGTGCGCTCGCGGGCGATCTCCAGCGCGCGGGACGCGGTCTCCCGGTCGGGGTAGGGCCCCAGCCGGTCCGCCGCCCGGCACACGTCGCCGTGCTCGACGGTGCTGTGCTTGGTGCAGTAGAACCAACCGGGATCAGGTTTGCTGTCGGCCATGCGTCCGTTCTAATGCGATCAGGGCCGGCCGGCAACAGTGCGGCGCTACTTCCAGGCCTGCTGGGCCGGGAAGCCGCGCGGTGGGGTGTCCTGGTTGGCGTTGCGGAACTGGCCCGGGATCGGGTCGAGGCAGGACACCAGGACCTCGGTCTCCTCCGGGTTGTCGATCCTGCGACCGCTGCGCTCGCGGTACACCAGCTCGCCGTCGACGTCGATCTCCACCAGGTAGCCGACCTCGGCGAGCTGCTCCTCGTCCAGGTTCACCAGGCGCTCCCGACGCGAGGGCACGACCCGGTACTCCGGCCAGTTGAGGTGGCCGTAGGCCTGGTGGAACTCCGCCAGGATCTGCGCCATCGCCTGCTGCCAGGGCAGCGGCATCGACTCGACAAGCGACCTCGGCAGGACGACGTAGCCCTCCGGCACGCCCGGATGCGGGGCGTTGAGGTAGTCGTGCACCGGGCTCGACGCGGGACGCCGGGGTTGGATCGGGTCGGCCGGATACATGGTCATCGTGACCCCCAAGATCGCTAGACGCCCGGCCGTACGGCCTGGGCCACCAACTCTGCTTCTCCCCAGCGGACCGGCCGGATGTGCACGGGCACGCCGGTCTGCTGGGCCTCCACGATCTTGCCGTCCCCGAGATACATGGCAACGTGGTGGATGGTGGCCGGATTGCTCGGGTCGTAGGCCCAGAACAGCAGGTCACCGGGCTGTGCCTGCTCCACGGGGAGCATCGCGCCGGCCTGGAACTGCTGGCGGGAAACCCTCGGAAGGGTGACGCCCGCCGACCGGTAGGCCTGCAGCATCAGGCTGGAGCAGTCGAAGGAGTTCTGGTGCGTGGTCAGCGCACCCCACTGGTACGGCTTGCCCTGCTGGGCCAGCGCGAACTTGATCGCCTCGCCCGCCGACTTCGTGGGCGCCGCCAGCAGCACGCCGGTGCCCTGACCGCAGCCGGTCGGGTCGGCGACCAGGCCGACGTTGCCGATGAGGTGCGCGGCCATCGGTTCCCACTTGTGGTACCGGTCGGGGAACGCGGACCGCTCGACGTCCTGTGCGGACTCGCCGGGGCGCCGCTGCTCCCAGTTCGGCACGGCCTCGAGGACGTCGTAGAACTTGTTGATCGCGTAGTCGGGGTCGGTGACCTGGGCGGGCGTGCCCCAGCCCATCGACGGGCGCATCTGGAAGATGCCGAGCGAGTCGCGGTCGCCGTGGTCGAGGCTGCGCAGGCCCGACTCGGTCATGCCGGCCTGGATGGCAACCTGCCAGGCCCGCGGCGGGAGCTCCCGCTTCTTGCCGATGGAGATGATCATCGCGACGGTGCCGCGCTGCTCCTCGGAGAGCTTGGCCGCGTCGGCGGCGCCGCTGCCGGCCGGGCCACTGGTGATCGGGCCGAGGCTCGCGTTGCACGAGATGGTCATGCGGCGGGCCTGGTCGGCCTCCTGGTCCTCGCGGACCACGGTGGTCACCGCGCTGATCCCGACCACCGCCACGGTCGCCACCGCCACCAGCCCACCGACCACCAGCGCAGACCTCATGACTCAGCCCACCTGCTCGTAGAAGGCCACCCGCCAGCCTTGCGGGGTGTCGATCACGGTGATGGCGATGTCGCCGCCGTCGGTGGGCAGCTCGACCGTGACGGAGCTGGTGAAGGACTCGGTGGCCTTGGGCCGCCCGGTGACCTTGGTGGCCGGGACGTTCGCCGGGTCCACGGTCGCCATCTCGACCAGGTACTCCTCGGTGGTGTACGGGCGCAGGCCGTCGAGCCACTTCTCGGTGGTGATGTCGTCGGGGTGGTCCACCCACGCCTTGCCCCAGGACTCGGCGACGTCCAGCGCCTCGCCGGCGGGCTCGGCGGAGGTCGGCCGCTGCGGCGGCGACGTGATGCGGGTGGGCAGGTTGGTGGTGCCACTGCCCTCGGTGTCGCCGGGCTCCTGGTCCTCGGTGGTGGTGGCGCCTTCGGTCGTCGTCGGGTCGCCGCTGCTGGTCGAGGCGGCCGCGCCACCGGGGCGTCCGTCATCGGAGCCGCTGAGCTGGGGAATGAGGATGCCGATCGTGAGGATCAGCGCGGCCACCACGACGAGGATGACGACGAAGTGGGTGGGCGAGCGCATCGGCCAGCCCCAGACCTTGCGGTACACCGCGGCGCGGCCGCGGTTGGTGCGGATCGGCATGTCATCTCACCACCGCGTCGGTCTCCCGCGGCCCGTCCCGCATGGGCATGCGGCGGGGCGCCGGTTCGCGCACTTCCAGCCCGCGGGACGGCCGGTACACGACGTGCACCGGGCGGCCGGCGACCATCTCGACGTCGGCGGGGCGCGGCGTGGGCCGCGGAGGCGGCGGCGGGTTGTCGTACCGCCCCTCCCCGCGCCGCCCGCTCACCCTGGACGGGACGACGACGGCGTCCTCACCCCAGTCCGCGTTGCGGTCCCAGCCGCGGTCGGTGACCGGCGCGGTGTCGACGACCCGGCTCGCACTCGACTGCCTCGGCAGGGCCGCCGGTCCGGAGCGGCCGGCCGGGCCGGTGGGGATGAGCGCCGGGCCGGTGTCGGCCCCTTCGACGGTGAGCCGGCTGCCCGGAAGTGACCGCCGGTTGTCGAGCCGCTCGGCGGTGGCGGTGACCGGCCCGGTGGCCTCGGGCCGCGGCCGCCGCATCCGACCCGAGGTGGTGGCCACGGTGTCGCCCGCGAGCTCGTCGTCGCGCAGCTGGTCCCAGAACTCGTCCTGCGGACCACGCGTGTCGGGGGCGCCCTTGCGCCGCCGGAACCTGGAGAAGATCCCACCCGCGCCCGCGTTGGGCATCGAGGCGCCGACCGCGTTGACCGACAGCTCCACCATCTGCCACATGCGCTTCATGGGACGACCGACGAGCAGGAACACCAGCGTGACGATGCCGGCCAGGAGCATCTGGGTGAGCATCGAGAGGTTGACGTCCGGGCCGAAGATCATCTGCAGGAAGCGGAAGTGGATGCCCGCGAGCGCGGCCAGGATCAGCACGTTCAGCACCACGGCGCCGAGCGCGCGGCCGACCTTGCGCAGGATGTCGTGGTGGATCAGCGCCACCAGGCCGATGATCGGCGCGGCGAGCGTGAAGATCCGCAGCAGCAGCTGGGCGAGCAGCACCGCGAGCTTGGCGAGGAACTGGAACAACGAGTACACGACCGACTGGAAGAACGCGAGGAACCCGGAGCCGGTGCGGCTGCCCTCGGTGCCGGTGAAGTAGCCCTGCGCGGCACCCAGGTCGTTGTAGATCTTCTGGTACTCCGCCCGCTTGGCCGCTTCCTGCTCGTCACTGGCGTCCGCGCCGGAGACCAGGTCGTCGCGGGTCCAGGCCTGCGCGTCGAGCAGCGGCCGGCCGTACTCGAGAGCCTTGGGGTCGTCGGGCTTGCCGAACTCGCCGCGCAGCCAGTTCTCGTAGACCACCCGGGTGTGCAGCTCGTTGGGCAGCACGTGCTGCTGCACGTCGTCCCGGTCGGGGTCCTCGAACCCGTTCTGGATGCCGGTGGTGGTCTCCACGATCAGGTTGTCGATCGAGTCGTAGTTGTTGACCAGCACCAGGGTCGACGCGGCGAGCCACATGCCGCCGAGCGCCCACAGCGTCCGTTTGCTGACCGAGGCGAGGTCGCCGCGCCAGATCTGGCGGAACATCGCGACCGCCAGAATGATCATGAACAGGCTGAACAGCTGCGCGAAGACGTTGTCGAACACCGCGTTGGCCGCGTCCCGGATCTGGTCGTTCAGCCCACCCAGCACGCCGCCCTCGTAGAGCGTGTAGTGCAGGGAGTTGGTGGCCGCGACCAGGTTCTTGCCGACATTGAACAGCTCGTTGCCGGCCCACGTGTCGATCGTGGTGCTCGGGTTGGTGATCGACAGCGGCTGGTTGCAGTCCGGGTCGTAGACGTGCCAGATCATGCCCGCGTAGCCGTAGTCGCGGTACGGGCTGTTGGGGAACTTCGCGTCGGTGTAGGGCACCCCGCTGTCGGGGCCGCCACGCAGGCCGTTGCCCTGCGGCGGGTCGATGGCGCCTGCCATGCCGGCACCGGGGCGCTCGGGGAAGGGGGCGCAGCTGGTGTCGTCGGTCGGCTGGGCCATGGCGGGCGTGCCGATGAGGTCTGCATGCCGAGGATCGCGGACACCACGAGCAGGGCGGCGCCTCTGCCGGAGCGGGTCCGGGGCCGGGTGGCGGAATGTTTGCGCCGCCGCCGCACCGTGATCGTCAGTGCGGCGGCTACCACCACCAGGAGGGTGATCATGCCGCGTCCACTCGTCCCCGTTTACCCGCCTTGGCCTTTCCGCCGTCCGGGCTCGTGCCGCCGCCCGAGCCGTTGCCTCGCTGGTCGACCGGGCGGCCGTTGGCTGACTGACCGCCGGGCTGACCGCCGGGCGGGCCGTTGGCCGGCTGCTGGTCCGGCTCCAGGTGGTCGGCCGGCACGTCCTCGTCGGTGAGGCCCACCTCGAAGTCCGCGGCGATGTCGAACTCGTCGTGCTCGCCGTACTCGGACTCGTCGTCGACGCTGCCGTCGACCGGTGGCTCGAGGTCGTCGTCCTCCTCCGGCATGGCCGGGGCGTGCTGCTCGGAGGGGATGACCGCGCCCGGCGTGCTGTCGCGCAGCGCGTCCGGCGTCGTGTCCATGGCGTTGCGCACGTGGTCGAGGTGCGGGCCGGACAGGTCGATCCGGATCCGCTCCACGCCGCCCGCGCCGTCGCCGAAGATGAACTGGCGCGGCGAGGTGTCCCGCTCGGTGTCCCGGTGCGCGCCCGGCCGCCTGCCGAGGCTCGCGATGACCTGCTCGTAGCCCGCGCCCACCGGCACCTTCAGCAGCCGCAGCGCGTCGGCCTGCGCGGACTCGTCGTCCAGGCGCCCCACGAACACCGAGTCGAGCAGCGTGACGAAGCCCTGGATGCGCAGGAAGTCCGCCGGGATCTGCGAGGACAGCATGACCCGGACGTTCCACTTGCGGGAGTCGCGGGCGAACCGGTTCATCAGCACCCGGCCGGTCGGCACCTCGGACAGGAAGAACGCCTCGTCGATCCAGACGCCCTTGCGCAGATCCTTCGGCCGCTCGTAGATGGATCGCTGGGTCAGCCACGCGGCGAGGTTGAGCATCTCCACGCCCAGCGACTCGGCGTCGGTCCAGTGCTCGCGGCCGACCCCGTCCTTGGGCAGGGTCAGACCGGCCATCGTGAGCACGGTGAGCCGGTCGTCGCGCTGGTCGGTGTAGGGGTCGGCGTCCTCCTCCGGGATGAGCAGCTGCATCCGCTCGCGCATCTCGTCGAGGAAGTCGGCGACCACGACCGCGTGCTCGTGGTGCTCGCTGGCGTCGCGGCGCAGCGCGTCGAACACCACGCTCGGGTCGGCGTCCTGCCGCCCGCCGACCATCCGCACCGCGCGCAGCAGCACGATCCGGGTCTGCGGCATGCGGGCGATGTCGTAGGGCAGCAGGCCGGTCAGCACGTCGAGGACCAGCCGGCGGCGGGTGGCCGCGGCGAGTGCCTTCTCCCGGCGCCACGCGCGCTCCGGGTCGTCCTCGTCGGTGAAGTGCTCGAACTGCGGCTCGGCCACCACCCGGTACGGGTTGAGGATGCCGGGCTGGGCGTTGAGCAGGTTGATCGGCCGCGCGTAGGGGCGCAGCTCCGGCAGGTCGCACAGCTTCGACAGCGGCCCGGACGGGTCGAGCAAGGTCCAGTACGCACCCGCGCGCAGCGTCTTGTAGACCACGCCGCCGCCGAGGAAGGACTTGCCGCCACCGAGGCCGGCCACCATCGCGGTGAGGCCGGAGCCGTCGCGGATCTCCTGGGCCATCCACGGGTCCCAGGCGACCGGGCGCCGGGTGGCGGTGCAGGTCTCGCCGAGCAGGATGCCGCGCCGGTCGCCGACCTCCGCGGTGGCGGTCGGCACCGAGGCCGCCGCCCACACCACCGACCCGCGGCGCATGTACGCGCCGGACGCCAGCGGCTCGCCCGGGATGAACTCGCGGGCCAGCGCGTACTGCGCCTCCGGGTGCTCGATCGCGACCTTCGGCTTGTACAGCTCCAGCAGCTGCTGGGCCATCCGCAGCGCGTCCCGCTCGGTCGGGCCGGACACCGCCAGGCGCCACCACGAGCGCACCCGGGTGGCCAGGGCGGTGAAGCCCGAGGTCATCTCGTCGTCGATCTCCAGCACCCGCGAGGCCTGCCTGGCCAGCGACTGCGGCGGCTCCAGCTCGTGCTCGTCGGTGTAGTGCCGGACCTGCGAGCGGACCTTGTTCATCTGCCGGCCCAGCTCGCCGGAGACCTCCTCCGGGCGGCGCACATAGATCCGCGCGGACCACTCCACCGACGCGGCGAGGCGGTCCGAGTGCTGCACCCACGGGTCGTCGATCTCGGGGATCTGCAGGCCGTGCATCTGCCCGACGGTGAGCACCGCGACGTGCCGGGTCATGCCGGCGTTCGAGCCGGTGCGGCCGCGCACGGTGACCGTGGGCGAGTACGGCTCCTGGTGGAAGTCGGCGGCGTCGGTGAACGACGCGAGGTCCTCGGGCTCCCACGCGGCCCCCGGCACGGCCGGCAGGTTGCGCGGCGCGGGCAGGCCCAGCGAGCAGGACCGGTGCATCAGCCAGGACATCTCCTCGGCCGTGACCGGCCGGCCCTCGAGCCCCGCGGAGCCGATGACCTGGTCGAGGTGCTCGACCTCGGAGTCCAGCGCGAGCAGCTCGGCGTCCACCGCGGTCGGGAAGATCCGGCGCAGCAGCGGCGCGGCACGCTCGACGGCCCGGTCGACCATGTTGCGGGTCTGCACCTGGACGCCGAGGTAGACCTCCTTCTCCGCCATCGACCGGCCCAGCAGCTGCTGCTGCTCGCCGATCAGGTAGTCGTCGAAGGACAGGGCGCCTTGCGCGTCCGGCAGCCGGTTGACCGCGTTGTGCACGTGCGCCTCGGCCCACATGCGGATCGGGTACGGCCGGGTGGTGACCCGCAGGTGCAGCCAGCGGCCGGCGAGCTCGGCGTACTGGCCGGCGATCGCGGCGATCAGGTCCTGGCG
>NZ_WHTD01000255.1 GCF_009379765.1 Actinophytocola sp. | reverse complement strand
GCATCAAGATCACCGATCGTGAGATGAGAACACTCCTCGCGCGGTATCTGACCCCACACGAGTGGCACGGCGAATGGAACTACACCATCAGCCCGACCGACACACCCAGTTGAGCGTGTTGTTCATTTCCAAGCCCTTAGTGGTTCAATCGGCCGGGTGATTCTCAACCGCAGATCCGCACTCGGACTTGGTACCGCAGTCGCCGCCGGAGGTGTGCTCGCGCCGGTCGTGGCGTCGACCACCGCTTCGGCGGCCCCGGCTGCCGCACCCACCACCGCGCAGGAGGCGACCCGGCACATCGCCAGGGTCTACCGCAGGGAAACCGGCCGGGCGCAAGGCGTCTGGTCGTCGTTGATCAGCGTCGCCGGCGCCTCCGGAGAGCCGGAAACGGCCGTCGAGGAGCGTGCCGACGATGTCGTCGACGCACAGAGCGTCAACAAGATCGCCGTGGCGACAGCGGTGCTGGACAAGGTCGACCGCGGGCTGCTGACGCTCGACCAGCGGGTCGACGTCACCGCGGACATCGTCATCCAGGACACCGACGGCATCTTCGGCCTCGACGGCGCCTACCCCAGCTCGGTGACGCTCGGGCACGCCATGGCGGCGCTGCTGACCGTGTCGGACAACACCGCGGTGCGCCTGTGCGGCCTGGTGTGCCCGGCGCTGGAGCTGAACGAGATCCTGCGCGCCAAGGGTTTCGTGCACACGCAGGTGGTGCCCGTGTCGAACCCGAACCGGTTCTTCCTCGGCACGACCACGCCACGCGAGACACACACCCTGTTGCAGGGGCTGGTTTCCGGCACGATGCTGTCGGCGTCGTCGACGGGCTACCTGCTGACCGCGATCCGGTCGCTCACCGCGTTCACCGACGGCATGCGGCTCAAGCTCCGGTCACCGGAGCGGCTGCGGGTGGCGACGAAGGCCGGCTGGTTCAACAGCGACCGGCACGAGGCCGGCGTGGTGTTCGACGAGTCGGGGCGGGCGTCGGCGACCTACGCCGTGTTCGCGACCGGCCCGTTCGCCGGCGACGCGGCGGTGAACGACGAGGACTTCGGCGCGACCCACCCGGCGCTGCGGGCCCGCCAGACGCTGGGCCGCGAACTGTTCGACGCGGTCGCCTCGGTGACCCCGGGCGGCGCCCGCGTCCAGGCGACCCCGAGGTACCGCCCCTACAACGGCGGCTGACCCGCGAGTCCAACACTCAGAACCCGCGAGTCCAACACTCAGAACCCGCGAGTCCAACGCTCGGGACCCGCGAGTCCAACCGTCGGGCGCGTTGTCGCGCACGCGGTTCGGACCTACACGTCCGGAACGGGGGACTCGCGGGTCGGGAGCGGGGGACTCGCGGGGTCAGCGGGGGTTGAGGCGGACCAGGTCGGGGCGCTTCGGCACGAGGCCGTCGCCTGGTTGGCGGCCGACGATCTTGTTGCGGACCGTGCCGTGGACGGCGGGCCACACGTGGTGGCGCACCCAGTTCCACTGCCGCACCGCCGCGTCCCGGTACGGCTCGCGCTCCGCGGGCGGCAGCGGCGCCAGCCATTCGTCCACCGGCATGTCCAGCGCCGCCAGCACGTGGCCCGCCACCCGGCGGTGGCCCAGCTCGCCCAGGTGCAGCCGGTCGGCGCCGTACAGGCGGATGTCCTCGCACGACGGATCTTTGCGCACGTCGACCAGCAGCGCCCGGTGCCGGGTCGCGGTCGCGACGATCAGGTTGTTGAGCATGGTCACCCGCGGGCGTACGCGGCGGCTCATCCCCGGCAGCCGTCGCGCGAGGTCGGGCAGGGTGAACAGCACGACCGTGTGCGCGACCTCCGTGAGCGCGCCGACGATGGCATCCAGGTCGGCCCTCGCCGCGTCGGTGTGCCAGCGGCCCTGCAGCACGTCGTTGCCGCCACCGAACAGGGTCACCAGGTCGGGCCGCAGGTCGAGGGCCGCCGGCACCTGCTCGGCGAGGATCTGGTCCAGCCGGCGGCCGCGGACGGCCAGGTTGGCGTAGTGCAGGTCCGGCTCCAGCGCCGCGAGCCGCTCGGCGGTGAGGTCGGTGAAGCCGCGGTAGCCGCGGCCGTCGGGGTACGGGTCGTCGAGTCCCTCGGCGCAGCTGTCACCGAGCGCGACGTATCTCTGGTGCCGCATCGAGTGAACCCCTTCCGCCGGCGCGGGATGAACTCCGCACGCACGGCGGATGTCTCCAGGGTAAACGCACGGCGGCGCCAACCCGGTGCTGACTGCGAGTCCAGCATTCGTGAACGTCGGACTCACTGGTTCCGAATGTTGGACTCGCGGGTTTTGGGTGTTGGACTCGCGGGTTCTGCCTCCGTCAGGCGGGGCGCAGCTTCCGGAGCCGGAACCCGAGCACGATCAGCACGACGCCCCACACGAGGGCGAACGTGGCGATCGCGATCAGCAGCGCGATCGCCCCTTCGGCCGGCTGCACGATCAGCAGCAGCCCGAGCACGAGCGCGACGGACCCGGACAGCGCGAGGAACCACTCGTTCCGGATGACCTTGCGCAGCCGGACGGCCGCCGCGATCTGCACGATCCCCGCGATGATCGCCCAGACCGCGATGAGGACGAGCAGCACGATGACGGTGATCTCGGGCCACAGCAGCGCGATGACCCCCGCGGCGATGCCGAGCATGCCGAGGAAGATCATGTAGGCGCGGTCGGTCCCCTCGCCGATCCCCATGGCGATGGACGTGATCCCGTCGAGCAGCGTGTAGACGCCCCAGAGGAGGGCGAGCGCGAGCACCGTGATCTCGGGCCACGCGATGGCGATGATCCCGAAGAGCACCGCCACGACACCCCGCAGGACGACCAGATGCCACCGACGACTCAGCAGTTCCAGCACCGGCCCAGTGTGATCCGGTACCCGACTCACGGCAACAGCTGGCGACGGGGCGGGCTCGGCCTCCGGAATCCGGCCTACCGGCGGGCGAGCCGGGCGCTGACCATGGTGTTCAGCACAGGCCGGCGTCGTGCATCAGCAGCGCGATCTGGGTGCGGTTGCCCATCTCCAGCTTCGTGAGGATGCGGGTGACGTGCGCCTTGACGGTCGCAACCGACAGGTGCAGCAGGGCGGCGATCTCCGCGTTGGTCCGGCCCTCGCCGACCGCCAGCGCGACGTCGTGCTCCCGCGCCGACAGCGCCCGCAGCGCGACCCGCGCCCGGTCGTAGGCGCCCGCGTCGGTGGCCGCCCGGTCCATCAGCCGGCGGGTGATCCGCGGCGACAGGATCGGCTCCCCCGCCGCGACCCGCCGCACCGCCTCGGCGATCTCGGCCGGCGGCGCGTCCTTGAGCAGGAACCCCGACGCGCCGGCCCGCAGCGCGCGCAGCACGTTCTCGTCCGAGTCGAACGTGGTCAGCACGATCACCTCGGGCGGCCGCGGCCGCGCCCGGACCCGCCGTGTCGCCACGATGCCGTTCACCCGCGGCATCCGGATGTCCATCAGCACGATGTCGGTCGGATGCGCGTCGAGCGCGGCCGGCACCTGGTCGCCGTCGCCCGCCTCGCCGACCACGACCAGACCGTCCGCGCCGTCGAGCATCATTGTCAGCCCGGACCGCACGAGCGCGTCGTCGTCGACCACGAGCACCCGGATAGTCATGCGGGCCACGGTAGCCAGGCGTGCAACCGGAACTCGGCGGGCGTCGCGTGGTGGTCGAGCTCTCCGCCGGCCAGCCGGACCCGCTCGGTCAGCCCGACGAGGCCGCTGCCCGCGCCCGGGATCACCGACGCGCCAACGGGTTCGCGGGGGAGCGGGTTGCGCACCTCGATCTCCAGCCGGGCGCCCGGGGCGCCGTCGAGCGCGACACACACCGGCTGGCCCGGCGCGTGCTTGCGGGCGTTGGTCAGCGCCTCCTGCACCACCCGGTAGGCGGTGCGGCCGGTCTGGCCGGGCAGCGTGGCCGGGTCGGCGAGCTCGTCGCGCACCTCGACCGGGGTGCCGACCGCGCGGGACTCCTCGACCAGCTCGGGCAGGTCGGCGAGCGCGGGCACCGGCCGGCCGACCCAGTCCGGTTGGTCACCGGGATGGTCACCGGCGGGATCGTCGCGCAGGATCGTGATCACCTCGCGGAGCTCGTCGAGGGCCTGGTGCGCGCTCGTCCGGATCACCCCGGCGGCCTGCGACAGACGCTCCGGCGGGTGGTCCGGCCGGTACTCCAGCGCGCCGGCGTAGGTGGCGAGCAGCGAGAGCCGGTGGGCGAGCACGTCATGCATCTCGCGGGCGATCTTGGCCCGCTCGGCGGCCCGTGCCTCGGCGACCCGGCGGCCTTGCTCGGCCTCGGCACGGTGGGCGCGCTCCTCGAGCGAGGCGATCAGCGCGGTCCGTGCCGCGCCCAACGCGCCCCAGCCGACGAAGGCGGCGTGCCCGAGCACCACCAGCACGACCCACCAGCCGAACGGCAACCCGGGCATCGGCAGCCACAGCGCGCGCAGGGTGTGCCCGGCGATCCCGGCCACGGCGACCCCCGCCGCCACGGGGAAGGGCTGGCACCTGGCCACCTGCAGGGTGCCGACCGTGGACGCGGGGGTCGCGGTCGGCGCCACCGCCGCCAGGGCGGCCAGCACGAGTGCCGAGCGCACCGGCCGGCGGAAGAGCACCGGGAGCAGCGCGACCGCGACGACGCCGACCACGCACTCGACGGCCAGCGTCCACCCGCGCCTGCCGGCGGCGAACTCCCCGTACCCGGTCGCCACGACGCAGAGGCCGATGGCGACGAGAGCGAACGCCAGCTGCCCGCCGGTCCGCGGCTTCTCGCAGGTCATCGCGCCGTGCATGGTCTCGAGCCTACGGCGGCCGCGGCGCGGGCGGACAACGACCAAAGTCGACATCGGCCCCTTCGGGGGTCGGTCCCGGTGCAGCTCCGCGGCCGATGTGCGCGGCCCCGCCCTGCGGCGACGCTGGGCGCCATGACGACATCGACCCGCGCCTCCTCGCTGCTCGGCTCGCTGCACGGCACCGTGCTCGAGCTGGGGCCGGGTGCGGGCGGCAACATGCGCTGGTACGCGCCGGACGTGCGGTGGATCGGCGTCGAGCCGGACGCCCGCTTCCGGTCGCTGACCGGTCGCGAGGCCTCGCGGACCGGGGCTGAGCGCCCCGGTGCTGGCGGGGCGCGCCGAACGGCTCTCGCTCCCCGACGGGAGCGTGGACGCCGCGGTGGCCACGTTCGTGCTGTGCTCGGTGACCGACCAGCGGGCGGCGCTCGCGGAGCTGTTCCGCGTGCTGCGGCCGGGCGGTCGGTACGTGTTCGCCGAGCACGTCGCCGCCCGGCCCGGCACGTGGTTGCGCCGCGGCCAGAACGCGTGCGCGTTCTGCACGGGCCTGTTCAGCGGCTCGTGCCGGCCGAACCGGGAGAGCCTGGCCGCGATCGAGCGCGCGGGTTTCGACGTCGTCGAGCTGCACAAGTACGTCCTGCCCGGCCCGTTCGGCGCCGGCACCACCCATATCGCCGGCGCCGCGTTGCGTCCGGCCAGCTGAGAGGACACAGCGGAATGACGAGCACGGCCACGGACCCGGTGACGATCCCCACCGCGGGCGGCTACCGCATCGACCCGTCGTCGACGGCGGTGTCGTTCACGACCCGGCACATGTTCGGCCTGGCCCCGGTCCGCGGGACCTTTCGCCTGCGGGACGGGCACATCCAGGTCACCGACCCGGTCGCGGAGTCCTCCGTCAGGGCGACGATCGCGGCGGAGAGCTTCCACACCGGCACGTCCGCGCGCGACACCCACGTCGTGTCCGCCACGTACCTCGACGCGGAGCGTCACCCGAACATCGTCTTCGCGTCCACGGGCATCGCGCGGGTCGACGGCGACTGGGTGCTGCGCGGCTCGCTGACGGTCCGGGGTGTGACGTGCCCGCTGGACCTGCGGGTGACGCAGGTGCGCGAGGACCGCTCGGGCCTGCGCCTGCGCGCGACGGCCCGGGTGGACCGCTACGCCTTCGGCATCACCGCGATGAGGGGCATGGCCGGCCGCCGGCTGACGATGACCCTGGACGTCGCGGCGAACCGGAAGTAAGTGCCGGGAGGTGGCGCGCGCGGCCCGCATTGGCCTCCGGCCCCCGGTATCCACTCTACGGATGGGCACCGACGGTTCCGCGTGGTGCGGAGCCGGCCTGTGGACAACGTCGCGAGTCCAACGCTGGCGACCCGCGAGTCCAACGCTCACGACCCGCGAGTCCTACACCCGCGCCAACCCATCCGCAGGCTCCAACGTCCGACTCGCCGGCCCAGAGTGTTGGACTCGCAGGTCCGGAACGTTGGACTCGCGGGTTCCCGGCATTCGATGAACGGTGCACGGCGGGGCGCGGGCTACCCTCCGAGGTGAAGTTCACGGCTCGGAGGCGTCCCATTTGCCCGCAAAGGGTGGCACCGCAGGGACCGGACCTGCTTTGCTCTACGTCGATCCGGTGTACCGCAACGAGAAGTCGAAGGTCGGGGTGAACGAAGGTATGACACTTGCCGCGAACGCGGAGTCGGCCGAGTCCGCACGCTCAGTGGAGCCGCCCCAGGAGGTGCGGCCGATTCACGGTGAACAGCGCGGCCTCGCGCCGCAGATCGGGACCTACTTCTTCATCCTCGGTCCGTTCGTGGCGCTGCTCGCGGCGGTCCCGCTGACCTGGGGCTGGGGTCTTGGGTGGCTGGACCTCGCGCTCGCGGCGGTGTTCTACACGGTCACCTGCCTCGGCGTGACGGTCGGCTTCCACCGGTACTTCACCCACCGCGCGTTCAAGGCGCGCAGGCCGTTGCGGGTGGCGCTGGCGATCGTCGGCAGCATGGCGCTGCAGGGGCCGATCACCCACTGGGTGGCCGACCACCGCCGCCACCACGCCTTCTCCGACCGCGACGGCGACCCGCACTCCCCGTGGGCGTTCGGCACGTCACCGATCGCGCTGGTCAGGGGCTTCTGGCACGCGCACATGGGGTGGCTCTTCGACCGCAACCTCACCAACGCCGAGCGGTTCGCCCCGGACCTCCTCGCCGACAAGGACATCGTGCGGGTCCACCGCCAGTTCGGCCTCTGGACCGCGGTGACCCTGCTCGCGCCGGCGGTGCTGGGCGGGCTCATCACCTGGTCCTGGTGGGGCGCGGTGACCGCGTTCTTCTGGGCGGGCCTGGTCCGGGTGTCGTTCCTGCACCACGTGACCTGGTCGACGAACTCGATCTGCCACATGATCGGCACCCGCCCGTTCGCGAGCCGGGACAAGGCCGCGAACTTCTGGCCGCTGGCGATCCTGTCGATGGGGGAGTCGTGGCACAACCTGCACCACGCCGACCCGACCTGCGCGCGGCACGGCGTGAAGCGCGGGCAGATCGACATCTCCGCGCGGCTGATCTGGATCCTGGAGAAGTTCGGCTGGGTCCACGACGTGCGCTGGCCGACTCCGAAGCGCCTGATGAACCTGGAGTCGCGCGGCCGTACGGCCTAGCGCGGTACCCCCGCTCGCCCGAGGGACGCGCGCACGGATACGTTGGCGGCTGGCCTTGTCACCCAGTGCCACCGACGACGGAGTACTGACATGCCGCGGCTTGCCATACCGGCCAAGGAGGAACGGCGGCGTCGCGAGCCGCCGACCGAGCGGGACCGGTTCCTGTTCTCGCTGAAGGTCGCCACCTTCGTCGTGGCCACCGCGAGCGTCGGCGTGATCCTCCTGCTCGACGGCGGTGGCGGTGACGACCGGGCGGACCCCGCCGTCCCGACCATCACCGTCCCCTCGGACACGCCCGTCGCGGGCCGGCTCGAGCCACGGCCGGACCCGACCACCACGTCGCCGTCGCCGACGATCGTCGCGCCGCCGGTGGAGCGGACCGAGACGACCGAGATCGTCCCGGCGCCGAAGCCGCCCGCGCCGAAGCCCCCGGGGCAGACCCGGCCCCGGCCACCCGCCCGGTTCGTGGTCGCCGGCACGCCGTGCAAGAAGCCGGGCTCCTACGCGCTCACCGCGAAGTACGAGCCCGTGGTCTGCGAGCGCGACGCCCGCGCGGACAGGCCGACCTGGCAGCTCCTCTTCTGACTTGCATGTACCCCGTTGAGTGGTTAGGGCCCGTAGCGAAATAAGTTAGTTTCTGGCCTCGGGGCGCTTACGGTCTGTGCTATGAGCTTGGTCATGGATTCTCTCGCCCGCCGCTATGACGCGGTCAAGCCGCACCTGACTGAGCGGCAACGTCGGGTCTGGTTGG
>NZ_WHTD01000168.1 GCF_009379765.1 Actinophytocola sp. | reverse complement strand
GCACGAGAAGCGGGTGGCGCAGCGGCGGGTCGATGCGTATCCGACCGAGGACGGTTGCGCCGCGCTCACCGTGCACGGCCCGGCGGCGCGGATCCAGGTGGCAGCGAAACGAGTGGACGCGATCGCCCACCAGCTCCGCGACACCGGCGGCGCCGACGGCCGCACCCTCGACCAACTCCGCTCCGATGTCGCCCTCGACCTGCTGGCCGGCGAGGACTTCGAACACGCCAAGGTGATCGTTCAGGTCACGTTGCCGGCCCGCGCCGCGCTCGGGGTGGACAACACCCCCGGGCATCTGGTCGGGTACGGCGACATCGCCGCCCAACAAGCCCTCGACCTCGCCTACCAAACCGACGCGACCTGGCGACGGATCCTCACCGAACCCGCCACCGGCCGAGTCCTGGACGTGGGACGGCGCCGCTACACCCCACCCGCCGCGTTGCGTGACCACATCCAGGCCGCCATGCCGACCTGCACGGGGCCCGGTTGTGTCCGCCCCGCCGCGCAGTGCGATTTGGATCATCGCGAGCCATTCCCGGTGGGGTCGACCGACGAACACAACGTGCACCCCGCCTGCCGCAGCCACCACCGCGGTAAGACCTTCGGCGGCTGGAAGATCATCAAACGCGGCAGCACCCTGGAATGGATCTCACCCTGCGGCTTCCGCTACCCCCACACACCAGAACCCCTCACTCACCCCGAACCCGCACCACCACCCTTCTGATCGCTGGCAGTACGGGTCGTGCCGGTCCTTCAGCTTCGGGCGAAGGCGTGCTCCGCGGATCTTGGCAGTCGGGTGAGGCTACCTGGGGTGAAGCTACGCCTCGACATCGACAGGCCCGAACATCCTAAGTAGACTGTCGTGGTCGAGTCCGAGATCGGACGCGCTCTCGATCAGAATCTGGCTCCGAAGCGGATACGTCCTCGGTTGGTGGAGTCCGCCGCTCGGATGCTGGGTGGTATGTCGCGGTCGGATCAGCGGCCCAAGGGCGAGATCCACCTTCCACCCTTCGTGGCCGGCGGAAAGACACTCGCACGACCACACCGAATCCGACCGCGTCGATGCGCACGTCCTGGCCATCCGCGTCCGCACGCCACTGCTGGCGGATCGAACACGACTACCGCGTGCTCACACTCGCCCAAGCGTTCTGCACCCTGCTGCGACTCGACCCAAGAGCGGTTGCGCCGGCCTCACCGGCTGCGCAGTTCTCCGCGAACTGCAACAACTCCCCGTCGTCATGGCCGGCGCATGCCACACCTGCCAACGCCCCTTCCCTTGGCACACAACGACCTGACAAAAGCACTACTAGGCGATGTGCTCGAGTGAGCCGAAGGACGTGGCGACCCGGACGAACCCGGCGAGCCAGCGGCTCCGCGCGCCCGCCGCCCACGCGATCGCGATCACGTACGGGCTCGCGTCGTGGACCGGCCGGTAGACGACGTCCTGGCGCTGGTTGCGGGCGGCGAGTGAGGACGGGACCAGCGCGACCGCCTGGCCCAGCGCGACGACCTCGACCAGCTGCGAGCTGTCCTGAATGGACGGACCGGTCACCGGAAGCGAGGAGGGCACGCGGTCGCGGCCGGCCCAGTAGTCGAGCTCGTCGGGTGTCGCGTTCTGCCAGAGGGGCATCGGCTCGCCTGCGAGGTCGGCCACCGACAGCGCGGGCCGCGCGGTGAGCGGGTGCGCGGCCGGAAGGGCGGCCACCCGCGGCTCGGTGACCAGCGGCTCGGCGTCCAGGTCGGGATCGGTCCGCGGCGACCCGACGAGCGCGAGGTCCACCCGGCCGGACCGGATCAGGCCTGCCTGCTCGCCGTAGCCGCTGACCAGGATCTCCACCGACGCGGCGGCCGGCTGCGACCGGTAGGCCTCGACGATCCGGGTGAGCAGCGCCGACGCGATGCCCGGTTTGGCCGTCGCGACCAGCGTCGGCGTGTCCAGTGCCGCCCGCCGGGTCCGGTGCGCGGCGGCCGACACCGCGTCCAGCACCCGCTCGGCCTCGGCCAGGAGTGTGTCCCCGGCCGGGGTGAGCGTGACGCCTCGGTTGTCCCGTTCGAACAGCCGCACGCCGAGCCGCCGCTCCAGCCGCGAGATCGCCCTGGACAGCGGTGGCTGCGCCATGCCGAGCAGCGCCGCCGCCCCGGACAGGCTCCGCTCCCGCGCGACCGCGCGGAAGTAGCGCAGCTCGCGCACCTCCAGATCCGCCATACCCGCAGGGTATACCGCGGGACCCGGCCGGTCCTTCCGCGCGGGGCCTGGCCGCCGGTGGACTGGGGGCATGCGCAACGGAGAGATCGCGCTGGTGACCGGCGCGAACAAGGGGATCGGCAAGGAGATCGTCCGGCGGCTCGCGGTCGAGGGGTTCACCGTCTACCTCGGCGCCCGCGATGAGGACCGCGGCCGGGCGGCCGCCGAACAGACCGACGGCGATGTGCGGTTCGTCCACCTCGACGTCACCGATGAGGACTCGGTGGCCGCCGCGGCGAAGCGGGTCGAGCAGGCGCACGGCCGGCTCGACGTGCTGGTCAACAACGCCGGCGTGGCGGTCGAGTGGGGCGTCGCGCCGGAGCGGATCGGGGCGGACGTGCTGCGCCGGGCCTACGCGGTGAACGTGTTCGGCGTGGCGAGCGTGACCCGCTCGGCGATCCCGCTGCTGCGGGAGGGCAGTCGGGTGGTCAACATGTCCAGCCCGCTCGGCTCGCTCACCCTCATGAGTGACCCGGCGAGCCCGGTGTCCACCCGGCACCTGCTGGCCTACAGCTCGTCCAAGGCAGCGCTCAACGCGCTCACCGTTCTGTACGCGAATGTGCTGCGCCCCAAGGGAGTCCTCGTCAACGCCGCCAACCCGGGCCTCGTCGGCACCGACCTCAACGGCCTCGACGCGGAACGCGACGGCGTGCGCACGGTCGAGCGGGGCGCCGAGGTCCCGGTCCGGCTGGCGTTGCTCGCCGCGGACGGCCCGACCGGCGGCTTCTTCGGCGACGACGACCACGCGACGGCCGGCGTCGTGCCCTGGTGAGGTTTCACCCCCTGCGTCGGTTGCGCAACGATTACCCTTGGTCCGGACAGCCGGACCGAAGGAACCAGGGGTATGGCTCGGGACCGCGGGGCCGAGTCGCTGGCGACGTCGTTGGCGCAGATGGCGCGTGACCTGCTCGGCCAGGACACGGTGCAGGACACGCTCGATCGCATCGTGACGCACGCCGTGTCGCTCGTGGAGGTATGCGAGTTCGCCGGCCTGCTCGCGGTGGAGGGCGGCCGGCCGCGCACGCTCGCCGCCACCGCCGACGCCGCTTGCGAGTCCGACCGGATCCAGGTCGAGCTCGGCGAGGGCCCGTGCCTGGACAGCACCCGGCAGCACGTCCAGATGGTCTACCGGATCGACGACATCGACACCGTCGAGGACCGATGGCCGCGCTACGCGCCCAAGGCTCGCGAGCTGGGCATCGGCAGCCGTATCGCGTTACCGCGTCGCAAGATCTCCACACCGTCACGGTGACCTGGCCTCGTCCACGGACACATCCTCGACCCCGGGCCTTTACCGCCACGATGAGCTCGGCGTCGACGCCCTCGAGCGCGTCGAGCCGCTCCCGGGTCGCCTCGAAGTACCGCGACCCCAGACTCATCGTCGTCCGGGCGTCCTTGTCGGGCCCGTCCGGCTCGACCACCTTGACCTCGCGGTAGCCGAACAGCTCCTCCAGGTCAGCCTGCCGGCTCTTGTCGATCAGCAACTGGCTCATCGTGACGCCAACCCACACCGCGCCGACGATCACCAGGACGCCCGATACCTTGTACCAGCCCAGGGCGCAGCCCGAGCACGACGAACGCCGAACACATGGCAATGACGGCACAGAGCCAGAACAGCACGCCGAGCTCCCGACGGACTGTGGACGCGCGATGATGGGTCACTCGGATATCGCCACCTTCCATGACGTGTGGCGGTAAGCGCCGGTTCCGCGCGTTGGGGGCGTTCGCTCGCCTACGATCTGCGACGTGGACGCGTGTCAGGTGTGCGGCAAGCCGTGATCACGGCGGGCATTCACCGGCCTACCTGCGGCCTCTTGTTGACGTCGTGCGGCGTGATGCCTATTGTTCCGGTGTCCGCCGCCCTGCGAACATCTGTTCTCTATGCGAACAACGAGGTCCGCTCGTGGAGAAGATCGACGCGTTCTGCCACACCATGCCGAAGGCGTACTATGACCGCTTCTTCGGCATGGAGACCTCGCCAGCAGCGGCGAACATCCGCCGCCGCGTCTCGAAGGTCCCCTCGCTGGTCGACCTCGACGTCCGGTTCAGGCAGATGGACGAGTTCGAGAACTACCGCCAGATCATCAACGTCTGCGCGCCGCCGGTTGAGGACCTCGGCTCGCCGGCGGTCTCCCGGGAGATGGCCAGGATCGGCAACGAGGCACTGGCCGAGCTGGTCGAGCGCCACCCCGACCGGTTCGCCGGCTTCATGGCGTGCGTGCCGATGGACGACACCGAGGCCGCCGTCGCCGAGGCCGAGTACGCGTGCACCCAACTCGGCGCGCTCGGCGCGCAGATCTACACGCACGTGCACGGCCACCCGATGGACGACGAGCGCTTCGAACCGTTCTACGCGAAGATGGCCGAGCTCGACCGCATGGTCCAGGTGCACCCGTGCCGCAACGCGGACTGGCCGGACTACCCGACCGAGCAACGGTCCCGGTACGAGATCTGGTGGACCTTCGGCTGGGAGTACGACCTTTCCGCGTTCATGGCGCGGATCGTGTTCGGCGGCGTGCTCGAGCGGCACCCCACGCTGAAGTTCCTGATCCATCACGGCGGCAGCATGGTGCCGCACTTCTCCGGGCGGGTCGGCCCCGGCTGGGACCAGCTCGGCGAGCGCACGCCGGACGGCCAGCGCGAGCTCGTCGAGGGATACCCGCTGTCGCGCCGGCCGCTGGACTACTTCCGGATGTTCTACGCCGACACCGCGATGTTCGGGGCGGCGCACGCGCTGCGGTGCACGATCGACTTCTTCGGCGCAGACCGGGTCCTGTTCGGCTCGGACAGCCCGTTCGACCCGGAGAAGGGGCCCGGCTACATCCGGGCGACCATCGCGAACATCGAGGAGATCGGGCTCGACGACGACCAGCGCGCCGCGATCTTCCACGGCAACGCGCGCCGGCTGCTCGGCCTGTAGCAAAGGAGGCGGTCCTCATGGCACGGCGTTCCATGTTCGCGCTGCTCGGCACGGCGCTGCTGCTCGCGGTGGCCGGCTGCGGCGGAGGCAGCGAGCCGAGCGGCCAGGCCGGCCCGAGCCTGGAGGCCCCGGTCTCGATCAAGGTCGGCGACATCCAGGGCGCCCCGGCCTCGTTCATCGCGTTCGGCGAGGGGAAGGGGATCTTCGACAAGCACCAGCTCGACGTGAACCTGGTACCCCAGGAGGGCGGCGCCGCGATCATCCCCAACCTGGTCTCCGGCGAGATGCAGATCGGCGGGTCCAACATCGTGTCCGTCCTGCTCGCCCGCGACGCCGGCCTGCCGGTGCAGATCATCGCACCGGGCACGTCGGTCGGCGCCGACCCGGACAAGGACTTCTCCGCCGTCATCGTCGCCAAGGACAGTCCAATCGAGACACCGAAGGACCTGGCCGGCAGGACGGTCGCCGTCAACACGCTCAAGAACGTCAGCGAGGTGACGCTCAAGGCGAGCCTCGAGGACACCGGCGTCGACGTCTCCTCGGTCAAGCTCATCGCGATGCCGTTCCCGGACATGCCGGCGGCGGTCGAGAAGCACCAGGTGGACGCCGCGTTCGTGATCGAGCCGTTCGCCACGATCGCGCGCAGCCAGGGCGCCCGGTCGGTGATCCGGCCCTACGTCGAGTCGATGGCGAACCTCGCGGTCGGCACCTACACCGCGACCGAGGAGTACATCCAGCAGAACCCCGCCGTGGTCGAGGCGTTCCAGGCCGCCGTGGCGGAGACGGCGAAGTACATCACCGACCACCCCGATGAGTACCGAGCCGCGCTGCCGGACATCACCAAGCTGGCGCCCGACCTGGCCCCGACCGTCAACATCCCGCGGTGGGGCGAGCGGGTCGACCTCGGTTCGCTGCGGTTCCTCGGCGAGAAGATGGCGACCTACGGCCTGGTCGAGAAGGAGCCGGACGTCGAGGCGGCGGTCTACACCGCCTCCTGAGGCTCGCCGACCAGCTCCACAGTTTTGCCCCCCGCGAGTCCAACCTTCACGACCCGCGAGTCCAACACTCTCGACCGGGCGTGGTTATGGTCGGGGGTGGAGATTCTGCGGACGCGGCCGGCTGCTCGGGTCATCTGTCTCGACGTCGACGACCGGGTGCTCCTGCTGCGGTGGCGGGATCCCTCGAACGGCGCGTGGCTCTGGGAGCCGCCCGGTGGGGGGATCGAGCCGGGGGAGACGCCGTTCGACGCGGCGCGGCGGGAGCTGTTCGAGGAGACCAGGTTGGATCCGTCGGCCGTGGGCGAGGGGTTCGCGGTCGTGGAGCGGGACCTGCGATGGGACGGGGCCCGGCACGTCGGGCCGGAGCAGTTCTTCCTCGCACGCTTCGACATCGAGCGGCCGGAGCCGCGGCGGAGCGGGCTGCTCCCCGACGAGCAGGTCAACCTGCACGCCTACGCCTGGGTCGCCTGGGACGGTATCGACGAGCTCGCCGACCCGGTCGAGCCACCACAACTGCTCGACGTGCTCCGGCAGCTCGCGCCGGACGGGCCCTGGGCCGATTGGGTCGCCTCGTAGCGGCGACCCCGGCACCATGGCGGCCGTGTTCGTGCCCGGTCTGGAGCTGTCGGCCCGTTACTACCGCGACGTCGTCGCGCCCGAGATCCGGGTCCCACACGCCGCGGCGCGGATCGGGACCGGGTCGGAGGTGCTGGGGTTCGACACCGAGCGCTCCACCGACCACGACTGGGGCGCGCGGCTCCAGCTCTTCCTCACCCCCGAGGACACCCGTAAGCACGCCGCCGCGACGACGAGCCGGCTGCCCGAGCGGTTCGGCGGCCACCCCACCCACGTCCAGATCGTCGACCTCGGTAGCTGGTTCCGGCGGCAGCTCGGGTTCGACCCGCGGGAGCCGATCCGGCCGCGGCACTGGCTGGCCACGCCGACCCAGTCGCTCGCCGAGACCACCGCGGACGCCGTCTTCCACGACGACCGCGGCGAGGTCACCGCCGCCCGCGCCGCGCTCGCCTGGTACCCGGACGACGGGTGGCGCCACGTCCTCGCCGGGCAGTGGCAGCGCATCGCCGAGGAAGAGGCGTTCGTCGGGCGGTGCGGTGAGGTCGGGGACGAGCTCGGGTCCGCCGTCGTCGCCGCACGCATCGCCCGGGACATCATGCGGCTCTGCCTCCTGATGCGCCGGCGCTACCCGCCTTACAGCAAGTGGCTCGGCAGCGCCTTCGCCCAGCTCCCCGACGCGGCCACGCTGACCCCGGCCCTCACCGCCGCCCTCACCGCCGCCGGCTGGCGCGGCCGGGAGGCCCACCTGGTCACCGCCTACGAGCACGTCGCCACCGTCCACAACGAGCTCGGGCTCACCGATCCGGTCGACCCCACGACCCGCGACTACCACGACCGCCCGTTCCGCGTCCTGCACGCCGAGCGGTTCGCCGAGGCACTGCGGACCCACGACGACTGGCCACCGCAGGCCGACCAGTACCTCGACACCGCCGACGACGGGCTCCTCCGCGAAGCGGCCCGGAGGTGACCGACCGGTAGCCGCTCGGGAGGGGTCCCAAGCAACCCTCGGCACACTCGGCCGCACACGAGAAGCCGAGCACGAGGGTGGGGGACGTTGGCGCTGCTGGAGCCGGGAACCCAGATCACCGACACGCTGACCGTCGGCCGCCGCCTCGGTGAAGGCACCTACGCCGAGGTCTACCGGGTCGAGCACGCCTACCTCGGCCGGCAGGCGATGAAGCTGGTCAAGCGCGTCGCCTCGCTCGCGGAGACCAACCGCATGCTAGAGGAGGGCCCCGGAGGACGGCACCGCCCAGCGGGTCGCCGCGCTCGCCGGCCCGGAGGTCGACGTCCGCCGCGGGGACGGGCAGGTGCGGGTCGTCTTCCACGACGGGCTCTTCGGCCCGGACGGCACGCGGCTCACCCCGGCCGGCCGGGACGTCCTGCGCGCCTGGGGCCGGCGGCTCGCCGGCCGGCCGGTGACCGCGACCGTCATCGGTCACGGGGTGCCGGTCGCGGGTGGGCCCACCAGTGGCGGGTCGAGCGTCGCGGTGGCCAGGGCGGTCGCCGCCGCGCGGGTGCTGTCCGACGTCAGCGGGCTCCCGCTCACCGCGTTCAGCGTGACCAGCGCCGACCAGTCCGCACCGGCCCACCCGGGCGACGGCCCCGGCGCCCGGGGCCGCAACCGCACCGTCACCCTCGCGATCGTGCCCGGTCGCTGACCGCGCGGCGTCTGGACAAGATCCGGGTCGGTCGGCGAGAGTCTGCAAGGTGACCGAGCAGCGCCTACCGCAGGTCGACAACGTGAAGACCGCGTTGGTGGCGTGGGTGATCGGGGGTCATGCCCTCGCCGGTTACACCGCGGTCGGCGGCTGGCCCTACGACGAGGTGAACGAGGTGTCGTTCACCCCGGCGGGGGAGCTCGTGCTCGTCGCGGTCGTCGGACCGTCCGGGATGTTCGTCATCGGCGGGTTCTTCTTCCTGGCCGGCCTGTTCACCCCGCGCTCGCTCGAGCGCAAGGGCCTGCGCCGGTTCACCCTCGACCGGATGTTGCGGCTCGGGCTGCCGTGGGCGGCGACCGCGTTCCTCATCTGGCCGTTGACGATGTGGCTCGCCTACCGGGTCGCCGGACACGACGGGTCGGTGTGGTGGGTGGTGACCCACCGGTACCCGCTGTTCGACGCCGGCTCGCTGTGGTTCGCGTTCGTGCTGCTGCTGTTCTCGATCGGCTACGCGGTCTGGCGCACGTTGTGGCCGGCGGACGAGGACGCGCCGGCCCCGGGCGCCGGGCGGCTCGTCGCGCTGGCCGCCGGCATCGCGGTCAGCTCGTTCCTGGTGCGGCTGTGGTTCCCGGCCAAGAGCGGGCAGATCTTCGACCTGCACCTGTGGCAGTGGCCGCAGTGCCTGGCGATGTTCCTGCTCGGCCTGGTCTGCGCGCGGCACGGTTGGGCGCGGGAGATCCCCGACCGCATCCGCCGCGCCAGCACGATAGTCGCGGTGGTCACCCTCTGCCTCGTGCCGGTTCTCGGGATCGCCATCGGCATCACCGACCTGGCCGCCGACATCGGCCCCTTCCTCGGCGGCTGGACCTGGCAGGCGGTGACCACCGTGATCGTCGAGGGCGTCCTGGTGGTCGCGGGCTCGCTGTGGTTGCTCGGTCTCGCCCAGCGGCACCTCACCCAGCACGGCCGGTTCGCCGGGGCGTGCTCCCGCGCCGCGTTCCCCGCGTTCGTCATCCAGGGCCCGGTGCTGATCCTGCTGGCGCTGGCGCTGCGGCCGGTCGCGGCGCCGGCCGAGGTGAAGGCCCCGCTCGTGGCGGCCGCCGCGCTGGTCGGCTCGTTCTGGCTGGCCTGGCGGCTGGTGACCCGGGCCGAGCCGGCGAGGGCGTCACGTCATGCGCGGTGACGCCGTGCCGACGCGTACGCGATTCCGTTTGGGTATCGACGCTGGACGGCTGGCACCGCGGGCCCGCACCGTGCCGGTAGCGTTGCCTGGTCGAAAACCCCGCGGCAGGAGGGCATTGATGGCTGTACCGACCGCGCGACCGGACGGCGGCACACGCGGCGGCCCGGACCCGGACCCGCCCGAGCGCGGCGTGCGGGAGGTCAAGTCGGCGGCCCGAACCCTGGAGCTGCTCGAGCTCCTCGCGGCCCGGCGCAACCGTCCCGCCCGGCTGCGTGAGCTCAGCGAGGCGCTCGGCATGCCGCGCAGCAGCTGCTACGCCGTGCTGCGGACGCTCACGAAGCACGGCTGGGTGCGCACCGACGCTTCCGGCACCCTGTACGGCATCGGCATCCGGGCGCTGCTCGCCGGCACCACCTACCTCGACACCGACCCGTTCGTGCGGATCGCGAAGTCGGTGCTGGACAACCTGGGCGAGCACCTCGACGAGACGTTCCACCTCGGCCGCCTCTCCGGCGGCGACGTCGTGTACCTCGTCACCCGCGAGTCCGGCCAGTACCTGCGCCCGCACAGCCGGGTCGGCCGCAGGCTGCCCGCGTACTCGACCGCGCTGGGCAAGGCGCTGCTCGCCGAGCTCGACGCCGACGAGCTCGCCGCGCACCTGCCCGGCGAGCTCGCGCCGCTGACCACCCACACGATCACCGACCCGGCGACCCTGCGCCAGGACCTCGCGTCGGTCCGGGACCGCGGGTACGCCGTCGACCGCGAGGAGAACACCGCGGGCGTCAAGTGCTTCGCGGTGCCGCTGCGCTACGCCGAGCCGGCCGTCGACGCGATCAGCTGCTCGGTGCCGCTCGCCCGGCTCACCCCGGCCAGGGAGGAGGACGTCGTGGCCGCGCTGCGCCGGGCGAGGGAGGCGATCGAGCAGTCCGCGGGCTCCGTGGAGCTCGGCATTCTCGACACCTGACTCATCTCCAGGACCCATGCCCTGAACGACGCGCATTGGACGTCCAGTGCCCTGAACGCGTCGTTCAGGGCGCATCTCCGATCCTGTCGAGCGTCTACTCATGTGGACATCGGTGAGTTAGGCTCAGGATCGTGGCCGAGTACCCGCACCGCATCCAGGACGTTCGCGTCACCCCGGTGGCGTTCCGCGACCCGCCGCTGCTGAACACGGTCGGCGTGCACGAGCCGTTCGCCCTGCGCGCGATCGTCGAGGTCGTCACCGACTCCGGCCTGTCCGGGCTCGGCGAGACCTATGGCGACGCCGCCCACCTCGCCCGCCTGCACAAGGCCGCCCTCCAGCTCACCGGGGTCGACGTGTGGCACACCCAGGAGGTCGCGCGGCGTGTCGCCGCGGTGGCCGACACCGGCGCCGGCGGGCACGGCATGAGCGAGCTTGCGAGCGAGTCATTCAACGCAGGGCGACCGCGAGCGGCATCACCGAGCCTGCGAGGGGATGGCATGAGTGGGATGGTGACCGGCAGCCGCACGGCCGACCGGGTGCTGTCGCCGTTCGAGGTGGCCTGCCTCGACATCCAGGGCAAGGCGATCGGCCGACCCGTGAGCGACCTCCTCGGCGGCGCGGTCCGCGACCGGGTCGACTACAGCGCCTACCTGTTCTACAAGTGGGCGGGCCACCCCGGCGCCGAGCCGGACGAGTGGGGCGCCGCGCTCGACCCCGACCAGCTCGTCGCGCAGGCCCGGCGGATCGTCGACGAGTACGGGTTCACCGCGATCAAGCTCAAGGGCGGCGTGTTCCCGCCGGAGCAGGAGGTCGCGGCGATCCTGGCGCTGCGCGAGGAGTTCCCCGACCATCCACTTCGGATCGACCCGAACGGCGCGTGGAGCGTGGCGACCTCGGTCCGGGTCGGCGAGGAGCTCGACGGGGTGATCGAGTACCTGGAGGACCCGACCACCGGCATCGCCGGCATGGCCCGGGTGGCGCGCGCGGTGCCGATGCCGTTGGCCACCAACATGTGTGTCGTCGCGTTCGACCAGGTGCGCACCGCGGTCGAGGAGGACGCCGTGCAGGTCGTGCTGTCCGACCACCACTTCTGGGGCGGGCTCAACCGCTCCCGCGTGCTGGCGTCCGTCTGCGACACGTTCGGGCTCGGCCTGTCGATGCACTCGAACTCCCACCTCGGCATCAGCCTCGCGGCGATGACCCACCTCGCCGCCGCGACGCCGAACCTCGGCTACGCCTGCGACACGCACTGGCCGTGGAAGCACGCGGCCGACGACGTGGTCGTGCCCGGCGCGCTCGCGTTCGTGCGCGGCGCGGTCGCGGTGCCGACCGGCCCGGGCCTGGGCGTCGCGCTCGACCGGGACGCGCTCGCCCGGCTGCACGAGCAGTACTTGTCCTGCGGCATAACCGAACGCGACGACACCGGCTACTACCGCCGGCATGCCACCGACTTCGACCCGACCCCGCCCCGGTGGTGAAGCCCGTTGGTCGTGCTGACCGACCCGGTCATGGCGGGGGACGGCCACGGCGGCGAGCGTCCTGGCGAGTGGGCGCCGGGCGGAACGGAAGACCGCATCGTCTCTCCGAGGTCTGGGTCGTCGCTACCGGACCGCGGGCCGACTGTCGGGGCCGACAGGGCTGCCGTCTATGGACGCGCATTCGGTCTCCACTTGTAGACGGTGACGGTAAGCGCGGGTGGGCAAGGCGTCACGAGGCGGGTTCGGTGAGCCGCAGCAGCGAGTCGAGCGCCGGGTTGGCGTGCTCGACCCGCCAGACGCAGTGCGTCTCGACGAGGTCGGGGGCGATCCCGTCGATCTCGGTGAACGCCAGGTTGGGCAGCCGCAACCGGGCGGCGGCGCGGGGCACGAGGCCCAGCCCGACGCCGGCGTCGACGAGCGCGAGGAGGCTGTGCACCTGGCCGACCTGCTGGACGTAGCGCGGCTCGACACTGGCGCCGTGGAACACGCTTATCACGAGCTCGTGCAGGTAGCGGGCGGCGACGGGGGCGTAGGTGACCATGTCGTGGCGGCCGATGTCGGCCGGCGACGGCGGCCGGCCGAGCTCGGTGACCGCGTGCCCGCGCGGGCAGGCGAGGATCACGCTCTCCGTGTGCACGAGCCGCACGTCGAGCACCTCGGAGGCGGGCACGCCACGGGCGAGGCCGACATCGATGTCGCCGGCGAGCAGCGCCTCGACCTGGTCGCGAGTGACCATCTCGGTGAGCGTGAGCTCGACCGACGGCAGGTTCCTCGCGATCGTGCGGATCCACGTGCCGAGCACGGTGAGAGCGGAGATCGCGGTGAACCCGATGCGCAGGCTGCCGGCGGTGCCGCGGGCGGCGTTGCGGGCCGCGACCGGCGCGGTGTCGGCCAGGTTCAGCATCCGCCGCGCCTCGGGCAGGAACGCCTTGCCGGCGGGGGTGAGCAGCACCGCGCGCGGCGTGCGGACCAGCAGCTCGACCTCCAGTGCCCGTTCCAGCTTCTGCACCTGCCGGGACAGTGGCGGCTGGGTGATCCGCAGCCGTGCGGCGGCCCGGCCGAAGTGGCCCTCCTCGGCGACCGCGACGAACCCGCGAAGCTGCTCGAGCGTGAACGGCATGCCTGAAAGGTATCAATAAATGCAGTCTTGGTGTTAGACAGGTATCGCAGGCGCCCATACGCTGAGAGCATCCCGACGACCCTGGAGTCTGCCCCATGACGCTGCGAAGTCCGGAGTCCCTGCGCGACACCCTCGGCGCAGGGCTCCTGTCCTTCCCGGTCACCCATGCTGCCGCCGATCTCGGGTTCGCCGAGGACGCCTACCGCGAGCACATCGCGTGGCAGGCCTCGTTCCCCGTCGCCGGCCTGTTCGCGGCGGGCGGCACGGGGGAGTTCTTCGCGCTCACCCCGGACGAGGTCGCGCGCGCGGTGCGGGCCGCGATCGCCGTCGCGCCGGACAAGCTGGTGCTCGCCCCGGCGGGCTACGGCACCGCGCAGGCCGTCGCGATGGCCCGCGACGCGGAGGCCGCCGGCGCGTCGGGGCTGCTCCTGCTGCCGCCGTACCTGACCGAGGTGCCGCAGGAAGGCCTGGTCGCGCACGTCAAGGCGGTGTGCGCGGCGACCGGGCTCGGCGTGATCGTCTACCACCGGGCCAACGCGCGGTTCACCTTCGACGCCGTGCGGGAGCTCACCGACAGCTGCGCCAACCTGATCGGGTTCAAGGACGGCATCGGCGACGTGGACCTCATGACCCGCATCCACGCCCGGCTGACCGGCCGGATGGTGCTGGTCGGCGGACTGCCCACGGCCGAGACCTACGCGTTGCCGTACCTGGAGATGGGTGTCACGACCTACTCCTCGGCGATCTTCAACTTCGCGCCGGAGTGGGCGCTGTCGTTCTACGCGGCGGTGCGCGCCCGCGACCGGGAGGCCGTCTACCGCAAGCTCGACGAGTTCGTGCTGCCGTACCTGGAGATCCGCGACCGGCGGGCCGGCTACCCGGTGTCGATCGTGAAGGCCGGGCTCACCGCGGTCGGCCGGGGCGCCGGGCCGGTGCGCCCGCCGCTCGCCGACCTGACCGCCACCGAGCTCGGCGCGCTGAAGGCCCTGATCGAGAAGGTGAACCTGGCATGACCACGACCCTGGAGCTCACCGGCGCGATGCTGATCGGCTCGGCCGACGTGCACGGCGCCGCGCTGGGTGCCGGCTTCGTTGCGTCGGTGACCACCGGGGCGGGCCAGCTGTGCACGAGCCCGGGGCTCGTGTTCGCCGTCGGCGACGCGTCCGAGTTCCTCGCCGCGGTGGCCGGCGCGGTGTCCGCGGCGCCGGGCGCGGCGATGCTCACCGCCGGCATCCGGCAGTCCTACGCCGACGGTGTGGCCCGGCTGGCGGTCGGGGCGACCGACGGCGCGATCGCCGAGTGCGGGCGGGTCGGCCTGTACGTCACCGACGGCGAGACGTTCCTCGCGGACCCGACGTTGCAGGAGGAGATCTTCGGCGCGACGTCGCTGGTCGTGCGGGTCCGGGACCTCGCGGAGCTGGACCGGATCCTCGACTCGCTGGAGGGCCAGCTGACCGCGACCGTGCACGCCGCCACCGCCGACCACCCGGCCGCGGCCGCGTTGCTGCCCCGGCTGGAGCTGCTGGCCGGGCGGGTGCTGTTCGGCTGGCCGACCGGGGTCGAGGTCGGTCACGCGGTCGTGCACGACGGCCCGTTCCCCGCGACGTCCGCGCCGTCGACCACGTCGGTCGGCACGCGCGCGATCGAGCGGTTCCTGCGCCCGGTGAGCTACCAGAACGTGCCCGACGCGCTGCTCCCGGAGGAGCTCCGCGACGGCAACCCGCTGGCGGTACCCCGGCTGCGTGACGGGTCGCCCGAGTGAGCGTCCCGGTCGTCACCGGCTACCGCGTCGTCCCGGTCGCGGGGCGGGACAGCATGCTGCTCAACCTCAGCGGCGCGCACGGCCCGTTCTTCACCCGCAACCTGCTGATCGTCACCGACTCCGACGGCCGTACCGGCGTCGGCGAGGTGCCCGGCGGCCCGGCGATCACCCGGACCCTGGAAGAGGCCCGGGACCTGGTGGTGGGCGCCCGGGTCGGCGACCACGACGCGGTCCTGCGGGCCGTGGCCGTGCGGTTCGGGGACCGGGACGCGGGAGGCCGCGGCGCGCAGACGTTCGACCTGCGGGTCACCGTCCACGTCCAAGCGGCCGTCGAGTGCGCGCTGCTCGACCTGCTCGGACAGCTGCTCGACCAGCCGGTCGCGGCGTTGCTGGGCGAGGGCAAGCAGCGGGACCGGGTCCGTGCCCTGGGCTACCTGTTCTTCGTCGGCGACCGGTCGAGGACCGACCTCGGCTACCGCGACGAGTCCACATCGGACGACCCGTGGTTCCGCGTCCGGAACCAGGAGGCGCTCGACGCCGGGGCGATCGTCGCGCAGGCCGAGGCGGCGCAGGCGCGGTACGGGTTCACCGACTTCAAGCTCAAGGGTGGCGTGCTGCCCGGTGACGAGGAGGTCGAGGTGATGACGGCGCTGGCGGCGCGGTTCCCCGACGCCGACCTCACCCTCGACCCGAACGGGGGCTGGCTGCTCGACGACGCCGTCCGTCGCGCGCGGACGCTGCGCGACGTCCTCGCCTACGCGGAGGACCCGTGCGGGGCGGAGGCCGGCTACTCGGGCCGCGAGGTGCTCGCCGAGTTCCGCCGCGCGACCGGCATGCGGACCGCGACGAACATGGTCGCCACGGACTGGCGCTCGCTCGGGCACGCGGTGCGGCAGTCCGCTGTGGACATTCCGCTGGCGGACCCGCACTTCTGGACGTTGCGGGGCTCGGTGCGGGTGGCCCAGCTGTGCCAGGCGTGGGGGCTGACCTGGGGGTCGCACTCGAACAACCACTTCGACGTGTCGCTCGCGATGTTCACCCACGTCGCCGCGGCCGCGCCGGGCGACATCACGGCGATCGACACGCACTGGATCTGGCAGGACGGCCAGCGGCTCACCCGCGAGCCGATCCCGGTGGTGGACGGCCGGCTCGCGGTCCCGGACGGCGGCGGCCTGGGCGTCGAGCTGGATCCGGACCGGGTCGAGGAAGCACACGAACTGTACCGTCGCGAGGCGCTCGGCGCGCGCGACGACGCCGTCGCCATGCGACACCTGGTGCCGGGCTGGACGTTCGACCCGAAGCGCCCGTGTCTGGAGGCTGGATGAGTGTCCTGCAGGTGTGCCCGCTGCTGCCGTCGGTGGAGCGGGCGCTCACCGAGGGGTACCAGGCGGTGCGGCTGTTCGAGCGGCCGGGCTTCCTTGCCGCACACGGCGACGAGGTCGTCGCGGCGGTGACGAGCTCCCGGTTCGGGGTCACGAACGAGCAGCTGGACGCGATGCCGAAGCTGGGCGCGATCGTCCACTTCGGAGTCGGCTACGAGACCACCGACCTCGCCCACGCCCGCGCGCGGGGCGTCGTGGTGAGCAACACCCCCGACGTGCTGAACGACTGCGTGGCGGACCTGGCGGTCGGCGGCCTGATCGACGCGATGCGCAGGCTGTCCGCGGCCGACCGGTTCGTGCGGCGGGGCGAGTGGAACCACCCGCTGGCGACGAAGGTGTCCGGCAAGCAGGTCGGCATCCTGGGCCTCGGCCGCATCGGCCGGGCGATCGCGCGGCGGCTCGAGGGCTTCGACATGAAGATCAGCTACCACTCCCGCACCCCGGTCGGCGGGGTGTCCTACCAGTACGTGCCGTCCCCGGTGGCCCTGGCCGCCGAGGTCGACGTCCTGGTCGTCGCCACCGCGGGCGGCCCCGCCACCGCCGGTCTGGTCTCGGCCGAGGTGCTCGACGCCCTGGGCCCGGCCGGCTACCTGGTCAACATCGCCCGCGGCAGCGTGGTCGACGAACCGGCCATGGTGGCCGCCCTGGTGGAAGGCCGCCTGGCCGGCGCCGCGCTGGACGTCTACGCCGACGAGCCCAACGTCCCGCCGGAGCTGCTGGACGTGGACTCGGTGGTCCTGTTCCCGCACATCGCGAGCGCCACCCACGAGACCCGCGAGGCCATGGGCGAGCTCGCGCTGCGCAACCTCCGGCAGTTCCTGACCGACCGCACGCTGGTGACGCCTGTCGAGTGACTGTCCGCAATCTGAACGTTCAAGGTCGAACGTTAGGCTCAGTGTCGTGTCCCAGTTCTTGCCCACCGCTCCCTACCGCGGCACGCGTGACTTCCTGCCGGCCGAGATGTCGGTCCGGACGCAGGTGTTCGGCCGGCTCTACGACGTGATCGAGCGGTACGGCTACCAGCGCTACGACGGCCCCATCCTCGAGCCCGTGGAGATCTACGAGGCGAAGTCCAGCCGGGAGATCGTCGAGCAGCAGCTCTACACACTCACCGACCGTGGCGACCGGCGGCTCGCGCTGCGCCCGGAGATGACCCCGTCGGTCGCGCGCATGATCGCCGGCAACGCCGGGCGGCTGCAGTTCCCGGTCCGCTGGTACAGCCACCCCAACTGCCACCGCTACGAGCGCCCCCAGCGCGGGCGGGTCCGCGAGCACTGGCAGATCAACGTCGACGTCTTCGGCTCCGACAGCGCCGCGTGCGAGATCGAGTTCTTCGAGCTCGTCCACGACCTCATGGCCGCGATCGGCGCCACCCCCGACATGTGGCGCCTGCGGGTCAACGACCGCGTCCTGCTCGACGCCATGCTCACCGGCGTCGTCGGCATCGGCGCCGACGCGGTGCGCGACGTCGCCGGGCTCGTCGACCGCTGGGAGAAGTACCCGGCCGACAAGCTCGCCGCCGACGCCGCCGCCATGGGCCTCACCGACAAGCAGTTCGACCGGCTCACCGAGGTCCTCGCCGCCGGCCGCGCGGTGCTCGACGAGATCCCCGGCGAGGTCAAGGAGCAGTCCAAGCTCATGCGGGTGCTGGACTCCACCGCCGCCGACCTCGTCACGTTCGACCCGCTGATCGTGCGCGGCTTCGACTACTACACCGCCACCGTGTTCGAGGTCTTCGACACCCACCCGGACAACCGGCGCTCCCTGTTCGGCGGTGGCCGCTACGACAACCTCGTCGGGCTGTACTCCGCGCAGCGCATCCCGGGCTTCGGTTTCGGCATGGGCGACGTGACACTGTTCGACTTCCTCGGCACGCACGGTCTCCTGCCCGAGGCCCGCAACGAGATCGACGTGGTCGTCATCGCGACCGAGGCCGAGCTGGCCGACGCCGCCCGGACGGTCGCCCGCGGGCTGCGTGGCGCGGGTGTCCGCACCTCGACCCCGCTCGACATTCGCAAGCTGGGCAAGGAGATCCAGCGCGCGGACAAGTCCGGCGCCCGCGCGATCGTGATCGTCGGCCGCGACGACTGGGACGCCGGCACGGTCACGGTCCGCGACCTCGCGTCGGGCGAGCAGCGCCAGGTCCAGGCCGACGCCACCCCGGCCGAGGTCCGTTCGATCCTGGACAGCTAGGCCATGTCTCGCGGATCTTGGATCGTGGTATTCGCGCCCAGATGCCCCCTGGCCGCGTTGTCGGAAGGCCCGAATACAACCCGGTATGAGCGACCTTCCGCCGCCTTGCCAGGAGCCATCTGGATCACGAATCCCATC
>NZ_WHTD01000131.1 GCF_009379765.1 Actinophytocola sp. | reverse complement strand
GGCCCGCGGGGCTGCCTTCGAGCGGGAGGTTGTCGAGGTAGCGGGCGGAGGCGAGCTTGGCGGCCTTGAGGGTGTGCTCGGCCGAGGTGCCACCGACGACGATCGCGAGGTGGTAGGGCGGGCAGGCGGCCGTGCCGAGGCTGCGGAGCTTCTCGTCGAGGAACTTGGCGAGGCGCATGGGGTTCAGCAGAGCCTTGGTCTCCTGGTAGAGGAAGGTCTTGTTGGCGCTGCCGCCGCCCTTGGCCATGAAGAGGAACTCGTACTCCGGCGTGGCGCCGTCCTTGTGGTAGAGCTCGATCTGGGCGGGGAGGTTGGTGCCGGTGTTGCGCTCCTCCCAGAAGCTGACCGGTGCGAGCTGCGAGTAGCGCAGGTTGAGCTCCTGGTAGGCCTCGAAGATGCCTCTGGAGAGCGCCTCCTCGTCGGTGCCGCCGGTGAGCACGTTCTCGGTCCGCTTGCCGATGACGATGGCGGTGCCGGTGTCCTGGCACATGGGGAGCACGCCGCCCGCGGAGATGCAGGCGTTGCGGAGCAGGTCCATGGCGACGAACCGGTCGTTGCCGCTGGCTTCGGGGTCGTCGACGATGGACCGGAGCTGGGCGAGGTGCGACGGCCGCAGCAAGTGCTGGATGTCGCGGATCGCCTCCTTGGCGAGCAGCCGCAGCGCGTCGGGGTCGACCTGCAGGAAGGTCCGCCCGGCGGCCTCGACGACCCGCACCCCGTCCGGCGTGACGAGCCGGTACTCGGTGTGCTTGTCCGGCGCGAGCGGCAGCGCTTCGGTGTACTCGAACGTGGCAGAGGAGGCGGTCACCGGGAGACTCCTAGTAGCGCGACAGGAACCCCCCCGACGCTACCGCGCCCCGAACCCCAAGATCCGCCCCCCGCCACAACCGCCGAGCACACCCCAGACCCCGAGACCGAAGGCCGAGCCCGAGTGACAACGGAGGAGGAACGATGGCCGAAGGCCGAGAGAACTGGCGTCTAGCCAACCGGCGCTGGTGAGGCAACCGGAACCACGCCGGGTCGAGAGGAGCTCGCACCGTGGGGGTTTGGGGGGCTCGGCCCCCCAAGATGATCTGGAGGCCCCCCGGGTGAGCGCCCTCCGCGAACAGGTAGACCCGGGCCGGAAGGCCGGGGCGGCCCCCGGCCGTCCCGACCTCCCGTGGATGGCAGCTACGGGCAGTAATGGTTCACCCGCGCCGCGTAGTCCCGTGCACCGACCGTGCCGCGCTGGCGTGCGCATGTCAATGCCTTGTAGTGCTTTCGCACTAAGGACGTTGCGGCGCGCTCAAAGGTTGCTCGGGCGACCGGCACGAGGTCGAGCCTGGTCAGCTGGCGTAGGCGCGCAGCCGCTCGGCCCGCTCGCCCTGGCGGAGCTTGGACATGACCTCGCGCTCGATCTGGCGCACGCGTTCGCGGGAGAGACTGAAGCGCTTGCCGATCTGGTCGAGGGTGTGTGGCTGTCCGTCATCGAGGCCGTAGCGCAGGCGGATGACCGACTGCTCCCGGTCGTCGAGCGTGGCCAGGACCCTGCGCAGGTCGTCGTGCAGCAGGCCGGAGATGACCGCGCTCTCGGCGTCGGTGGCTTCGCCGTCCTCGATGAAGTCGCCCAGCGGGGCGTCCTCCTCCGAGCCGACCGGCATGTCGAGACTCACCGGGTCGCGGGCGTGGTCGAGCAGGTCGGCGACCTTCTCGGGGGTGAGGCCGACCTCTGCCGCGAGCTCGTCGTGGGTGGCCTCGCGGCCGAGCTGCTGGTGCAGGTCGCGCTTGGTGCGGGCCAGCTTGTTGACCTGTTCCACCAGGTGGACGGGCAGCCGGATGGTGCGGCCCTGGTCGGCCATGCCTCGGGTGATCGCCTGGCGAATCCACCACGTCGCGTACGTCGAGAACTTGAAGCCCTTGGTGTAGTCGAACTTCTCGACCGCCCTGATGAGCCCCAGGTTGCCCTCCTGGATGAGGTCCAGCAGGGGCATCCCGCGGCCGGTGTAGCGCTTGGCCAGCGACACCACGAGCCGCAGGTTGGCCTCGAGCAGGTGGTTCTTGGCCCGGTGACCGTCGCGCACGAGTGACTCGAGCTCGGTCCGCTTGGCGGTGCCGCGGTTCTCCGTCTCGAGCATGTGCTGCGCGAACACCCCGGCCTCGATGCGCTTGGCCAGCTCGACCTCCTGCGCCGCGGTCAGCAGCGCGGTCCGGCCGATGCCGTTGAGGTAGACGCGGACCAGGTCGGCCGCGGGGCCCTGCGCATCGAGATCGATCTCGGCGGGCTCCGGCTCGCGTTGCTGTGGGACCGTCATGCTCTCCCCTCCCCCTGTTCGCGGGTCGGTGTGCTGTGTCACACACCGGCGCCTCGTGTCCGGTGAGCCGTCGCCGGCTGGACACTCTTGAAAACGTGCGCGTGGCTCGTTTCGTTCCCGACTTCTCAACTGGATGACGTCACGCGCGCCACACCGGTTGCTCCACCAAACCTGAGCTTTTCCTAAGAGACGGAACGGCGCCGGAGTACGTGACGGGGACCGGCCGGTGACGCCGGGCACTACGCAGCGTCAGATCTCGACGACAACCGTGAAGGGTCCGTCGTTGACGCTCTCGACCGACATCATCGCGCCGAAGCGGCCCGTCTCGACCCGGGCGCCCCGCGCTTGGAGCTCAGCGACCACCGCGTCCACCAACGGCTCGGCGGTCTCCGGGCGGGCGGCCGCGGTCCACGACGGCCTGCGGCCCTTGCGGGTGTCCCCGTACAGGGTGAACTGGCTGACGACGAGCAGCGGCGCGCCCGTCGTGGCGCAGGACTGCTCGTCGCGCAGGATGCGTAGTTCGTGCAGTTTGCGGGCCATGGTCGCGGCCTCCGCGGGCGTGTCCGACACCGTGACGCCCAGCAGCACCAGCAGGCCGGGCTCGTCGAAGGAGCCCACGACCGCGTCCTCGACCGTCACACTCGCCCGGGTCACCCGCGCCACCACCGCTCGCACGTCGATCATGGTGGCAGAGCAGTGGCAGAGCAGTGGCAGAGCGGTGCCGGGGGACGGTCAGCGGCGGGCCACCAGGTGGAAGAACCGCGCGGTCAGCAGTTGCGGCATCCGGTCGGCCATGGCCAGCTCCAGCCGCTCCAGGTCGGCCAGGAACACGGGGTCGTCGGGCAGCGACGGGAGCAGGTCGCTCACGCACCGCACGCCGTAGCGGACGACCTCCTCCACGCCGAGCCCGGCGAGCGCCGCGACGAGGGCCGCCACCGGGGTCGGCCGCACGCCGGCCAGGGAGTCGAGCGCGCGCTCCGGGTCGAGCTCGCGCACCGCCGCGTGCAGCGGGTCGAAGTCGTCGTTGGGGCCGAGCACCGACAGCAGCCCGCCCGGCCGCAGCGGCGCGATGACCGCGCGCAGCACCTCGGTCGGGTCGTCCACGTAGTGCAGCAGGTTGTGGCAGAGGACCAGGTCGAAGTCGTGCCGGCCGAACACCTCCGGCGCGTCGAGCGCACCCGCCTGGACGACGTGCAGCCGGTCGGCGACGTCGTGGGACTCGGCGGTCTCGATGGCCCGGCTGAGCATCGCGCCGGCCGGGTCCAGGACGGTGACCTCGTGGCCCAGCCGCGCGAGCCGCACGGCCTCCGCCCCGTTGCCACCCGCGACGTCGAGCACGCGGTGCGGGACGGTGTCCAGGTGTCGCAGCAGGTTGGCCTCGGTGACCGTGTACCGCAGACGCTCCAGCGGCTCGAACAGGTGCGGTCGAGTGTCGAACCCGCTCAACGTCATATGACCTTCATACCGGCTTCACCCGGCCGGGCAAGGCAGGTCCACCCGGATGGCGCAATCCGGCCCGCGAGGTGGGAGCATGGTCTCAGGAGGTGGTGTCGTGAAGGCCGAGCGAGACGACACCCCGGTTCTCATCACCGAGGCGGCGCCGTCGTACGAAGAGGAGTACGCGGCGCGCAAGCGCAAGTACGTGACGATGATGCTCATGCGGCTGCCGTGCCTCATCCTCGCCGGCATCCTCCACGACACCTGGTGGCTGGCACTGGGGTTCGTGCTGCTGTCCGTGCCGCTGCCGTGGATCGCGGTGCTCATCGCCAACGACCGGCCGCCCCGCAAGGCCGAGGAGGTCAACCGCTACCAGCGGTCGGCGACGGCCATCGAGGGCGGCGAGCACCGGGTCATCGACGGCTGACCGGCGGCTGCGCCCCCACCTGTCCCACGGCCATCGCACCGAGCCGTACGCCGGCCAGCAGACAGTCCTCTGTGGACTTTCCGGCGAGCCACGTGGTGAGCACGCCCGCATCGAACGCGTCGCCCGCGCCGGTCGAGTCCACGCACGCGCCCGGCGTCGCGGGCACCGACGCGATGCCGGTCCTGTCGACCCAGCTCGCCCCGGCAGGCCCGGTGGTCACCGCGACCGCGCCGAACGCCGCCAGCAGCTCTGACGCGCCGGCCGGGTCGTGCGAGCCGGTCAGCACCTCCAGCTCGTCCAGGTTCGGCAGCAGCAGGTCCACCCCGCGCAGCTCCTCGACGAACGTCGCCGGGTCGGTGATCAGGGCCGCGGACTGCGGGTCGACCGAGGTGGTCAGCCCGGCCTCGCCGGCGGCGGCGAGCATCGCCAGGCCCGCCTCCCGGGACGACGCGTCGAGCAGCACGTAGCCGGACAGGTGCAGGTGCTGGGCCCCGGCGAGCAGCGCCGGGTCGAGATCCGAGGGCACCATGCGGCGGCTCGCGCCCCGGTCGGGCAGCATGCTCCGCTGCGCGTCGCCGTCCACGAGCACGACCACGCACGCCGTGCTCGCCCCCGGGTCAATTGTGAATGCGCAACGCACTCCGGCGGTGGTTAGCTCCTCGCGTGCCTGCCGACCCGCGACGTCGTCGCCGACCCGTGCCACCAGGACCACATCGGCTCCGCAGTACGCGAGCCAGGCCGCGGTGTTGGCCCCCGCCCCGCCGGTCGTGAGCGCGATCCGGGCTCGCGAGTCGCCGCCGTGCACGATCGGCCCGGAATGACAAGCGACCACGTCCACCGCCGCGTCGCCGACAACAACGATCGTGCTCAAGTGCGTCCCGTCCACGTGACCGACATCAGGAGCGGAGGCTAACCGCGTGGCCACGGTGATTGCCAGCGGCAGGCTCGTGCGCGCGCTCGCCGGGGCCGGCTTCCGGCGCTTCGCCACCTACCGGCAGGCGACGGTGGCGGGCGCGTTCACGAACTCGGTGTTCGGCTTCATGCGCTGCTACGTCCTGCTGTCGCTGGCCGACACCGCGGGCCGGGTGGCCGGCTACGACCGCGCGCAGCTCGTCACGTTCGTCTTCGCCGGCCAGGGGCTGATCGCCGTGGTCAACTACTGGAGCGCCTCGGAGCTCGCCGAGCGGGTGCGCAGCGGGGACGTGGTCGCCGACCTGCTCCGGCCGGTCGACCTGATGGTCAACCACCTGGCGACCGATCTCGGCCGGGCCGGTTACGCGGTGTTGACCAGGTTCGTCGTGCCGGTCGTGGTCGGGATGCTCGCGTTCGACTTCTACCTGCCGAGCCACCCGTACACCTACGTGCTGTTCGCGGTGTCGGTGGTGCTGGCCGTGCTGGTCTGCTCGGCCTGCCGCTACATCGTCTCGCTCACCGCGTTCTGGCTGATGGACGCGCGCGGCACGCAGATGCTGTGGGTGTTCGCGTCCGGCGCGGGAAGCGGGCTGTCCTTCCCGCTGCCGCTGCTGCCGGACTGGCTGGTGACCGGGCTGTGGCTCCTCACGCCGTTCCCGACGCTGATGCAGGCGCCGCTGGACGTGCTGGTGGAGCGCGGCGGTCTCGGGCACGCGGGGCTGCTGCTGGCCGGGCAGGTCGCCTGGCTCGCCGTCGTGGTCGGGGCGGCCCGGCTGGTGCAGCGCAAGGCGTTGCGGCGGTTGGTGATCCAGGGTGGGTAACCCCTACGCCCGGCTGGTCGCCGCGCAGGTCCGCAGCCAGACCCAGTACCGGGCGTCGTTCGCGATGGACCTCGTCGGCAGCGGGGTGCTGACCCTGCTCGACGTCGTCGCCGTGTACGTGATGTACAGCGTCAACGGCAGCCTCGGCGGGTTCGGCGGGCTGGAGGTGGTGCTGATTGGGCATCTCGGCGATGGCGTTCCCGCTGGCCGACCTCGCGGTGGGCAACGTGGAGCGGCTGCGGGTGTACGTGCGCACCGGGTTGTTCGACGCCGTGCTGGTGCGGCCGCTGCCGGCGCTGGGACAGCTGGTCGCGATGGACTTCGCGCCGCGCCGGGTCGGCCGGGTGCTGCAGGGGACCGCGATCTACGTGATCGCGCTGTGCGTGGCGCCGGTGGACTGGTCGTTCGGGGTGGCGGTCCTGGCGGTGTTGGCGCCGGTCGCGGGCGCGGTGTTCTTCGGCTCGATCTTCGTCGCCGGCGCGACGGTCGCGTTCTGGTGGATCGAGTCCGGCGAGGTCGCCGCCGCGTTCACCTACGGCGGCAAGGACTTCACCTCCTACCCGGTGACCGTGTTCGGCGGGTTCTTCCGCCGGCTGTTCGCCTACGGGCTCGGGTTCGCCTTCGTCGCGTACCTGCCAGCGCTCGCCATGCTCGGCCGGCCGGACCCGCTCGGCGTGCCCGGTTGGCTGCACTGGTGCTCGCCGCTGGTCGCCCTCCTCGCCGCCGGTCTCGCCGCGCTGTTCTGGCGGACCGGCATCCGGCACTACAGGAGCACGGGGTCATGACCATGGTCATCGAGACTTCCGGGCTGCGCAAGGACTTCACCGTGCGGCGCAAGGTCGGCCGGCTGCGCCGCGAGCGCCGCGTGGTGTCCGCTGTGGACGGTGTGGACCTCGCCGTCCGCGAGGGCGAGCTGCTCGGCTACATAGGACCGAACGGCGCCGGGAAGTCGACGACGCTGAAGATGCTCACCGGGGTGCTGACGCCGAGTGCCGGGAAGGTGTCGGTGTGCGGGCTGACGCCGGTGCCGCAGCGGACGACGCTCGCGCGGCGGATCGGCGTGGTGTTCGGGCAGCGCTCGCAGCTGTGGTGGGACCTGCCGCTGGCGGACTCGTTCGCGTTGCTCAGGCACGTCTACCGGGTGCCGGCCGCCGACCACGCGGCCCGGCTGACCAGGTGCCGCTCGCTGCTGGACCTCGACGAGTTCCTCGACACGCCGGTGCGGCAGCTGTCGCTGGGGCAGCGGATGCGTGGCGAGCTGACCGCGGCGCTGCTGCACGGCCCGAAGGTGCTGTTCCTCGACGAGCCGACGATCGGCCTGGACGTGCTGTCGAAGCAGGCGGTGCGCGGGTTCCTCGGCGAGCTGGACGCCCGCGGCGACACGACGATCGTCCTGACGACCCACGACCTGGCCGACATCGAGAAGCTCTGCCGGCGGCTGGTGGTGATCGACCACGGCCGGGTGGTGCACGACGGCACGGTCGACGAGCTGCACGCGGCCTACCGCTCGAAGCGCCGGATCGTCGCCGACCTGGACGCGGCGTGGCCCGCGGACCTCGCGCTGCCGGGCGCCACGGTGGAACGGGTGGAGGCCGACGGCCTGCGGGTCACGCTGGCGCTGGACGGCGCGACGGCGGGCGAGGTGGTGGCCCGGCTCGCCCAGGTCGTGCCGCTGCGGGACCTGTCGGTGCGGGAGCCGGAGATCGAGGACGTCGTGGCCCGTCTCTACACCGCGCCCCGGCCGGCGGAGTCCTAGCGCCCCCGTGACGTCGCCGTGTCGTCCCGTGACGTTGTCGTGTCGTCCCGCGACGTCGCCGTGTCGTCCCGCGACGTCGCGACCGGTCTCGCCCGCAGCCGACACGGCGACGCCCGCAGCCGACACGGCGACGCCCGCAGCCGACACGGCGACGCCTGGGGTCGACACGGCGACGCCTGGGGTCGAGCAGTCGCTGGCACACGGCGTCGGCGACGATCCCCATGCCCGCTACTCGGAGGTCAGCGCGACGGCGATCTCCGCGGCCAGCGCGACGTTGGCCAGCACCAGTGCCTCGTTGGTGTCCAGCGACGCGCCGCCCGACGCGGTGTGGAAGTGCTCCAGCAGCACCGGGGTCACGTCGCCGCCGCGGACGTCGGAGTGGGCCACCTTCGCCATGCCCTCGGCCAGCAGCCGGTCGTGCAGCCCGGCGTCGAGCTCGTGCTCGACCGGAACCGGGTTGGCGACGAGGACACCCGAGCGGACCGGCCCGCGGTCCCGGTGCGCCGCGATCACCGCGGCCGCCGACGCGGGCGTGTCGACCCGCCACGGCACCCGGAACCGCGACTCGCGCCGGTAGAACGCCGGGAAGAAGTCCGTCCGGTACCCGACCACCGGAACCGACCGCGTCTCCAGCACCTCGATGGTGGCGGCGATGTCGAGCACCGACTTGACCCCCGAGCACACGACCACGATCGGTGTCGCCGCCAGCACGTCCAGGTCGGCCGACACGTCCCACGACGACACCTCGCCCGGCGCCGGCAGGTGCACCCCGCCCAGCCCGCCGGTGCCGAACACCCCGATGCCCGCGGCGTGCGCGATCATCGACGTGGAGGCGATCGTCGTCGCGCCGTCCCGGCCCAGCGCGATCGCCGGCCCGAGGTCCCGCGCGGACAGCTTCAGGAACTCGGCATCGGGGTCGCACACCAGGTCCAGCTCGGCCGAGCCGAGCCCGACGCACATCTGGCCGTCCAGCACCGCGATCGTGGCGGGCACCGCGCCGGCCGCCCGCACCGCGTCCTCGATCGCCGTCGCGACCTTGCGGTTGCGCCCCGGCGGCAGCCCGTGCGCCAGGAGCGTGCTCTCCAATGCCACGACAGCCGAACCGGTGGCCAGCGCCGCCGACACTTCCTCGGCAACCCGCATCTGCACGCTCTCGTCGAAGTAGGGGCCGGTCACGAGCGCGACCCAGGGTCCGGCACTACCTGCTCCGGCCGCGCCTGGGCGAGCGGCGGCAGCGGGCAGTGCAGCAACGCACACACGGTACGCAACAGCTCGATCTCCGACACCGTCATCACCCCGTCATGGCCGATGACCGTGACCATCCCGCCGACCAGGAACTCCTTCTCCGGCCCGTCGAGCCCGTCCAGCGCCGGCCACAGACCTTCCAGCGCGACGGCCCCGGCCGCAGGCGGGTCGAACGGGATCGGCTCACCGGGCAGCACCTGTCCGAGCCCGGCCAGGTACGCCGTTCCCGCGGCCTGCTGGTCGGCCGCACCGGCCTGGGCGAGCAGCGCGAGCAGCGTCGCCACGGCCCGGTTGGTGACCTCGAGCGGCGGTCGGCGGCCCCGTCCCTGCCCGGCCCACGGCGACGTCCGGTTCATCGCCTCGTACAGCTCGCGGTGCAGCAGCCGGGACAGGCAGTACTCGAACACGTCGATCCGCCCGTCCACCCGGATCAGCGCGTGGATGCAGGCCAGCACCGCCTCCGCCGCGGGCCGCGGCCTGCGGCGCAGCGCGGGGAACGCGAGCTCGGCGAGCGGCAGCCGCAGCGCCGGGTGCAGCCCGGCAAGCGTGCCGGCCTCGGCGACCGCCGCGTCGGCCAGCCCCTGGCCGTAGCGGGCGGCGAGCACCGCGTGCTGGTTGGCCCGGGTGGCCGGGTCGCGGGCCAGGAGCAGCCCGAACACCAGCGGCAGCACGGCTTCCGGGTGCCGGGCGCGGGCCAGGAGCTGGGGCGGGATGCTCTCGATGATCGTGCCGGCGGTCCGGTGCGCGGGCGAGGCGGGGGTGACCGCGCTGCCGACCGACGCGACGACGTCGGCCGGCCGGATCGGCATCCGCGCCCGCGGCGGCGGCAGCACCGGGGGGCCGGCGGGGGCGAGACCGAGCGCCTCGTCCTCGGCCAACCCGACCGGCGGTGTGCGCGCCCACTGCTGGGACAGCGCCTCGAGCCCGCGCGGGTCGAACGCCGGCTCCAGCGTCTGGATCCGCTTCACCAGCGGCGGGTGCGTCGCGAACAGCGAGCTGAACGAGAAGCCCTCGCCGAACAGCATGTGGCTGACGTCCTCGGCCCGGCCGTCACGCAGCTTCGAGCCCTCGGCCAGGCCGCCGATCTTCTTCAACGCCCCGGCGAGCCCGGCGGACTGGCGGGTGAACTGCACCGCGGACGCGTCGGCCAGGTACTCCCGCTGCCGGGACACCGCCGCCTTGATGATCCGGCCGAAGAACACGCCGACGTAGCCCAGGATGACCAGCGCGAGCCCGATGGCCGCGACCGGGTTGCGGCCGCGGACGCTGAGCATCAGCCGGCCGATGATCGCCAGTACGAGGATGCCGAAGAGTGTGCCCATCAGCCGGATGTTCAGCCGCATGTCGCCGTTGACCACGTGGCTGAACTCGTGCGCGATCACGCCCTGCAGCTCGTCGCGGTTGAGCCGCTCCAACGCGCCGTGGGTGACCGCGATCGCCGCATCGGCGGGGGAGAACCCGGCCGCGAACGCGTTGATCCCGTTCTCGCCCGGCAGCACGTAGATCTCCGGCACCGACACGCCCGACGCGATCGCCATCTCCTCGACGACGTTGCGCAGCCTGCGCAGCCGCGGGTCTGTCGTGTCCTCCGGGACGTAGATACCGCCGAGGCTCTGCGCGACCTTGCCGCCCCCGCCGCCGCGCAGCATCCGGGTGCGGATGAACGAGGTCAGCCCGATCGCCACGATGACGAGCCCGCTGACCCACGCGAGCAGCGTGAGCGTCACCTCGGCCGGCTGCTGGTTCAACCCGAACACGAACACCGCGACCAGGTCGACCGCCGCCACGATGGCCAGCACGGCCACGACGAACAGCAGGACCAGCCGGCGGGAGAGCTTGCGGACGTCGCGCTGACGCTGGAAGAAGTTCATTCGTTGCGGTCCAGGGAGATCCGCGGCGCCTCGCGCTTCCGCGGCTCGTCCAGCTCCAGGTAGGCCGCCGGCCCGAACGAGAAGATCGAGCCGACCAGGTTCGACGGGAACGTGTCCTGCTTGTTCTTGTAGACCATCACCGAGTCGTTGTATGCCTGCCGGGCGAAGGCGACCCTGTTCTCCGCGGAGGTCAGCTCCTCGGACAGTTGGCGCATGTTCTGGTCGGCCTTGAGCTCCGGGTAGTTCTCGCTGACCACGAACAGCCGGCCCAGCGTGCCGGTCAGCGCGTTCTCCGCGCCGGACAGGCCGGCCATCGCGGCCGGGTCGCCCGGCGCCCCCGCGGCCGCGGCCTTGGCCTGGACGGCGGCGGTGCGCGCGGCGGTGACGGCGGCCAGCGTCTGCTGCTCGTGGCGCATGTAGGCCTTGACGACCTCGACCAGGTTGGGGATCAGGTCGTGCCGCCTGGACAGCTGGACGTCGATCTGGGCGTAGGCGTTCTGCCAGGCGTGCCTGGCGCGCACCAGCGCGTTGTACATCACCACGAGCGCGATCGCGATCAGCACGACAACCGCGACCACGACGATCAGCACCACCACGGTCGGCTCCCTCCCCGGGCTCGCTGTCCCGGGCTCGATGTCGAGAATAGGGCCGGTCAGCCCGGCGGAAAGACCCAGCGGGTCGGCGAGCCGTCGAAGTCGCTCGAGACCAGGCCGAACGCCCAGGCCGGCCGGATGCGGGCGACCACCGCCTGGTCGGGGCTGAAGAACTCGACCGGGTACTCGGTGCGGTACTTGACGTTGACCACCGCCACGAACCGGAGCACCTGGTCGTTCTCGGTGACCAGCTCGGCGCGTCCCGCCAGGATCACCGGGCTCTCCGGGTCCTCAGTGGACACCGAGACCGCGGAGCCCGCCCTGATGTTGCGGATCTTGCGTGACCTCGGACTGGAGGAGAACCACAGCGCGCCGTCGTCCCAGACCGCCCACACCGGGGTGAGGTGTGGGCGGCCGTCCGGCCACACGGTGGCCAGCCAGAAGTCGTGGCTCTCCCGCAGCCGGGCGAGTGCCCAGGTCCACGGCAGGAGCCCGGTGCCGCGGTCGGCCGGCAGCGTTCCGTAACCCGGCATGTGCGGCCGTGACGCGACAGGCTCCATGTCCCGATCGTCCCCTAGTCGAAGATCCCCCGCGGTTTGGCGACCTCCCGCAGCCATCCCTCGATCTGCTGCTCCCAGTTGGTGCGGCCGAGCGCGGCGTACTCGACGACGAACATGCCGAGCATCGACTGGCCGCGCGAGCCGAGCCCGCCGCCTTTGGCGACCCGGACCCGCTTGTCGACGTCCAGGATGACCTGCACGTCCCGCGGCCGGGCCAGGAAGGTCACCGCGACCTCGTTGAACGCCTTGGCGAAGGCCGGCGACGGCGCGAAGTCGATCTCCTGGAAGAACGGCAGCTGCTGGTCGGCGCCGTCGACCCGCTCCTTCACCAGGTTCGCCTCGCGGAACTGGAAGCCGAGCCTGCTCATCGCGTCCAGGAGGCGGTGCTGCGCGGGCACCGGCTCGATCGGGATGGCGTCGACGTCCTGCGGGTCGACGACCGTCCGGCTCAGGTTCAGGTTGGTCTGCAGGCCGACCGCCATGCCGGTCAGGTACTTGCCGAACACCGTGGTGACGGGTGTCTCCCACGGCATCTGCACCTCGAAGGGGACTTTGATCTGCGCGCCGGAGCGCACCAGTTCGCGGCCCGCGAGCTGCACGTTCTGGAACGGCAGGTCGACGACCTCGGGGGCCGCGCCGTTAGCGGACTCGCGCTCGACCCTGGCCAGCAGGGTCACCGCGAGCGACTCGACCTCCTGGTCGACCTGTCCGCCGGCGAGGAGCACCTCGCCGTGCAACGTGCCGCCGGGGCGCACGTGCCGATCGAGAATACGGGCGTCGACGGTGGCGCCGCCCTGGCCGAAAGTGGCCATCACCTTCTGGAACATGGGGCGATCCTGCCAGCACCCGATCGGGTCTGCCGTCATTTCGGGCATCATTGGGTCCGTGAGTACACAAACTCTGCCCGAGGTGGACACGCGGCCGGAGGGCACGGACACCACGGGTGACGACACGCCCAAGATGTTCCACTACGTGCGCAAGGACAAGATCGCGGAGAGCGCGGTCACCGGCACGATGGTGGTCGCCCTGTGCGGCGAGGTGTTCCCGGTGACACGCTCGCCCAAGCCGGGCTCGCCGGTCTGCCCCGAGTGCAAGAAGATCTTCGACGGCCTACCCCCCGGCGGCGGCGACTAGTGTCCCCCGCCGGGAGTCTGTTGCTTGAGTCGGTGAGTCCAGGTTTCTGTTGGCAAGGCGCCGGTTCGTCCTCGTACCGGGTTGTACTCGGGCGGATTGGCAACGCCGCCGGCAGGAAGCTGGGCCGGCGAATCAGGTGACGAACTTCCGGCGGGGGACACCAGGCCCCTGGCGACGGCCTACCCCGGCGACGACCAGCCCTGACGGCGCCGCGGGTCCGCGGGGCGGTCGCGAGCTGTCCACAGGGCACACCGTGTGGTGGCTGTCGGTGGACCGGTCCGGCGTCGACGTCTGCCTGTCCGACCCCGGGTTCGGCATCGACCTCGTCGTCGACGCCGACCTGCGGACGATGATCATGGTCTGGATGGGGGACATCCCGTTCGCCGATGCGCTGCGGACCGGTGGCATGGTCGTGTCCGGTCGGCCGGCGCTGGAGCGGGCCTTCCCCGGTTGGCTGCGGCTGAGCCTGCTCGCCGACGTGGCGCGGCCCTCAGGCGTCGGGCGCGTCGGCGCGGCGCCGTGAGCGCGGCGCCGACGGCTGGGCGGGGGGCGCCGGCCGGTCGCCGTCGTCGCTCGGCACGCCCGACTTCGGGACGCCGTTGGGGTTCGTCGTCGGGTCCGGATCCGGGACCGGGTTAGGCTTCGCGGTCGGGGCCGGCTGCGCCGAGGCCCGGTTCATCTCCAGCCGCCGCCACCTGCGGCGCTGCCGGCGGGTCATCCGTGCCGGCCACATCTCCTGGATGGCCGCGTTGAAGTACGCCCCGATCACGATCGCCAGCCCGATGAAGAACACGAACAGCAGGAACGCGATCGGCGTGGCCAACGCGCCGTAGGTGTACCCCGTGGTGGTGATCCACGAGATGTAGAGCCGGAGCCCGATGCTGGACAGCAGGAACACGATCATCGCGAGCACGGCGCCCGGCAGCCCCCGGTGCCACGGCAGCTTCCGCGGCAGCGCCAGCTTGTACAGCGAGGCCAGCGCCAACACGATCAGCACCCCGATCGCCGGGTAGTAGAACGCGTCGACCCAGAACGCGATGTCCGCCCGCCACGCCGCCGGGAACAGCTTCGGCAGCACCTCCGGGCCCAGCGCCAGGATCGGCAGCCCGATCACCAGCAGCCCCAGCGACGCCATGTACAGCAGCAGCGCGAAGATCCGCTGCCACACCTCGTTGCGCACGCCGTACTGGTCGTGCGCGACGGTGATCGCGTCGACGAACGACGACATCGCCGACGAGCCGGCCCACAGGGACAGCAGGAAGCCGACCGTGAGGATCTCGCCGCGGCCGTGCCGCAGGATGTCCTCGACCGTCGGCTGGATGATGTCGTCGACCACGCTCGAGCTGAACGCCGTCGCCGACCACTCGATGATCGCGTCGTGCACCGACTCGATCACGTCCTGGCCGAACCACTCGGCCACGTAACCGAGACTGCCCAGCAGTCCCAGCAGCAGCGGCGGCAGCGACAGGACCTGCCAGAACGCGGCCTCGGCCGCCTCGGAGAACAGGTTGCCGCCCCACGCCTTGACCCACGTGCGCCTCAGCAGCCGCAGCGGTCCGCGGCGCAGCATGGCGCCGGTCCGCTGCGTCGCGTTGCGGGTCGGGTGCTGTGGCTGTGGGCTCATCTCGAGGTCAAGCATGGTGCATCGGAACGGGAAAGGCGCGGCCCACCCGATGTCGGCCGGGCGGTGTCGCGTGGCGCACGCCGGCGGCGCCCGGTGCCAAGGGTAAGGTCGGTCCGGCCCTCAATGATGTCGCTTGAGGGCTTTGCTTTGCCCGGTTTGGGTGACCGCAGTTTGCTTGACCGCGGCGCATGCAGGGGGAGACGGTGACGGCCGAGCCGATGACGACCACGACCACGTCCCGGCCGTTGCGGGCGTGGCAGCGCCGGGCCATCACGAGGTACCTGGCCCGAGGGCCCAAGGACTTCCTCGCGGTGGCCACGCCCGGCGCCGGCAAGACCGTGTTCGGCCTGCGGGTCGCCGCGGAGCTGCTCGCCGACCGGATCGTCGAGCAGGTCACGGTCGTCACGCCGACCGAGCACCTCAAGCACCAGTGGGCGGTCGCGGCCGCCGCCGCGGACATCGCCATCGACCCCGACTTCCGCAACGGCGCGGGCGCCACCTCGTCGGACTACCGCGGCGTCGCGGTCACCTACGCGCAGGTCGCGGCCCACCCGATGCTGCACCGGGTCCGCACGGAGAACCGCAAGACGCTGGTCATCCTCGACGAGATCCACCACGGCGGCGACGCCAAGTCCTGGGGCGACGCGATCCGCGAGGCGTTCACCCCGGCCGTGCGCCGCCTCTCCCTCACCGGCACCCCGTTCCGCAGCGACGACTCGCAGATCCCGTTCATCGGCTACGAGCCCGACCCGGGCGGCTTCCTGCGCAGCAAGGCCGACCACACCTACGGCTACGCCGACGCGCTCGCCGACGGGGTGGTCCGGCCGGTGATCTTCCTGGCCTACTCTGGCGAGGCGAGCTGGCGGACCAGCGCGGGCGAGGAGTTCACCGCCCGGCTGGGCGAGCCGATGACCGCCGAGCAGACCGCGCGGGCCTGGCGCACCGCGCTCGACCCGCAGGGGGAGTGGATCCCCGCCGTCCTCGGCGCCGCCGACCTGCGCCTGGCCCAGCTGCGACAGAGCGTGCCGGACGCGGGCGGGCTCGTGATCGCCTCGGACCACGAGTCGGCCAAGGCCTACGCCACGATCCTCACCCGCACCACCGGCCGCGAGCCGGTCGTCGTGCTCTCCGACGACCCGAAGGCCTCCGGCCGCATCGCCGAGTTCGCCGAGTCCGACGACCGCTGGCTCGTCGCGGTCCGGATGGTCAGCGAGGGCGTCGACGTGCCACGGCTCGCCGTCGGCGTCTACGCCACCAGCGCGTCCACCCCGCTGTACTTCGCCCAGGCTGTCGGCCGGTTCGTCCGGGCCCGCCGCCCCGGCGAGACCGCCAGCGTGTTCCTGCCCAGCGTGCCGGTGCTGCTCGAGCTCGCGAGCCAGCTCGAGGCGCAGCGCGACCACGTGCTCGGCAAGCCCGACCGGGACGAGGACGGCTGGGACGACGAGCTGCTGGCCGACGCCAACCGGGTCAAGGACGAGCCGGGCGAGGAGGAGAAGGCGTTCACCTCGCTGTCCGCGTCGGCGGAACTCGATCAGGTGATCTATGACGGCTCGTCGTTCGGCACCGCCGCGTTCGCCGGGTCCGCCGAGGAGCAGGAGTACCTCGGCCTGCCGGGCCTTCTCGAGCCCGACCAGGTCCGCGCCCTGTTGCGGCAGCGCCAGACCGACCAGGTAACGGAGCGTTCCCGTCGAGCGAAGGAAGGGCAGGCGCAGCCGGCGGCGCCGCGGTCGCAGACCGTGGCCGAGCGGTTGGCCGCGCTGCGCAAAGAGCTCAACACGTTGGTGGCCATGTACCACCATCGAACGAACAAACCACACGGAACGATTCACAGCGAGTTGCGGAGAGTGTGCGCCGGTCCGCCCACGGCGATGGCTTCCGTCGAGCAGCTCGAGGAACGTATCGCTACGCTGCGTTCCTGGTAGCGGGCGGGCGCCGGATTGCCGGCAGGTGAGCGGTTCGTTGCCAAACTGTGTCATACGCGAGTCGCAAAATGCCCGTTCGTGGCTTCCCTCACCGCCCGTCCGGGCATATGTTGTGCACCGCAACATTTCGCCCTGAGGACTTGAAGGGACCGTTGAATGCGCAGTACAAGGCTTGCTCTTCTCGCCGCGGGGATGGGTCTGACCCTCGCCCTGTCGGCGTGTGGCGCCAATGAGGACACGTCTGGTGGGAGCGGCAGCACGGACACGGGCAGCGGGTCCGAGGGCGGCGGCATCCCGGTCGGCGTGATCCTTCCGGAGACCGCGACCTCGGCCCGGTGGGAGGGCTTCGACAAGCCCATGCTCGAGAAGGCCATGAAGGCCGAGGGTCTCGACCCCGACATCCAGAACGCCCAGGGCGACGTGCAGAAGTTCAGCACGCTGGCCGACGGCATGATCAACGACGGCGTCAAGGTCCTGATCATCGCCTCGATCAACAGCGAGCTCGGCGGCACGGTTGCGCAGAAGGCCAACGCCCAGGGCATCCCGACCATCGACTACGACCGCCTGAACCTGGGCGGCAGCTCCGAGTACTACGTGTCGTTCGACAACGTGAAGGTCGGCGAGCTGCAGGGCCAGGGCATGGTCGACGCGCTCAAGGACAAGCCGGACGGCGCTCAGGTCATCGAGATCGAGGGCGCGCCGACGGACAACAACGCGACGCTGTTCCACGAAGGCCAGGAGAAGGTCCTCGAGCCGCTGTACCAGTCCGGCAAGCTCAAGCTGGTCCAGTCGCAGCCCATCGACGGCTGGGACAACCAGAAGGGCGGCACCACCTTCGAGCAGATCCTGACCAGCAACGGCGGCAAGGTCGACGGCGTCGTCGCGGCGAACGACGGTCTTGCCGGCGCGATCATCACCGTGCTCAAGAAGAACGGCCTGAACGGCAAGGTCCCGGTCACCGGCCAGGACGCCACCGCCGACGGTCTCAAGGCGATCCTCGCCGGCGACCAGTACATGACGGTGTTCAAGCCGATCAAGCTGGAGGCCGAGGCGACCGCCAAGCTCGCCGCCGCGCTCGCCAAGGGCGACAAGGCCGCCGCGGACAAGATCGCGACCGCCACGAGCGACGACCCGGAGGGCAACCGTCAGGTCAAGTCCGTCCTGCTCGAGCCGTTCCTGATCACCAAGGCCGAGGTCAAGCGGGTCATCGACGAGGACTACGTGAAGGCCGACGAGATCTGCACCGGTGACCTCCAGGCCACCTGCGCCGAGCTCAAAATCTCCTGACCCAGCGCACCCGGAGAGGCTCGCACTCGGACCAGGGTGCGGGCCTCCCCCGGGTAGGAGGAATTCATGACCGAGCCCCTTCTCGAGCTGATCGGGATCAACAAGAGCTTCGGCCCCGTGCACGTGCTGCACGACGTGGACTTCACCGTGCGGGCGGGCGAGGTCACCGCGCTCGTCGGCGACAACGGCGCCGGCAAGTCGACGCTGATCAAGTGCGTCGCCGGCATCCACCCGATGGACTCCGGCCAGGTGCTCTTCCGCGGCACGCCGGTCACGATCCACAGTCCGAAGGAAGCCGCGGACCTCGGTATCGAGGTCGTGTACCAGGACCTCGCGCTCGCCGACAACCTCGACGTCGTCCAGAACATGTTCCTCGGCCGGGAGCGCGGCTCGAGCTGGCTGATGGACGAGTCGAGCATGGAGAAGGCGGCCCGCGAGACGCTCGCGTCGCTGTCGGTACGCACGGTCAAGTCGGTGCGCACGCCGGTCTCCCAGCTGTCCGGCGGGCAGCGGCAGACCGTCGCCATCGCCAAGTCCGTGCTCTGGGACAGCAAGGTCGTGCTGCTCGACGAGCCGACCGCCGCACTGGGTGTCGCGCAGACCCGCCAGGTGCTCGACCTGGTCCGCCGCCTCGCCGAGCAGGGCCTCGGCGTCGTGCTGATCAGCCACAACATGGCCGACGTGTTCGAGGTCGCCGACCGCATCTCCACGCTGTACCTGGGCCGGCTCGTCGCCGACCTGCCGGCGAAGGAGACCACGCACAGCCAGGTCGTCGAGCTCATCACCGCCGGCCGGTCGGGTGACCTCGGCCTCGCCCGGCCCGAGCAAGTCACCCTCTGATCTCTCACCCGAGGACCTCCTTCATGACCGAATCTCCCGCCAGGTCGGACACCGCGGCCAACGCGATCTCCGACTTCGGCATCGACACCACGTCCCAGTCCACCGGCGAGGCGATTCGCGACTACTTCGCCAGGCTGCGCGGCGGCGAGCTCGGCTCGTTGCCGGCGCTGCTCGGCCTCGCGGCGCTGGTGATCGTGTTCGCCGCGCTGTCGGACAACTTCCTCACCCTGAACAACACCGCGAACCTGATCGCTCAGGGCGCGGGCAAGATGATCATCGCGATGGGCCTGGTCTACGTCCTGTTGCTGGGCGAGATCGACCTGTCGGCCGGCACCGCGTCCGGCGTGTGTGCCGCCGTGATGGCCATGCACTACGTGCGCGCCGGCAACCTGCTCGGCGGCATGGGCACCACGGTGTTCTACGTCTTCGTCATCGGCATGCTGGTGGCCGCCGCGCTCGCGGTGTGGATGCGGATCTGGGCCGGTGCCGTGCTGAGTGTGGTCGCCGTGCTCATGGCGATGCTCGGCGTCACACCCAACGCGTGGCTCGAGATGCTGCTCGCGGTGTGCATCGGTGCCGCGATCGGCTGCATCACCGGATTCATGGTCTCCAAGATCGGCATGCCGTCGTTCGTGGTGACGCTGGCGCTGTTCATCACCTGGCAGGGCGTGATCCTGCAGTTCATCGGTGAGGGTGGTGTCTTCGGCATCCGCACCTCGTCGGTGCTGTTCAACGTCGCCAACGGCAGCCTGTCGGTGTTCGGCAGCTGGGTACTGTGCCTCATCGCGGCGGGCGGCTACGCGCTGGTCGTGCTCGGCGAGCACATCACGAGGCTGCGGCGTGGCCTCGTCACCCAGCCCACGCCGATCGTGCTGTTCAAGGCGGGCGCGGTGGCGGTCATCGCGATCGTCTCGACGTGGCTGCTGACCCTGAACCGCTCACCGAACCCGGACCTCGTCACGATCCGCGGCGTGCCGTACGTCGTGCCGATCATCCTGATCCTGCTGGTGATCGGGACGTATGCGCTCAACCGCACCCGCTACGGCCGGCACATCTACGCGGTCGGCGGCAACGCCGAAGCGGCTCGGCGCGCCGGGATCAATGTGAGCAAGATCAGAGCGAGTGTGTTCGTGGTGTCGGCGTCCGCGGCCGCGATCGGTGCGATCGTGTACTCGTCCAAGGCGGGCTCGGTCGACCCGCAGGCCGGTGGTCTGAACACGCTGCTGTTCGCCGTCGGCGCGGCCGTCATCGGAGGCACGTCGCTGTTCGGCGGGCGGGGCAAGGTCGCCCACGCCGTCATCGGTGGGCTGGTGCTCGCGGTCGTGGAGAACGGTCTCGGGCTGCTGCGCCAGCCGGCCGCGGTGGTCAACATCGTCACCGGCCTGGTGCTCCTGCTCGCCGCCACGGTTGACGCGCTGTCTCGGCGAAGGGCAGCCGTGTCAGGGCGTTGACCAGACGGGAGCGAGGGGTTTGACGAGCACACCAACGGGGACGCCCAACCTGGGCGCGCGGCCCGACGAGGTGCGCCGGCACAACCGCACGGTCCTGTTACGAAGGCTGCACATCGGCGGCCCGTGCACCAGGGCGTCGCTCGCGGCTGAGCTCGGGCTCAACCGCAGCACGATCAAGGCCCTGGTGGACGGGCTCGCCGAGACCGGCGTGGTCCAGGAACGGGTGCCGCGCCAGCGGACCGGCGCCGGGCGGCCGTCGTTGCTGGTCCTGCCGCAGCCGCATGCCGCCGTGGTGCTGGCCGTGGACGTGCGGGTCGACCAGGTGGCCATCGCCCTGGTCGGCCTCGGCGGCGAGATCCTCGGGCGCAACAGCTGGAACCTGCGGGTCCGCACCCGCGAGCCGGACGAGGTCATCACGCACGTGATCGACTCCGCCACGGTGCTCGCGGCGGACCTGGGCGTGCGGATGGTCGCCACGGGCATCTCGGTCCCGGGGGTCGTCCGCCGCTCGGACGGCCTGGTGCACGAGGCGCCGAACCTGCACTGGACGGACGTGCCGCTTGGCGAGCGGATGCGCTCGGTGCTGGAGATGCCGATCATGGTCGGCAACGACGCGGAGCTGGGCGCGCTGGCCGAGCACCTGCGCGGGACCGCGCGCGGAAGCTCCGACGCCGTCTACGTGTCGGCCGACGTCGGCGTCGGTGGCGGCGTCATCTCCGACGGCTCGGCGCTGCGCGGCACCGCGGGCTATCTGGGCGAGCTGGGGCACATGGTGATCCATCCCGGCGGCCGGCCGTGCTACTGCGGCAGCCACGGGTGCTGGGAGACCGAGGTGGGGGAGCGGGCGATGTGCCGCGCGCTCGGCCTGCGGGAGGGTTCGCCGCGCGGTGCGGTCGTGGCCGAGCTGCGTGCGCTGGCGTCAGATCCGGCGTCGATCCGGGTGCGACTGGGGGAGTTCGCCGAGTGGCTCACCCTCGGCCTGGTCAACGTGGTGAACGTGCTGGGTCCCGAGCTGGTCGTGCTGGGCGACTTGTTCACCGCACTCCCGGCGACCCTGATCGCCGACGTCGCGGCGGACGTGCGGCAACGGTCCCTGGTGTCCCGCGCGGTGGGCGGGACCCGCATCGTGGCCTCGACGCTGGGTGCGGACGTGACCCTGCTGGGCGCGGCCGAGCGGGCCTTCGAACCCGTCCTGGACGCCGTCTAACCGCCCCCCCCCGATCACCGTCGGTGACGACTCCCGGTGAGACACCTTCTGTCAACCTCTGAAACCGTGACCTCAGGGGAACGTGACGCTAGCCAGCCATAAGTACGTGACCGGGCCGAACGCTCACTGCCCAACGCGACCAACAGGGTTAATTCCGGGGAGGCGGAACTGCGAGGGCGGGACCCGGCACGCCGGATCCCGCCCCCACGAAGCCCCTGACGAGACGTCAGGCCTCGCCCTGCTGAAGGTCCGCCGCCAGCTCACGCAGCCGCTCCTTGTGCAGGCGCGCGTGGTGACCGCAGAAGAGCAGCTCACCCCCGGAGGGGAGGATGGCGCGGACCTGCGCGGCTGCCCCGCACCGGTCGCAGCGGTCGGCAGCGGTCAGGTCGGGGCGGGCGAGTGTGGTGTTCATGGCAGATCTCCCTCCGTCCCGGCACCGGTAGGGCCCGATGCCGTCTCCGGCAGCGACCACCTGCGGTGCTCGCTGCCATCTACTCTTCCAGACGTTTTGGCTGTCGTCAGTGTTCCCGGCCGCAATGAGAGATCGCTCAACGGCAGATTTAACCCAGTTGTCGCATCCCCGGCCCCGCCATGCAGGATCGGCTGGTGAACTCGGTGGATCCCGTGCTACGGGTGCGGCGGGTGCCGGCCCCGCTACTTTTCGTCACCGGCGGGGTGTCCATGTACCTCGGCGCGGCCGCCGCGGTGTGGCTCTTCGACGAGGTGAACCCGGCCGGCGTGGCGTGGCTGCGGCAGCTCGGTGCGGCTGTCGTACTGCTCGCCTGGCGGCGGCCCAAGCGGCAGAACTGGCGCGGCAAGGTGTTCTGGCTCGCGGCCGTCTTCGGGCTCGTCACGGCCGGTATGAACATCCTGTTCTACGAGGCCGTCGCACGACTTCCGCTGGGTACGGCCGTCGCGCTGGAGTTCGTCGGGCCCGTTCTGGTGGCCGCGTTCGGGTCGCGCACCAAGCGCGACGTGGCGGCGTTGTCGCTGGTGATCGCCGGTGTCGTGCTGATCGCCGACGTGCAGTGGTCCGGTGGCACGCTCGGCGTCCTGTTCGCGCTCACGGCGGCGTTGCTGTGGGCCGGCTACGTCCTGCTCGGCAAGCGGGTCGCGGACGTCGGGCTCGGGGTCGACGGGCTCGCGGTCGGCTTCGCGGTGGCCACCGTCGCATTATCACCCCTGGCACTGGGTACGGGGCCGGTGTGGGCATCCCCACAGTTGCTGCTGCTCGGCGTCGGCGTGGGCGTTTTGTCCACTGTGGTCCCGTACGTGCTCGACCAGGTCGTCCTCAAGCGGCTCGGCCAGGCGTCGTTCGCGCTCCTGCTCGCGCTACTCCCGGTGACCGCCACGCTGATCGGGCTGGTCGTGCTGCGTCAGGTGCCGAGCCCTCCGGAGGCGTTCGGCATCGCCGCGGTGGTCGTCGGGCTCATGCTGCGCTCGAGGGAGCCTCGAGCGAGACCCGAGCCGCTGTAAAGCGAAACGCCCGCCCGGGCGTGCCGGGCGGGCGTTGTCGAGCCGAGCAGCTCACTCGAGATAGTCGCGAAGCACCTGCGAGCGCGACGGGTGGCGCAGCTTCGACATCGTCTTCGACTCGATCTGGCGGATGCGCTCCCGCGTGACGCCGTAGACCTGGCCGATCTCGTCCAGCGTGCGCGGCTGGCCGTCGGTGAGACCGAACCGCAGCCGGACCACACCCGCCTCGCGCTCGGACAGCGTGGCGAGCACCGACTGCAGCTGGTCCTGCAGCAGCG
>NZ_WHTD01000171.1 GCF_009379765.1 Actinophytocola sp. | reverse complement strand
GCGGGTCGAGGTCGGCGCCGTTCTCCCGGGCCTTCTCGTACTCCCAGACGTTCTTGAAGTTGCCGCCGTTCTTGAGTGCCTCCTGCCGGCGGTTCATCTCACCGGCGAGCGCGTCCTTCATCCGGTCGACCAGGGTGAGCTCGTCCTGCAGGTTGGTGATGACAGCGGTGACATGGGGTGCGGTGTCGAGCCCCTGGAACGTGGCCCCGCCCTTGAAGTCGATCAGGGCGAAGTTGAGCGCGGTCGACGAGTGCCGGGCCATCAGACCGAGCACGAGCGTGCGCAGCAGCTCGGACTTGCCGGAGCCGGTGGCGCCGATGCACAGGCCGTGCGGGCCCATGCCCTCCATCGCGGCTTCCTTGATGTCCAGCTCCACCGGCTGGCCGAGCTCGTCGACGCCGAACGGCACCCGGTAGCGGTCGCGGATGGGCCGCGGCCGCCACGCCTGCTGCACGTCGAAGGTCATCGGGTCGCCGGGGATGCCGAGCAGCTCCAGCAGCGTCGGGTTGGACAGCAGCGGCGGCTCCGCGTCCTCGGTCGGCTCCGGCGGCTCCGGCTCCTCGACCATCTTGCTGAGCACCTCGCCCAGCGCCTCGAGCTGGTCGTCGGTGTCCTCGGTGTGGGCGGTCGCCGCGAGGAACGGTCGCCCGTTGTGGATACCCCACCCCGGCTGGTCGGGGAGCGCGGCGGCCACCGCCGGATCGAACTTCGACTCGGCCGGGTCGTCCAGCGCCAGCTCGATCTTGCTGACGAGAAGGCGAGCGATCGGCTCCGGGATCTCCGCCCAGTGCCGTGCGGTGACGATGAGGTGCACGCCCTTGCTCAGCCCCGCGCCGGCGATGTGGCGCACCTGCTCGGTGAACGAGTCGGCGCTGTCGGCGAACTCCTCCCAGCCGTCGATCACGACGAAGAGGTCGGCGTTGTCCCCCGGCGGCAGCTTTCCCATCCCGCGCAGGTCGCGGAAGCGTCGCATGGTGCCGATCGGCGCTGACCGGAACATCCGGTCCCGCTTGAGGATCAGCTCGCGCACCTCGTGCAGGCAGGCGAGCACGCCCGCGGGGTCGGCCGGCGAGACGTTGACGCGGACGTGTGGCGTGATGGACAGGTCGCTGAGCTGCGCGCTCGCATCGAACAGTGCGAAGGTGATCTCGTCGAACGAACGGCCGAACCGCAACCCGGCGATCAAGGTGCGCAGCAGCGTCGACTTGCCTGACCAGACCTTGCCGATGATGCCGATGTGGCCGTCCCGGCCGGCGAGGTCGAGCCGCACGACGTCGGTTCCCCGCACGGCGGAGCGGTGCACCTTCCCGATGGGCACGGCCAGATCCCGCAGGCCGTCGGGGGACTCGAGGCTCATGAGGCTCTCGAGCTGCGGCGACGGCGCCGACTCGTCGACGGCCAGCGTGCGGGACCGGGCGTTCGCCACGACGAACGCGCCCTGCCCGTGGTTCAGCCGGTGCGGCACCTGCTCGCGCACGCCCGTCCGCGGCCTGCTGAGCTCCTGGTGCAGGAAGTCGTACAGGTCATCGATCGTGATCAGGTCCGAGTCCGCCGGTGCGGCGGCACCCGTGTCCAGCCCCTTGATCAGCACGTCCGTGAACAGTGAGAACGGCTGGCTGTTGCCGAACACCACGCGGCTGTCCTCGAACGCCGGGTCGAACGCGTTGGTGGCGGTGATGACGTAGGTGCCCTCGCCGAGCATGCTCACGTCCACCGTGCTGTCCGACTTGGCGATCGGACCGGACGCGAACGTGCCGCTGTAGCAGCAGTCCAGCACCACCGCCTTGTGCCGCGCCTGGCATTCGCCCAGCAGCTGCCGGACGACGACGGCGGGAATGGCGGTCGAGTACGGCCGTTGCTGAATGGTGTCGGTCGTGGCGAAGAACAGCTGGTTATCGGCGTTCTTGATGCCGTGGCCGGAGATGTAGAGCAGCACGTGGTCATTCGGGCCGCTGTCCGCGAACAGCGTCTCGATCTCCCGCTCGACATTCTGCTTACGCTCGTCGACCAGGTATTTCGCCCGGAACCCACCGATGGCGGGATCCTTCAGCAGCTCCCATAGTTGCTTGGTCTCGGTGGCCGGCGCGCGCAGTGTGGGCAGCACGGGATCGTCGTAGGACGAGGTGCCGACGAGAAGTGCCCGGCGTTCACTCATCGTGTGGCTTCGCTGGTGTGTGCGGCTGGGGAGACCCGCCGTCGAGGACGTGCTGGACGGCCAGCGCCATCACCTTGGCGATCTCGTCCTTGGAGGCGGCGGTGACCTCGATCTCCGCCGCGCCCACCTTCACCGTGATGGAGCGCGCCTTGCTGCGGTCGAGGAACGCGGTCAGCGTCTTGTAGAGCAGCCACACGGCCGCCGAGGCCATCCCGCTGACGGTGAGCTCGCCGACGAGCGGGACGAGACCGGACTTGCTCCCCTGCCCGGCGGGGGCCGAGCGGCGATCAACCCGTCCGACGCGTGCCGTCCGCAGGTCACCGATCAACAACGTGGTCAATCGGTCGAGCGCCTGCGGCGAGGCGTCGGCACCGTCGATCGACATGACGATGTCGACCGTGTGGTTGCCCATGGATCCCCCAGGTTCGTGGCCAGGCTGACAGCGCACGTCCACCATATGCCGTGGCGCCACTCGCGCGGTCGCGGTGCGGGCGGACAACGGCACCGCGTTCCGGCCGGGTGCCGGGTCGGGAACCAGTTCGCCGGAACCGCCGTCGAATCCCGCTGAGCTCGGCCACGACGACTTTCGCCAATGACAACGAGGAGTTGGGGTAATGACTTACCCGCCGCAGCAGTCCGGCCCGAACTGGCCGAATCCGTCCGGCCAGCAGCCGGGGCGGTTCGGGCCGGGTCCGTACTTCCACCAGCCCGGCCAGCCGGGGTATCCGAGCGGCTACGGCTACCCGGGGGGTGGGCCGCCGCCGAAGCGGCGCAACTCGAGCATGGTCGTGGCGATCGTGGTGATCGCGGTGCTGGTTCTCGGGGGTGCCGTGGCCGCGACCATCGTCCTCACCTCTGGCGACGACAAGCAGACCAGCGCGCCTGATGACAGCCCGGACAAGCGGGAACCTGCCGCCGCCGGCGCCGAGCCCACCCGGGACGGCGAGGAACCGGCCGACGACAACGGCGGCTCCACCGGCGGTGAGGAGGACGTCCTTGCCGCGGCGCAGCAGTACGTCGACGCGATCGGCGACCGGGACGAGGCCGCCGCCACGGAGCTGACCTGCGACACGGCAGGACCCGGATCGCTGTACGAGCTCGCGGACAACGCGGACTGGGAGATCGAGCTGACCGGCGAGGTGACCATCGTCAGCGACGGCTTCGCGAACGTGGAGATCAAGATGTCCAGCTCCTACGGCAACGAGAGCACCGCGCCGGGCCTGCTGATGGACGACGAGGACGGTTGGTGCGTATCGGTCTGAGCTCGCGAGCCGCCAGCGGGTCCGCGGCGCCGGCACGCTGCCGTGGCGACGTCAGGACGCGGCGGCGCGCAGTGCCCAGAAGTTCGAGCGGTACTGGTCATGTATCGGTGCGGACCGGATCCGCACCAACGCCTCGTCGTTCTCCCGCGGCGCGGCGTTGGTGCGGTTGTGGCTGCCGGCCATGACCCACTTGGTGTCCGGAGGTTCGCGCGGCTGTGCGCCGCGAATGGCCCGCGCCATGGAACGCGGTGAACGAGATCGGCGCCGGCAGCGGCGCGAGCTTTCGGCACCACCCCGCCACCGTGACCCGAGTCCTGGCCCCTGAGAAAGCCTCGGGCGGGGTGTCGAGTTCCGGTCGGCCTGCTCGTCATTCTCTTCGACCGACCGACCGACCGACCGACCGACCGCACGACCGACCGACCGCACGACCGAGCGGGAGCCCAGATGAGACTGTCCATCCTTGACCACGGACACCGCCGCCGTGCCCGCCTGTTCTTCGCCATGACCGGGCGGGACGCCCCGGACATCGTGCGGATGTTGTTGTACCGGCCGGACTTCTTCGCTCGACCGTTGTTGGCCATCACCGTTCCGGCGATGCGGGGCCCGTCCTACTGGACACCCGCTGAACGTGAGTACCTCGGGATGCGCACGGCCCAGCTGCACCAGTGTCCGTTCTGCGTCGACAGCCACGCCGAGCTCACGCGCATCGCCGGCGATGGCGAGATCAACCCCGACGACGCCGCCTCCGCCCGGCCCGAGCTGCGCGCCATCCGCGCTTTCCTCGACACCACCCAGCCGCCGGCCCAGCTCGACGGTGGCACGGTCGCCGGACTGCCCGAACCGGCGCTGCGCGAGGCGTTGCACGTCGACCTCGTGTGGAACATCATCGACCGCCTCGCCAACGCGTTCGGGTTCGCCCTGCGCGGCGACCAACTGCACAGCGGCACCCGCGCGCTGCACCGGTTCGGCTACCGGTTCCCCGGCTTCCTCCTCGCCGGCGGCGACCGCAGCGACCACGGCGGGCCCATCGAGAACCTCCGGCACGCCGTGTTCCACGCACCGGCCACCACCGCCCCAGAGCTCCGCGCAGCCGCCGGCACGGGCGACGGCCGCACCGAGCCCTGGCCGTCCTACACCGCGCTGGTCCGCGACGCCTCCTACCGCGTCGCGGAGTCCGACATCACCCGCCTCACCGCCGCCGGCCACACCGAGGACGAGATCTTCGAGGTCACCGTCGCCGCCGCGGTCGGCGCCGCACTGCGCAGCTTCGACGCCGGCCGACGCGCGCTCGGGAACGACCCGGGTTAGGTCTGTCGAGAACCGTGCCGGCCGAACGGCGCGGCGGTGGGCAGGGCTGCCGGGAGGTGACCGACTACTTCGCTCGCACCGGCGACCGGACCCACCGGTGAGTCACCCTGGGCGATCCCGGCTCAGCGTGGCGGGCGCAGGCCGGCCAGGACGACGGTGACGAGCCGGTGGACCGCGGCCTTGGACGGCAGGCCGCTGGCGGCGTCGAGGGCGTGCAGGCAGTAGCCGGCGAGCTCGTTCAGTGGGACGTCGTCGCGCAGGTCGCCGTTCTTCGCGACCTCGGTCAGCAGGTCGCGGATCAACTCCTGGACCTGCCGTTGCGCTCCGGCGACGTGCTCGTCTCGGTGCAGGAAGGCGGCGAGCTCGGCGCCGTGGTCGTGGTGGCGATGGTGCCGGACCCGCTGCTGGTGAATGTGGGCGTAGGCGGTGAGCACGGCCTCGAGCCGCTTGTCGCCGGCGTGGTCTCGGACCTGGCTGAGGAGCTCGAGGTGGTTGGCGATCTGGCGGTCGTGCCAGGCCAGCGCGATCGACTGGACATCGGGAAAGTACTTGTACAGCGTGGCGCGGCCGATGCCGGTGCGCTCGGCGATCTGGGACATGGTGACCGACAGCAGCCCGTGCTCGGCCGCCAGCGCCACGGTGGCGTCCAGGATCGCGTCACGCACCTCGCGGCGATGAGCGTCGATCGTCGCGTTCCAGAGCTTCGGCATCACTACATGATACGCAACGACATCGTCGATACACGTCGAATTGACAGCGACAAAGTGTATCGATAAATTGCGACCCAGCAGGGCACCCGCACCAGGAAGGACACGCCATGACCGGCGCACCTCCGCATCCCCACTCCGGTTCCACCAGACCGAAAGCGCCCGACGACCTGTACCTCACCCCGCCGCCGTGGGACATCGGCCGGCCGCAACCGGCGTTCCAGGCCCTCGCCGACGCCGGCGCCATCCGGGGCCGGGTGCTGGACGTCGGTTGCGGAACCGGTGAGCACACGCTCCTGGCCGCGGGCCTCGGCCTGGACGCCACGGGCCTCGACCTCGCGTCCACGGCCCTGGGCGCCGCCGAGCGCAAGGCCCGCGAGCGCAACCGCCCGGCGCGGTTTCTCCGCAACGACGCCCGGAGCCTGGCCGAGTTGGGGGAGTCCTTCGACACCGTGCTCGACTGCGGGCTGTTCCACATCTTCACCGGTGCCGACCGCGACGCGTTCGTCGCAGGCCTGCGGTCCGTGCTGGCGCTCGGCGGACGCTACCTCATGCTCTGCTTCAGCGATCGGCAACCGGCCGACGGTTGGTCGCGGGTACACCGGGTCACGCGAGACGAGATCACGGCCACCTTCACTGCCGGGTGGCGGATCGACTCGATCGAACCGGACACCATCGACATCACCACCGACCCCGACGGCATTCGGGCCTGGTTGGTCACCGCCACCAGGATCTGAGCGTCCGCACGGAAAGGACCAGCATGCTGACCGCCGTAGCCCACGTCCGGACCGAACGCCCGAGCCGGTATCTCGTCCAACTGTGCCGGCACGCCGGCCGAATGAGCCAGCACCTACGCCACGGGCCGCGCGCCGGCGACACGCACGCGCCGCCCGAGGTGCGGCACGTCGAATGGTCCGACACGCACGGGATCGTCAGGTTGTCCTGGGGCCAGTGGACTCTGCACGCCACCCAGAACACGCTGACGCTGCGCGCAGAAGCCACCAACGACGAAGACCTGCAACGGATCCAGGATCTTCTCACCGCGCGCCTCGAGAACATCGGCAGGCGCGACCACCTGACGGTGACCTGGCAACGACGCGACACGCCGACCGCGCACCCCGGCGACGACCCGCACCCGACGGAACGACCACGAGGCACCCGGCGACGACGATCCCGCACCGCACCGTGGCTACTCGTCGCAGCCGTGGGCCTGTTCCTCGCCGTCCACCTGGGACTCGGCACGGCGGTCCTCGCAGCCTCGCCATGGACCATCTGGACCCGCCGTCGGCCTCGTGGCGGTCCTCGCCCTGAAGATCATCGGTCTCCGCCTGCTCACCACCCGTCGTCGCGCAACCTCCCCGACTCCGCACAATGTCTTCCGCAGGATGTTTCGCAACCACGTGGGCCACGACAACGACACGCCGTCGCCGCATCTGTGACGACATCGGCACGTTGCTGGGGTCACCCTCCTGTCGGCCACCGGCTGACCTGACACCGCGGTCAGTCGAGGCCGAGGCCGCGGCGGCCCGTCTCGTTGAGCTGGTCCGGGGTGCAGCGGCCGGTCCACTCGCGCTCGTAGTGCTCCTCGGGAAAGTCGCTCGGGCTGGAGCCGGTGGAGAAGGCCGCGCGGACATCGGCCGCGTAGGTCTCGTTGCGGGGGCACCACGGAGCCGCGGGGATGTACATGACGTTGCCCCAGCCCTGCTGGCCGGTGACCGGCGCGACGCTGTGGATCATGTCGCAGTGCCACCACACCGAGTCGCCCGCGCGGACGTCGGGGATGCCGGTGAGGGCCGCCATGAGCAGCGGGTGCCACTTCTCGCTCGCCGGGAAGACCTGGTTGACGGTGACTCCGCACATGTCGTCCTCCGGCACGTCGGTCAGCAACGGGCGCAGCATCAGATATGCCATCGCCTCGGGGACCGGGACGGTGTGCAGCACGCCCTGGTCATGGTCCATATCGGACAGTGCGGTCCAGCCCTGGAACGTGCGGAACGCCGAGCACATGGTGGAGCCGGGGTACTGCGGACCCGTGGTGCGGTGGGCGGCGTCCCACGGGTCGTAGGCCTCGACGGTGCCGTCGAACAGGTGCCGGAACGCCCGTTGGTAGGCCTCGGTCATCCACAGGTCGAGCGTGCCGGGGTCGGAGTGGGTGCCCAGCCCGCCGGAGTCGGTGCCGGGCGGGCGGCGCCGGATGCGGTCGGGGTACATCGCGTCGCGGTTCGGGTCGAACCACCGCACGCCTTCGGACTCGTGACGCCAGAAGGAGTTGAGGAACGCCTGGACGCGCGCCATCCGATCGCTCTGCCGGGCCTGCATCTGGGCCCGGGACCAGTAGATCGGGTAGATCTGGGGCTTGGAGCCGACGCTGCCGAAGAAGTCGTCGCCCGGACCGGTGTAGGTGTCGAAGAAGTCGTTGCGCTCCACGTAGTCGACGATGCCGGCGTCCCAGGCCAGGGCCTGCTCGCGGTCGAAGTGCCCGCGCACCACCGCGCAGCCGCGCAGCGTCACCTTGTCCAGCTGGGCCGCGGTGACGGTGCCGGCGGCGATGTCGGAGTAGTCGATCACCGGCCAGACGCTCTCCTTCTCCGCCTTGATCCCGGCCACGCGATCGGCGACCCGCCGCTCCACGGCGGCGAAGACCTCCTCGACGGTCCGGCCGGAGGCCTCGATGCGCGCCCGGAGCGCGGGCTTGAGCTGCCGGATCGCGGCGGGCAGGTCGTCGGGAACGGTCTCCCAGTGCGGGAGCACAGGTGCGGTGGTCAATGCCGACCTCCTTTTCGTCAGGTCTCCTAACTAAAGCCGAGGATAGAGCGGCGCGCCGCTTTTGGTCAACAGTCCTGACTAGACTTGCGCGGTGTCCTCCGCGTCTTCCGCCAAGCCGTCCCTGGAGCTGTTGCGCTCACTCACCGACGAGCACGTATTGCGGGCGCTCATGGCCCAGGAGCGGTTGACCAGGGCGGAGATCGCGGCGCGCACCGGGATCTCGAAGCCGACGATCTCCGACAGCGTGCGGCGGCTGAGCGAGGCGGGCCTGCTCGTGGACACCGGCGAGCGGACCACCGGCCGCGGACGCGCGGGCTCCTACTACTCCCTCGCGGACGGCGGCGGGACCGTGCTGGTGGCGGCGATCGCGCCGGCCGGTGTGACGGCCGAGGCGGTGGACGCGCTGGGCCGGGTCGTCGCCCGGACCGAGGCGGGGCTCGGCCGGTCGGCCGGCCCGGACCTGGCCGCCGAGGCGCTCGTGGCGGCGGCCGGGCGACTTCCGGGAAGGCCGCGCTGCGCGGTGGTGAGTGCCGCGGACCCTGTCGACCGGGGGAGTGGGCGGCTGGTGCGGCTGCCGGACGCACCGTTCCTCGTCGGCGACCTCGACCCGGTCGCCGTCCTGGCCCCGCTGGTCGACGGGCCGGTGCTGGTCGACAACGACGTCAACTGGGCCGCTCGCGCCGAGCGCGCCAGGGGCTGCGCCGCCGGGGTCGACGACTTCGTCTACCTGCACCTCGGCGAGGGCCTGGGGTGCGCGGTGGTCACCGACGGGGACGTGCGCCGCGGGCACCGGGGCCTGGCCGGGGAGATCGCCCACCTCTACACCGTGGGACCCGACGGTGCGGCCATGCCGCTCACCGAGGTGTTCGCCGCGCTCGGGCTGCGCCGGAAGGCGTCGACCGCCATCGATGTCGAGGCCTTACGGGACGCCACGAACGAGGTGCGTGCTGTGGTCGCCCGGGCGGTGTGCGGGACGCTCGCCGCAGCCGTCGCCCTCGCGGACCCCGCCCTGGTGGTCGTCGGCGGGCGCTGGGGCGTGGCGCCGGCGATGATCCGGGCGGTCCGCGAGGAGTTCGCCCGGTCACCGCGCGGCGTGCCGGTTGTCCAAGCCGAGGTCGCCACCCCTGAGATGGCGGGCGCGCGCGCCCGGGCCGTCGACGAGCTGCGGACGATCGTGATCGCCGCGAGCCGCCCGGCCTGAGCGGTACGGCGCCCGACGACATCCGGCGACACCATGCCCTTTCGGTACGCCCGCCTCGCACGTTGGTCGTCCTGGTCACGCGCTGCGCGGTGGCCCGGACGGGGTGGATGGTCGTGGTCGCAAGGGCTGGCAGGGGAGGGGTGAGCGGGCGTGCGTCGTCGGTTGGTCGCGGTGGTCGTGTGTGTCGGTGTGACGGTGGCCGGGTGCGGGTCGAGCGAGAACCAGAGGGGTTCCGGGCAGCCGACCGGCGAGGCCACGGGTGGGATGGGTGATGCTTCCGCCGACGGTTGTCCGGTGACCGAGACCGAGCTGTCCTCGGCGACCTCCCTGGCGTGGAAGCTGGCGGAGACGAGGAAGGACCACGCTCTGGAGACCATGGAGTCGGTCAAGGTCACCGCGTGCCTGTACACCGCGGAGGAGGCTCAGCAGCTGGGCGGCGATCCGCTGGTCGCGCGCGTCGACGTGGTCGACCCGAAGGACGCGGATGCCGTGCTGGAGAACTTCTCCTCCACCTGCACCGAGCTCGGCGGCACCGAGCGCGCCGCCGGGGGTGGCACGGTGTGCGAGCGGAACGGGGCGGTGGTCGACGGCCACATCGGAAACCTGGTCGTCGTGTCGATCGTGAACGCGGACAAGGACACCGCGGCAAGGCTGACCCCTTCGTTCGAGAAGGTCCTGGCCAGCGCCGGATAGCGGCGGATCCACCCTGCGTCCGCCTACCCTGGGGCGGTGGCCGAGGGCAGCGGTGAACCGGATGTTCGTCCCGAGGACGTCATCGTGGTCGTCCGGCATCCGTTCGGGGACGTCGAGGTCACGCTGGCCACCTGGATGGCGGTCGGCCCGGGGCCTCGTCCGCTGGTCCGGCCGGTCGCGGCGCGGTCCCGCCGCAGCGGTGAACCCCTACCGCTGACCGTGATCCCGCCGCGCTACCGCAACGACGAACAGTCACGAGCCGCCGTACGGCAAGGCATCCTCGTTGATCCCTGGGCCGGGAGCCCGGGGCTCGATGATCCGGCCGTCGACGGCGGCTGACCGCCGCGATCCGTCGCCGGCGAATCATCCGTGTGGTTGTGCGCCCGGACGGCCTACGATGTGGCGCGGTCACAACCAAGGGGGAGCGCGTGACGCATGAACCTGGCCAGATCGAGATTCGCGGCCTCAGCAAGACGTTCGGCGCCGTGAAGGCCGTCGACAACCTGAGCTTCTCGGTTCCCGCCGGCACGATCACCGGGTTCCTCGGGCCCAACGGTGCCGGCAAGACCACCACGCTGCGTTGCCTGCTCGGGCTGATCGGCCCGACGAGCGGCGCCGCGACCATCGGCGGTCGCGCCTACGTTGACCTGTCGCACCCGTCCGCGACGGTCGGCGCGATGCTCGAGGCGTCGAGCTTCCACCCGGCCCGCAGCGGCCGCAACCACCTGCGCGTCTACTGCGTGGTCAACGGGTTCCCGGACCGGCGCGCGGACGAGGTGCTCGATGTGGTCGGGCTCGCCAAGGCCGCCGGGCAGAAGGTCCGCGGCTACTCGATGGGCATGCGCCAGCGGCTCGGGCTCGCCGCGGCGCTGCTCGGCGACCCGAAGGTGCTGATCCTCGACGAGCCGGCCAACGGGCTGGACCCCGAGGGCATCGCGTGGCTGCGCCGGTTCCTGCGCCGGATGGCCGAGGAGGGGCGCACGGTCCTGGTGTCCAGCCACGTGCTGAGCGAGGTCGAGCAGACCGTCGACAACGTGGTGATCATCAACCGCGGCACGTTGGTACGGCAGGGAAGCATCGCCGAGCTCGCCGAGCACGAAGGCCTGACCGTCCTGGTCCGCGGGCCCGACCTCGACCGGCTCGCCACGGTTCTGCCGGACCGGGCCACCGCGGATCGGCAGGACACCACCATGCGGGTCACCGGCCTGACCACCGAGGAGCTCGGCCACCTCGCCTTCACCGAGCGGATCGAGCTGCACGAGCTGACCGCCGAGCGCAGCGACCTGGAGAAGATCTTCTTCGCGCTCACCGGCGATGCCGGACCGGTCGAACACTTCGGCGGCGAGGGAGGCGACCTGTGATCCGGCTCATCGGCGGCGAGGTCCGCAAGCTCTTCACCACCAAGCTCTGGCTGTGGATGATGCTCGGCGCGATCGCGATCACCGCGCTGTTCATGAGCTTCACGATCGCGCTCGACGGCAGCGAGGGGAACCCGCAGCCACTACTGTCCACACCGGAGGGTCAGCGCAACCTGTTCGGCGTGGCCGCCGCGTCCGGGGTGTTCGTGCTGATTCTCGGCATCATCGCGATCACCGGCGAGTTCCGGCACCAGACTGTGACGCCGACGTTCCTCGCCACCCCGCACCGCGGCCGGGTCGTGATCGCCAAGCTCGTCACCTACGCGCTGGCCGGTATCGGCTACGGGGTCGTGGTGGTCGCCTTCGCGATCGCGCTGGCCCTGCCGTGGCTCGCGGCGAAGGACGTCGACATCTCCCTGTTCGGCAACGGGATCCCGGGCTCGATGGCCGGCACGGTCGCCGGCGTCGCGGTCTACGCGGTGCTCGGCGTCGGCGTCGGCGCGTTGGTGCGCAACCAGATCGCCGCGATCGTCGGATCGCTCGTGTACCTGTTCGTCATCGAGGCGTTCGCGTCCACGCTGCCCACGGTCCGCGACTACTACAAGTACTTCCCCGGCGGCGCGAACTCTGCGCTGACCGGCGCGGTCCAGCCCGGCACGACGCTGCTGGAGCCTTGGCAGGGCGGCCTGCTGCTGGTGGCCTACGGCGTGGCGTTCGCGTTCGCGGGCACGTGGCTCGCGGTGCGCCGGGACGTGTCCTGACGCGAGACCGCCTAATGCCCTGAACGACGCGCTCGAGACGTTCAACGTCCTGAACGCGTCGTTCAGGGCATGATGGTCCGGTGCCCGTGGACTTCGGCAGGACGGCTCGCGACTACGCGACATACCGGACCGCGTTCCCGCCAGAGCTGTTCACCCGGTTCGCCGCCGTGGGGGTAGGCCTGGCCGGTCAGCGGATCGTCGATCTGGGGACCGGAACCGGGGCGTTGGCGCGGAGCTTCGCCGCCGCCGGGTGCGTGGTGAGCGGGGTCGACATCGCGCCGGAGATGCTCGACGAGGCACGCCGGCAGGACGGCGCCGCCGGGGTGGAGATCACCTACCGGGTGGCCCCCGCGGAGGACACCGGGCTGCCGGGCGAGGCCTGGGACGTGGTCTGCGCGGGGCAGTGCTGGCACTGGTTCGACCGCGAACGTGCCGTCGCGGAGGTGCGTCGCCTGCTGGTCGTCGGTGGTGCGCTCGCCATCTGCGGCCGCGACTACCTGATACTGCCGGGCAACGTCTGTGCGGCCAGCGAGGATGTGGTCCTCACCTACAACCCGGGCTGGCCCATGGCCGGGGGCGGCGCCGGCATCCACGCGGAGTGGGCCGCCGGGCCGGCCGGGTTCGACGACCTCGAGAAGGTCGGCTTCGACATCGACGTCGCGTTCACCCACGAGGCGTGGCGCGGGCGCATGCGCAGCTCCAACGGCGTCGGCGCGAGCCTGCCGCCCGCCGAGGTCGCCGCGTTCGATGCCGACCTGGCCCGACTGTTGCGCGAGCGCTTCCCCCAGGAACCGCTCATGGTGCCGCACCGGATCTCGGCGCTCGTCGCCCGGCGGAGCCGGTAGCGAGGCGTCCGAGGGCCACTCCGCGCCGGACGAACCGGACGGCCAGGGCCGCGAGCAGGAGCGGTGGTCCGACCAGGCCGAGGCGGAGCAGGCGGGTGCGCTCGAGACAGGTGGACGGCGCGATGCCGACCTTGCGGGCGATGTCCTGGTCGGGCCGGCGGGCGTCCTCCTGCACATCCCGGATGATCGCCGAATCAACTACCGCGGCAGCCGTGGCCGAATGCCGGGCTGGTCGCTCACGTCGAGTAGGCCAAGCCTGGGCGCGGTCGGCGGCCGCGGATGACGGAACCGTGAAGTAGTCGCGAAGCATGGCTATCTGCCCGTTGCGGATGCGGAAGATCTGCACGAGTGACATCGGCGTACGCTGCCCGGCCGTACCCTCGAGCACCGTGTCGATCTCGGCGACGAACACGTCGGGTTCCGCGGTGTCGTGCAGCATGTATGTGGACTCCTCGACGTTCACCGTGCCGTGGTGGGCCGGCTCCCGGTGATACGCCCCGATGCCGGCGCGGATCGCATCACGGCCAACCAGGCGGCGTGGCAGCGGATGACCGTCGGGCACCAGCGGCGCCTCGAAGATGCCGTCTTCGGTGAACATCTCCGCGATCGCGTCCACGTTCCGGGTGATCGCACCGGCGTACACGTACTTCTCGAAGATTTCCTTGTGGGTGAGGGCCACTCTCTCCAGCCTACCCATCGACCCAGTTCGACGGTGAGCAGCCAAGATGACGGCTGCGGAGATGAGTGGTGCAGAATTGCCGAGGGGGTGATCGACGTGGTCAACCGGGAGCGCGTGCCCAGTCTGCGGCAGGTGGTGCTGGACTGTCTCGACGCGAGGTCGCTGGCAGAGTTCTACCGACAACTTCTGGGTTTCGTGTACCGGCCAGGCGACGAGCCACCGGAGACAGGAGAAGTCGATGAGCGCGGCGCTGACTGGCTGGCCCTGAGAACCCCGGGCGGTGTCCCTCGGTTGGCCTTCCAGCAGGTCGGTCAGCTGCCGGAAGTGACCTGGCCGGAGGGCCCGGTGCCACAACAACTGCACCTCGACCTGACCGTGGCGTCGGTCGAGGACCTGGCGGCGCAGCACCACCGCGTCCTCATCCTGGGTGGGCGGCTGCTGCATGACCACAGCCATGATCCAGACGAGCCGCTGCGCGTGTACGCCGACCCGGCAGGCCATCCCTTCTGCATCTTCGTCGCCTGATCCGCTCATGCCGCGAAGCGCGCGTACCTTCGAGTCTCGCCGGTCGACGAGGCGCCGAGGAGATGGCATGTCGACGAACATTCCGGTTCGCGGACGGCCGGGGACGGTGACCGGTTCGACGCCGTCGATCATCGCCTTGTCGTCCACTCCGATTCGCTGGACCGCGACCGTGTCGTCGTCGATCCATGCGACGGGCGTCCAGGTCCTGTCAGGACGTCCCGTTCGCGGGCACGACAGAGATCCAGGCCTCGTCGGAAAGCTTTGTCACGCAGGTCACCGCGCTCGGGTGGCACCGGACGGGTCGGCGCTGTCGGGTGGCACGGCGAGGCCGACGAGCTTGGTGAGGAACCTGTCGATCATCTCGTCGGCGGGTGGCCAGGGCAGGTCGGGTTCGTTGATGCGCTGTGACAGCATGCCGTTCACGGCGGTCCGCAGGTCGATCGCGACCGTGGCCGCGTCGCCTGGCGGGGCGAGGCCGGCGTCCATGCTGCGCTGCACCGCCGCGGTGGTGCGCGCGACGAGAACCTTCTTGAACGGCATGCCGAGTCGCCGGTGCACCTTGCTTTCGTGCATCACTTTGTAGAGGCCGGGGTGTCTCTGCGCCCAGTCGGCCTGGGCCAGGATGCGCGCGCGGAGCCCGGCCGCCGTGTCCTCGGCTGCCGCCTCGGCGTCGTCGCCTGCCTGGACCAACTCGTCGTGGCAGCGTTGCAAGACCGCGAGCACGAGCGCGTCACGGTCCGGGAAGTGCAGGTAGACCGACGTGGCGGCGATCGAGACCGCGCGCGCGACGGCGCGTAGGGACAGGGCCTCGTCGTCCGCGAGCTCGTCCAGCATCCGCGCGGCGGCCGACAGGATCTCTTCGCGCAGCAGCTCGCCGTGTCCGCGCGCGTTGGGCCGGCGACGTGAGGCTGGGGACTTCTCCATGGCGTCACCATCATAGCTGGACACCTATCGCGCTACAGGTGTAGCGTCATTGGAGCTACACCTGTAGCGCTACGTATGTTGTTCATCAGAGGAGCATCCCCGTGAGTACTACGACCGAGGCGACCAGGGCGACCAACCTGGACCGGGTGGCCGCACTGGACCCGGTGTTCGCCCAGATGGTCGGCGCCACCGCCGAGCACGTCCATGCGATTCCCGAGCTGACCGACCGCGAGAAGACCTTCCTGTGCGTGGTGGCCGATGTCTGCCAGCCGAGTCTCGGACTCGCGTTCGAAGCGCACGTGCGTGCGGGCATCGGGCGCGGAGTGTCCACCACGGACATCCGAGCGCTGCTGCGCTTCATCTCCTACGACTGCGGATATCCCGCCGCGGCCGCCGGTTTCGAACGGCTCGCGGAGTTCGAGGCGGCGGAAGGTCTGTCCCCCGACGAGGCCGCGCCGCTGGCCGCCGACCTGCTCGAGACCGGCCCCGGCGCGGCGCCCAGCCCCCTGCCGGACGCGGTTCGTGCTCAGCTGCGCGAGCTGGACGACCATTTCGCCGAGTTCTTCGATCTGCAGTCCCGGATGCGTTCGGGAGCCGGCCCCGGCACGCTCACCGAGCGGGAGCGCGGGTTCGCGAGCATGAGCATCGATGTCCACTACCAGACGTTGGAGGAGACGTTCCAGGCTCACGTCGGCCGGGCCTCGCGGGGCGGTGCCTCCCACGACGACGTCCGCGCCGCGTTGCGCTTCAACGCCCAGTTCGGCGTGACGAGGGCGTGGAGCGCGTGGAAGGCGCTCAACGCGTACCTCGCCGAGCTCGAGACGCCCCGCACTGGCGCGGGTTCGGTCCCGGTAGTCCCGTGAGGGACGGGGTCGTCAGCATGTGTTGACACCGATGAGGGTCGTCAGCATATGCTGACGGGCATGGAGACCGCATCGGAGATCACGGAGGGCGCGACCAGCAACGACCCGGACGTCGGGTTACGCGCGGTCGCGGCGCTGCGCACGCTCACCGAACGACTGGAGGTGCTGCAGGTGGACAACGCGCGGCGGTCGGGCTGGTCGTGGCAGGACATCGCGACCCGGCTCGGGGTCACGAAGCAGACCGTGCACCGCAAGCACGGGCGTCGGAGCGGGATGTGACGGGGATGCGCGGGCGGTTCACCCAGGAAAGCCGCAAGGCGGTCGGCGACGCGCAGGAGTACGCGCGCCGGCTCGGGCACGGGTTCATCGGCACCGAGCACCTGCTGTTCGGGTTGGCGTCGACCGACGGTGAGGCCGGTGCGGTGCTGCGCCGGTCGGGTGTCACGCCGGAGCGGGTCGAGGCGGAGTTCGTTCGGCTGATCGGCACCCGCAACGTCGCCGGCGGCGACCTGTTCGACGCTCTGGACCACGACGCGCTGACCGCGATCGGCATCGACCTGGACGCGGTGCGGGAGCGGATCGAGTCGGCGTTCGGGCCGCATGCTCTCGCCTCCGGCGCCCCGTCGCCGCGCCGGTGGCGGCGACCGCGCCGCGACCCGGCCACCGGCCACCTGCCCGTCACCCGCCGCGCCAAGAGATGTCTCGAGCGCGCGGTCCGCGACGCGCACGGTGAGGTGGGCGCCGAGGTGGGTGCCGAGCACATCGCGCTCGCGTTGCTGGGTATGGACGGCGGCCTGCACCGCGACATCCTGTCGGGGATCGGCGCCTCGGCCACTCGGCTGCGCGCGGAAATCCTCACCCGCCACCGCCGGGCCGGCTGACCGATGCGACGACGCACCATGATCGTCTGGGCAGTGCGATCGTCTGCGCCTGGAGCTGGTCGACGATGTACCTGGAGATCTTGCGGTGGCACCACGTGACGACCGCGCTGCCGATCCCCGGCACGAACGTCCAGGCCGGCCCCCGGGCTGCCGCTGATCCTGCTGTACGTGTGCTTCGCGGGAGCCCCGGAGGTCTGCTTGGCGACCGCGCTCCGGGGACCGGCACGCGGGAAGCACACCCGCCTTGGCTCATCGATCCCATGAGAGGACGATGCCGGCATGATCGGCCGGTTGCACCACGTCGTCCTCGACTGTCCGAACCCACCCGCGCTCGCCGCGTTCTATCGGGATCTGCTCGGCATGCCGGTGACCCACACCAGTGCGGACTGGGTGGTGGTCGCCGCGAACGACACCAGCTCGGGGCTGGCCTTCCAGCTCGCGCCCGACCACGTGCCGCCACGTTGGCCAGACCCCGCGGCACCCCAGCAGGTGCACCTGGACGTGATGGTCGACGACGTCGAGGCGGCCGTGCCACAGGTACTGGCTCTCGGCGCGGTGCAGTTGAGTGACGACGTGTTCGCCGATCCGGCCGGCCACCCGTTCTGTCTCATCCCACGACCGAACTGGGCACCACCGATCGAGTAGGCGCCGTTCTGTTTGTGGATCATGTGGTGCCGGCTGGTCGACGTCCGTCCTATGAGGAGCTTGCTGCGGAGAACGCGGAGCTGAAGCGGCGGTTGGGCAGAACAGTCGGAACTCGTCGAGCCCCGTCGTCGGACTCGCCGTTCGATCGACCCGCGCCGAAGTCGTCGCGGCGTATGAGCGGTAGGAAACCGGGTGGGCAGCCGGGGCATCCGGGAGCGACGTCGGCGCTGGTCGACAGCCCGAACAGGTGCGGCTCTACCGCTCAGCCGCGCAGATCGGCGTCACCTCCACCGCCGCCCGCTCGAACCCGGTGATGCGCAAGCACAACGCGCTCGCCCCGCAGACTCCTCGACCGGCAAGACGACTGTCTCCGCTTCACCCGAGACTGGCGAATACCACCCGGCAACAACGGATCCGAACGCGACATCCGCATGATCAAGCTCCGGCAGAAGATCTCCGGCTACCTCCGCACCCTCACCGGAGGGGAGCCCAACAGTTCTGCACAATCCGCAGCTACCTCTCCGCCGCCACCAAACACTTCCTCGAAGTCCAGTCATCGGTCGGCACCGTTCCAGCCGGAGTTCCCGTTCGCTGGTGTCGCGTGTCGTTGATTGGTTTGGGTGCGGCTCTGTTGGAGTGATGCGTTCAGGCTGCGAGTTGTGGTTGGTTGCGGCGGGAGTGGCGTGCGGTCAGGTGGACTCGTCGGTGTTGCTGTTGGAGGTGGAAGTCCCAATACCGGTCGAAATCGCCGTTGCTGGTCAGGGCACGGAGTTTGAGGACGGCCTCGGCACCGGCCAAGCCCCAACGGGCACCGGT
>NZ_WHTD01000047.1 GCF_009379765.1 Actinophytocola sp. | reverse complement strand
GTTTGATACGGCTGTGGTAACCGAAATCAAACCATCAGGAAAGGCCGTTGCCCACTCGACACGCCGACTAGATCCACGGGAAAGAAACTCCACTTTCAAATAGTCGGCGCATCACCAACTGACCCTTTTGAATAATCCTCCATGTTGTGCAGGCGCAGGCCCGCGCGCACGTATTCCACGAACGGGTGAATTAGTTGTGCGGTCGGGATATCGGGCGGAACCGCTACGACAAGTCCGTCGCCGCGGTCCTCCGAATAGCATTGGCGAAAATCGACCTCCGATTTGACGAAGGCGTTCTCGATGAGCGTGTGCAGGCTGTCGCGCAGATAGATCTGGACTTGCAGGTTCTTGCGCTGCCTGCCGAAACCGACCACGTCGGCGGCGACCAGACTGCACCTTCCCGCGGGAACCCATGTTGTTCGTCGTTCGGTCATGCCAGCCTCCCCAGCGGCTGTCGAATCCGGTGCTGCAAAGTCGTGACGGGGTGGCGGTGCGCCGCTGCCGTGTGCCGTGAGCCCGCTCAGTCGGAGCGTGTGACTGGGACTACAGTAGAGCATGCGTTGCGGCGACCAAAAGAGCATGACGACGCCGATGGCTAGCAGACTTTCGTGTGGCTCACGTGATGGAGCGAACGTCTCCGGCTGGGCTCCAGATTAATGACCAGCTCTCATCTACTCGACATCTGCTGAAGTAAGACGCCTCTCGGTGGTGGGGCGCACTGCAGCAGAAGTACTGCTCAAGTGTGCGGGCCGAAAGGGACGTGAACACGTTCTGAATTCGGCTCGGTTGCTGGGGAGCAACAGCTGAACCCGGGGATGAATTGGCCGGTCGTGTTCAGGTGAGCTGAATTCTTCAGTCGAGGTTCAGCGGGCTGATGCTGAACCAGTGGCACCGGACCGGAGCGTGCTGCCGGAGCCTGACGCGCCGGTGCGGAAGCCGGGGCCTGGTCGCCCGGCGGCGGGAGCCCATCGGCCGACGTTCGGGTCGATATCGTGGAAACTGCGTGCGTACCCGCTTTACCTCTACTTCTTTTTCTTTATCGCCTCACGCCAGATGATCTTGGCGATGCTCGGCCTGACCGCGGTGGTGACCACGGCCATCGCCTTGCCGACGTAGCGCTTCTCGGTCAGCTCACGCAGCATGCTCGCCGCGAGGTCGGCCCGGGCGGTGAAGAAGAACGCGCCGCCGACGTGCACCGCATCCACGGGCCGGCGCTGCGCGCGGCGCTCCACGGGCGGGGCTGCCCGGCCGACCGGTCAGGCGCTGAACGACCCGACGTCGGTCTGCCACAGACCGTCGCCGGCGAGCACGTACAGCGTTCGGCCGATCAGGGTCACCGCCGTCACCGCGCCGCTCGGGCCACCGACCGGACCGTCCAGCCGTCGCGGTCCGGGAACGCGATCCGCACCGCGTCGCCGTCGTTGATCACCTGGGTCGGCCGGCCGTCGACGTCGACCGGGGCCGCGAGCTTCTCGTCGTCGGCCACCGCAACGGCCGGGACGCCGGCCAGGCGCGCCCACCTGCCGTCGGTCAGCGACCACACCGCGAGCTTGTCGTCGACCCGGCCGGCGATCGCGCACGCCGACTCCCAGCACCGGGCCGCGACCGCGACACCCGGCGCGGCGGCGTCGGGCAGCGCCGTCATGGTCCAGCCGGTGTTCCCGGCACCCGACTGCCACACGACCGGTCGCTGCTTCCCGCCGGACAGCTCCCAGCCGGCGACGAGGATGCCCTGCCGCAGCGCCGTCGCCGCCATCGGGAACTTGAGCGACTCGCGCCGGTTCTCCAGCGCCGTACCGGCCGCGGGCCCGCGGAGCCACAGGTCGCCGTCCTGGGTCCAGATCCTGATGTCCAGGCCGACTTGCTCGCTCTCCCACGTCCCGACAAGCATCGGCCCCGCCGGCGTGTGTACGGCGGCGGTCAGGTCGCCCGCGCCGAGGCCGCCGAACGTGCTGAAGGCCTGCTCCTTCTCGGTGATCCCCGCGTCCGACCCGGTCCACGCGCTCCACCGGACATTGCCGTGCGCGCCGCCCCGCTTGCCGCCGATCGCGACGATCCGCTCGCCGTCGGTCGTGAGCGAGTACCAGAACGCCTCGCGCCCGTACGGCGTGCCGGGGTGCACCGCGATCTCGGCGATCTTGCCGTCCGGGCCGCGCCGCAGCAGCCCCGGCACGACCTGCGCGCCCTCCCGCCGCACGCCGATCAACAGCGTGTCACCGGTGCCCGCGAGGACTTCCGGGGTCCCGCCGGCCGGCAGCACGACCCTGGTGAACCGCACCGGCCCCGGCTCGTCGGTGCTGTCCGCGCCGCAGCCGGTGAGTACCAACAGTGCCACGGCCAGCGCCAGAGGGAACCGGGCGGGGCGGCTGCGCATGACGCACAGTATTCCTGGGCTCACACACGGCTGAACCCGCTTCCATGTCACGGCTTGGCGAAGAACGCCGAGCCGCGCGAGGCGCGAAGCGAGCAGTTGCCACAAACGTGTCTTGACCACACGGATCACACGGTCCAAGCTCTGTTGGCTCTTGATTCACGATCACGCCCTCGGGGAGGACGGCCACCGATGACGCCACCCGCGATTCCCGCGTTCCCGGACGGGTTCCAGTGGGGCGTCTCCTCCTCGGCGTACCAGATCGAGGGCGCGACCGACGCGGACGGGCGCGGTCCGTCTACTTGGGACACCTTCTGCGCCCGGCCCAACACGGTGCTCGGCGGCGACACCGGTGCGGTGGCAACGGACCACTACCACCGCTACCGCGAGGACGTCGCGCTCATGGCCGAGCTCGGCGTCGACACCTACCGGTTCTCTGTCTCGTGGTCGCGCGTGCTCCCGGCCGGCTGGGGCGAGGTCAACCAGGCAGGCCTCGACTTCTACGACCGGCTCGTCGACGAGCTCTGCGCCGCCGGCATCGCCCCCGCGGTCACGCTCTTCCACTGGGACACCCCGCAGGTCGTCGAGGACGCCGGCGGCTGGCTCAGCCGCGACACCGCCTACCGTTTCGCCGACTACGCCACCGTCGTCGGCACGAAGCTCGGTGACCGGGTCAGGATGTGGATGCCGCTCAACGAGCCCATGGTGCTCACGATGTTCGGCTACGCGGTCGGCGCGCACGCCCCCGGCTGGCAGCTGATGCTCGAGGCACTCCCGGTCGCGCACCACCAGCTGCTCGGGCACGGCCTCGCCACCCACGCGCTGCGGGCGACCGGTGCGCAGCGCATCGGCATCGCCAACCATCATGTGCCGGTGTGGTCCGCGTCCGAGGCGGTCGCCGACCGCACCGCGGCCCACACCTACGACGCGCTCGTCAACGACCTGTTCGCGGCACCCGTGCTCCTCGGCAAGTACCCGGACGACTTCGCCAACGCGATGCCCGGCCCGGTGTCGGAGGACCTGAAATCCATTTCCACGCCGCTGGACTGGTACGGCGTCAACTACTACCAGCCGAGCCGGGTCGGCGCGCCGCAGCCGGCGACCGCCGCCGCGGTGATCGACGGCGTCGCCATGCCCGACGGGCTCCCGTTCGAGTTCCCGCCGGTCGACGGCTACCCGATCACCGACTTCGGCTGGCCGGTGGTGCCGGACGGGCTGCGCGAGGTCCTGGCCGCGCTCAAGGCCAAGTACGGCGACCGGCTCCCGCCGGTGTACGTCACCGAGAGCGGCTGCGCGTACAACGACGGCCCGGACGACGACGGTCGGGTCGCCGACGTGCGGCGGATCGACTACCTGGACGGGCATGTACGCGCCGCCCGGCAGGCGATCGACGACGGGATCGACCTCCGCGGCTACTTCGTATGGTCCATTGTGGACAACTTCGAGTGGGCGGTCGGATACTCGCAGCGGTTTGGGCTGGTCCATGTGGACTACGACACGCTGGAGCGCAGGCCGAAGGACTCCTTCCACTGGTACCGCGAGCTGATCAGAGCCCAGCGTTGACCACCCTGGCCGAGCCGACGGAACGGGTCCCGGCACGCTGGACCGCGCTGCTGTCACTCGCCGGGCTCGGCCTCTTCACCGCCTGGTACGGGCCGATCCAGGTGCTGCTCGGCAAGCAGGCGGAGGAGCTCGCGCCAGCGAACAAGGAGCTTGCGCTCGGCCTCGTGGTCGGGCTCGGCGCGGCCGTGTCGATGGTGGCGAACCCGCTGTTCGGCGCGCTGTCGGACCGGACGACGTGGCGCATGGGCAGGCGGCTGCCGTGGACCGCGCTCGGCGCGGCAGGCGGCGCGGTGAGCCTGGTCGTGCTCGCCGTCGCGCCGAACATCGCGATGATGGCGCTCGGCTGGTGCCTCGCGCAGCTGACCCTGAACGCGATGTTCGCCGCGCTCGTGGCGGCGGTGCCCGACCAGGTGCCGCACCGGCAGCGCGGCATGGTCGGCGGGTGGATCGGCGTCGGGCAGACGCTCGGCATCGTGGCCGGCTCCGGCCTCGCGGCGGCAGTCGGCGGGCTTGCCGCCGGTTACCTCGTGTGCGCCGCGTTCCTGCTGGTGGCGACCGTGCCGTACCTCGGACTGCGGCGAGACACCGTGATCACCGAGCCGCCCGCGTTCAGCTGGCGCGGGTTCTGGGTCAGCCCGCGGCGGTTCCCGGACTTCGGCTGGGCCTGGCTGACCCGGTTCCTGATGAACCTGGGCAACAGCATCGCGATCGTCTACCTCCTGTACTTCCTGCAGGACGCGGTCCACCACGACGACCCGGACGGCGGCGTGTTCGTGCTGACCGGGATCTACGCCGCCACCCTGCTGTCCACCGTGGTCGTCGGCGGCATCTGGTCGGACCGGGTCGGGCGGCGCCGGACCTTCGTCTGCTGGGCCGGGATCGTGATGGCGGTGGCCGCGCTGCTGCTCGCCGCGTGGCCGACCTGGACGGGTGCGCTGGTGGCGGCCGCGGTGCTGGGCCTCGGGTTCGGCGTCTACACGTCGGTCGACTTCGCGCTGATGACCGAGGTGCTCCCGGCGGCGGGCGACCGGGGCAAGGATCTCGGCGTCATCAACGTGGCGAACGCGTTGCCGCAGGTCCTCGCGCCCGCACTGGCGGCGCCGATCGTCACGTATCTAGGTGGGTACCCGGTGCTGTACGGATTGGCGGCCGCCGTGGGGCTTGCCGGCGCGGTGCTGGTGTTCAAGATCCGCGCGGTCGCCTGAGCGCCAACCAGGTTTACGGGGATTCCACCTTTCGTTTACGCGCTGTTAGAGTGCTGCGAATCATGCCTGGAACCGACAGCCGCCGAGGCCCCGCGCTCCCTGACGCCGCCGGGAGCGCCTCCGCAACCACCGCCGGCGCAGCCCTCGTCGATCGGGACGGCGTTCGGGTCGCCGCCGACCAGCAGGCGGTCATCGACGTCCTGTTCGACGGCCAGTGGGTCTGGTCCTTCCACGCCGGCCGCGACACCCGGGCCGCCGGGAAGCGCAGGCTCGCCTCCTGGCCGGTCAACCTCAGGCCGTTCCTGCGCGGCACCGGCCACGTCACCGTCCGCGAGCGGTTCTCCGAGGAGACCCTCTTCGACGGCGACTACGCGTTCGACGACAGCGACCACCGCGTCAAGATCGTCGACGGGCAGGGCAGGCCGCTCATCGTCGACAAGGGCGGCGACATGCAGTGCTCGTTCGCCGAGCGTGGCCAGGCCACCGTCGACGCGTTGCTCGACGCCGTCGAGGACGTGCTCGCCCGCATGCGGGGCGCCGGGGTGGACGCGTTCCTCGCGTTCGGCGCGCTGCTCGGCGCGGTGCGTGACGGGAAGTTCATCCCGCACGACTCCGACGCCGACGTCGCCTACCTCAGCGAGCACCGCAGCCCGGTCGACGTCGCCCGCGAGTCGTTCGCGCTCGAGCGGGTGATGATCGAGGCCGGCTACTGGACCTGGCGCTTCTCCTCGGCCGACTTCAAGGTCATCGTCCCGGACCCGGAGGGCGGCCGGGCGATCGACGTCTTCGCCGGGTTCGTCGTCGAGGACACCTTCTACCTCATGCCCGAGGTGCACTCGACCACCTTCCGCCAGGAGGTCATCCTGCCGCTGGGCGAGATCGAGCTCGAAGGTCGCAAGATCACCGCGCCGGCCGATCCCGAGGCGCTGCTGGAGATCACCTACGGCCCGCACTGGCGCATCCCGGACCCGTCGTTCAAGTTCGAGACCCCGCACCGGGTGCGCCGCCGTCTCGACGGCTGGGCCCGCGGCAACAACAACAACCGCCAGCACTGGTGGCCGTTCTACTTCGGCAGGTCCAGCGCCGCCGTCTCGGACAACCCGTCGCCGTTCGCGCAGTGGGTGCACGACCAGGAGCCCGCCGACGCGGCCATTGTGGACATCGGCTCCGGCACCGGCCGCGACTCGCTGTGGTTCGCCCGCGAGGGACACGACGTGCTGGGCCTGGACTACATCCCCGCGGCCACCGAGCGGGCCGGCAACCTCGCGGAGAAGGACGGCCTGCCCGCGCGGTTCCAGACGTTCAACCTCTACGACATCCGCCAGATCCTGGCCATGGGCGGCGACCTTGCGCACCGCGCCGCGCCGCCGATCCTCTACGGGCGCTTCCTGATCCACGCGCTCGAGGACTTCGGCCGGCACAACCTGTGGCGGGTGGCGGGCATGTGCCTGCGCCGGGGCGGGAAGTTCTACCTGGAGTTCCGCACCGGCCTGGACGCCGGTGTGGAGAAGGAGTTCGGCGAGCACTTCCGCAAGTACCTCGAGCCCGACGTGGTGGTCGCGGAGATCGAGGAGCGCGGCGGGCAGATCGAGCATCGGGAGGCCGGATACGGCCTGGCCGTCTACAAGAACGAGGACCCCCACGTATGCAGGCTGGTGGCAACATGGAAACACTGAAGACGAGGCTGCGTGCCGGGACCCGGGACATCGTGTTTCGGCAAGCCAAGCGGCTCGCCCGGGTCGTCGGCGTGGACGAGGAACTGCGCCGGCTGCGTGACCGGGTCACCGAGCTCGAGCACGAGGTGCAGGAGACGCGCAGGCTGCACCAGCGCCTCGCCGAGCTGACCGACGTCGTCACCGAGGTGCTGGTGCCCGCGGCGGACCGCGAGGACGACAAGATCCGCGCGATCCTCGCGAAGTACAACCGCACGTCCTTCTAGCGCGCCCGGCCACCGGCCCTCGACCTCGGCGATGTCCATGTCGGTGGTCGGTCGGGTCGCGGGTCAGGGTTCTCTCCGGGTGATGCCCGATGTCACGGGGCCTCCGCGGGCCGATCCTGGTATGTGGGCGCCCGTGGACCGGCGCCCACAGGAGGAGGGAGCTCTCGTGGAGATCACCGGGATCATTACGGCCATCATCTTCGGGGCGGCTGTCGGTGGGCTCGGGCGGCTCATCGCCCCCGGAAAGCGGCAGCTGTCACTGTTCGTCACCATTCTTGTCGGAATCGTGGCCGCCGTGGCGGGCACCGGGGTGGCGGGCATCATCGGCGTCGCGGACACGCCGGGTGTCGACTGGACCGAGCTCGCGCTGCAGGTCATCTTCGCCGGTGGGGGTGTCTCGCTGCTGTCCGGGGTGCGGGCGCGCCAGCCGCGGTAACCCTGGTGTCCCTTGGCCCCCTGGCGCCCGCTGCGGCCCACGCAACCAGAACCACGGGACACTAGTATCGCGTGACCCTGAAACCTTTACGCCGCTGCGGCCAACGCGGCCCCTGGATGCGTTGGAGAAAAGCCCAAGTACATCCAGTACGAGCGGCTTTCCTCCGCCTTGCCAGGAGCCACGTTGATCCACAGCGGACGCAAAGGTTTCAGGATCACGCGACACTAGCGGTGGAAATACCCGCACAACAGCGCGCATTTTCACCGAACCGCTCCTGAACGGGCATTCCGCCTGAGTATGCTCGCGGCTCGCGGGCAACCCGGTGGCGGGATGCCGAGGGTGGGGCTCGGGAGGCATTGCACATGGGCGAGTTCGTCGACGCCGCGCTGTCCTTTCCCGCTGTACTCCTCAGTTTCCTGCTCGTCGTCGTCGTTCTCTACTGGCTGCTGGTCGTGCTCGGGACGCTGGACATCGACGTCGGGGGCGGGGACGACGTCGGCGGGGACGACGGTGGTGGCGACGACGGCGACGGCGGCGGCCTGCTCGACGGGCTCGGGCTCGGCGGCGTCCCGGTCACCGTCTCCCTTTCCGTACTGATCATCTTCGCGTGGTTCGTCAGCCTGGTCGGCGGGTTGCTGCTCGTCGGCCTCGACGGCGCGCTCGCGACCGCACTCGGCATCGGGGTGCTCGTCGTCGCGATCGTCGTGGGGCTGCTCGCGGCGCGGCTCATCGCGCTGCCGCTGCGCAAGCTCTACGTCTCCGGCCTCGAGCCGTCCCGCGCCGACTTCATCGGGCGCGAGTGCGTCGTCCGCACCGGCAAGGTCTCCACCGACTTCGGCCAGGCCGAGGTCACCGCCGCGGACGGGTCGTCCGCGGTCATCCAGGTCCGCCAGACCGGCGAGCACGAGCTGACCGCCGGCCGCCTGGCGCTGATCTTCGACTACGACACCGACGGCGAGTTCTTCTGGGTCGCGCCGGCCGCCACCTGATCAAGAAAGGTCCACGATGGAGCCAATCCTCATCGCGATCGGCGTGGTGCTCGCCGTTCTGCTCATCCTCCTCATCGCCATCAGCCGCCTGTTCCTCAAGGTCGAGCAGGGCAAGGCGCTGATCGTCTCCAAGGTGCGCAACGTGCACGTCACGTTCACCGGCGCGGTCGTGCTCCCGGTGCTGCACAAGGCGGAGACGATGGACATCTCGGTGAAGACCATCGAGATCGAGCGGACCGGCCAGGACGGGCTGATCTGCCGGGACAACATCCGCGCGGACATCCGGATCACGTTCTTCGTGCGGGTCAACAAGACCGTCGAGGACGTCGTCAAGGTCGCCCAGGCCATCGGCACCGCACGGGCCAGCGACCAGGTGACGCTGCAGGAGCTGTTCAACGCCAAGTTCTCCGAGGCGCTCAAGACCGTGGGCAAGCACCTCGACTTCGTGGACCTCTACACCAAGCGCGACGAGTTCCGGGATCGCATCCTCCAGGTGATCGGCACCGACCTCAACGGATACAGCCTCGAGGACGCGGCCATCGACTTCCTCGAGCAGACCCCGCTCGCGCAGCTGGACACCAACAACATCCTCGACGCGCAGGGCATCCGCAAGATCACCGAGCTCACCGCGATCGAGCACGTGCGCACCAACGAGTTCACCCGCAACGAGGAGAAGGAGATCACCCGCCAGAACGTCGACGCCCGGGAGGCCATCCTCGAGCTGGAGCGCCGGCAGGCCGACGCGGAGAACCGGCAGCACCGTGAGGTCGAGACCATGCGTGCCCGGGAGGAGGCCGAGACCGCCAAGGTGGCCGCCGAGGAGCGGCTCAAGGCCCAGACCGCGAACCTGCGCACCGACGAGCAGCTCGGCGTCCAGGACCAGAACCGGGCCCGCGAGGTCGCGGTCGCCGAGAAGAACCGCGAGCGGGTCATCGCGATCGAGACCGAGCGGATCGAGAAGGACCGCCAGCTCGAGGTCGTCGGCCGCGAGCGGGAGATCGCCCTCGCGAACGCCGCCAAGGACAAGGAGGTCGAGGTCGAGAAGCGCTCGGTCGCCGAGGTCGTCCGGGAGCGGATCGCGGTCGACAAGACCGTGGCCGAGCAGGAGGAGAACATCAAGCGGCTGCGCGCGGTCGAGGAGGCCGAGCGGTCCCGCCAGGCGATCGTCATCAGGGCCGAGGCCGATGCGCAGGAGAGCCTGGTCAAGGACATCAAGGCGGCCGAGGCCGCGGAGGCCGCCGCCAAGTTCAAGGCCCGCGAGGAGCTGCTGCTCGCCGAGGCCCGCCAGCAGGCCGCCGAGCTCGACGCCACCGCCAAGATCCGGCTCGCCGAGGGAATCCAGGCCGAGGCGGCCGCCGAGGGGCTGGCCGACGTGCAGGTGCGCGAGCGCGGCGCCGAGGTCATCGAGAAGGAGGGTCGCGCCGAGTCGATCGTGATCCGGGAGAAGGCGCTGGCCGGCGCCGACGCGCTGCGCGAGAAGCTCAAGGGCGAGGCCGAGGGCCTCACCGAGAAGGCCGCCGCGATGGCCACGCTGGACGATGCCTCCCGCGGGCACGAGGAGTTCCGGCTCCGCCTCGAAACCGAGAAGGACGTCCGGCTGGCCGGCATCCAGGCGCAGCGTGAGGTCGCCGCGGCGCAGGCCTCGGTGCTCGCGAAGGGGCTGGAGAAGGCCGACATCGACATCGTCGGCGGCGACACGGTGTTCTTCGACAAGCTCATGGGCTCGATCGCACTCGGCAAGGGCGTCGACGGCTTCGTGGAGAACTCCGAGGTGGCGCAGAAGCTCGCGGGCCCCTGGCTCAACGGCGAAGCCAACTTCGCCGACGACGTCAAGCAGATCCTGACCTCGCTCGGCAGTGACGACGTGAAGAACCTGTCGATGTCGGCGATGCTGATGAAGCTCATGAAGGACGGCGGCCCGAACGCGACCCGCATCCAGGAGCTGCTGAACGGCGTGCCGGCCGTCCCGGTCACCGTGGCCGAGCCGCCGGCCGCCGTCATCGCGTCGAAGCAGTGACCCACACGGTGACGGACTCCCCGGCCAAGCCGGCCGGGGGGTCCGCAGTGGCCGAACAGGACGGGCTGGACGCGCGCACCTACGAGGTGCTCCGGACCCGGCTCGCCGCCCAGGCGGCCGAGCTCACGAAGCGGGCCGAGGCGCTCAACGCGCAGCGGCTCGAGGTGTTCGGGAGCACCGAGCTGCGGCTCGTCGGCGCCGAGCGGATCCGCACCGAGCACAACTGCGTGCCGCGCGACATCGTGTCCGTCCCGGACGGCGACGGCAACGGGGCCGGCGGCCTGATGCTGTTCGGCTACAACGTGTTCATCGGCCTCAAGCCGGAGACCACGGTCGACGACGTGTTCTCGCTGCACCGGTTCACCCGGGACGGCGACGCGTTCCGGTTCGAGGACGCGGGCCCCGACGAGCGTCCCGAGCTGCTGCGTGACGAGCGGTTCCGGCGTGACTTCACCGAGCTGCACCGCTACTACCGGGAGACCCGGCTGCTACAGCTGCGCCCGGTCGAGGGCAAGCTGCTGGCGGTCTTCCAGACCGGCCCGCGCACCGAGGACATCAAGGTGCTGCGCTGGGCGGTCGGTTCCGGGCCTGCCGGCGCCGGGGGCCGCGACGGCGGCACGATCTCCTACCTCGACAACGCGGGCGAGCGCGATCACGTCTTCCCGCCACCGCACGACTTCGAGTGGGTCGATACCACCCGCGAGCACCATGTCCTCGGCCGGTTCCCGCACATCTCGATCGAGCACCAGGTCTTCATCGAGACGCTGGGCGGCGACCTGACCGTCAAGATCGAGAACAACACCGAGGTCGGCGAGGGCATCTACCGCGAGCCGGTGGACGAGCCGCTGCAGAGCCTCGCCGACGCCGACGTGCGCTACGCGATGGTCGGCCCGCTGATCCTGCTGAAGATCCTGCCCTACAAGGAGACGACCTGGCGCCACCTGGTCTTCAACACCCGGACCAAGAGCGTCGTGCGGCTCGACGGCATCGGCCAGGCGTGCCAGCGGCTGCCCGAGGACCAGGGCCTGATCTTCCCCGGCGGGTACTACCTCGCCACCGGCGCGTCCCGCACCTTCGACACCGACACCGACGACCTCGAGTTCGAGCGGGTCATCCGCTCACCCAACGGCGAGGACGTGGTGTACGCGTTCCACGCCCGCCGGGAGGGGCGCACGCTGCTGCTGCCCTACAACGTGATCCGCAAGGAGGTCGCCACCCCGCTGCCGTGTCACGGGTACTCCCTGTTCGAGGACGGCACGCTGGTCGCGTTCCGGGCCACGTCCGAGGAACCGACCCGGGTGCACCCGATGCAGGTGTGGCAGACGCCGTACGTGTCGGACAGCTTCGCCGCGTCGCAACCGGTGGGCACCGGGCCGCTGGAGCGGGTGGGCAACGCGGACCTCGTACGCGGCATCTCCGACTGCCTGTCGGTCACCCGCATGATCGGCGAGATGGCGCCGTCGACGGCCATGTTCGAGGGCCTCATCGCCGCGTGCGCCAGGGCGTTCGACAACTACCACTGGCTCGGCGAGTCCGAGCTGGGTGACCTGCGCACCCCGGTCGCGGACGTGCGGGCCACCGCCGAGCGGGCGCTGGCCGAGTTCGAGAACGTCCAGTCGCTCACCGGCACCGCGGCCAAGGAGCTGGGTGCGGCGGGCGAGGCGATCGCGTCGCTGGTGCGCCGGGTTCGCGGCGAGGCGCCGAAGTCGGCCGACCAGTGGGTGGCCCAGCTCGCCGAGCTGCGCCGCGCGCAGGGCCGGCTGGTGACGCTGCGCGAGCTGCGGTACGTGGACACCGCCGAGATCGACGAGCTGGCCACGACGCTGGAGTCCGAGCTGGGCGCCGCGGCCAAGCGGGCGGTCGAGTTCCTGCGCGGCCCGGACGCGTTCGCCGGCTACCACCGGACGGTCGACGCGCTGGTCGCCGACGCCGACGCGATCAAGACGGTCGCCGAGGCCGGCCCGGTGGGCGAGCGGCTCGCCGAGCAGGCGGGCGGGCTGGAGATCGTCACCGAGGTCGTCGGGTCGCTCGACATCGCCGACGCCACCGTGCGCACCCAGATCCTGGAGCGGGTCGGCGAGGTGCTCGGCGGCGTCAACCGTGCCCGGGCCACGCTGGACGGCCGGCGCAAGGCGCTGCTGTCCACCGAGGGGCGGGCCGCGTTCGCCGCCGAGTTCGCGCTGCTGGGCCAGGCGATCACCGGTGCGCTCGCGGTGGCGGACACCCCGCAGCGCTGTGCCGAGCAGCTCGGCAGGCTGCTGCTGCGGCTGGAGAACCTGGAGTCGCGGTTCGCCGAGTTCGACGACTTCCTCGCCGAGCTCGGCGAGAAGCGCACCGACGTCTACGAGGCGTTCTCCTCGCGCAAGCAGTCGCTGGTCGACGAGCGGGCGCGGCGCGCGGACCGGCTGGTCGACTCCGCCGAGCGGGTCCTCACCAGCATCAACCGGCGGGTCGCCGCGCTGTCCTCATTGGACGAGATCAACACCTACTTCGCCTCCGACCCCATGGTCGCGAAGGTCCGCAGCGTCGCCGACGAGCTGCGCGCGCTCGAGGACTCGGTGCGCGCCGAGGAGCTGGCGGGGCGGATCAAGGCCGCGCGGCAGGAGGCCGGCCGGTCGCTGCGGGACCGCGCGGACCTGTTCGGCAGCGACGACAAAACTGGCGGCGAGACCCTCCGGCTGGGCCGGCACCGGTTCGCGGTCAACACTCAGGCCATCGACCTCACGCTGGTGCCCAAGGACGGCCGGATGTCGCTTGCGGTCACCGGCACCGACTTCCGGGAACCCGTGCGGGACAAGGACTTCGAGGCGACCAAGCCGTTCTGGGACCAGATCCTGGTGTCCGAGTCGGCCGAGGTCTACCGCGCGGAGTACCTCGCCACGAGCCTTCTCGCCGACGTGCCGCCCGACGCCTCGCACGAGCCCGCGGACCTGCTCGACCTGGTACGCGAGGCGGCGGAGTCCCGCTACGACGAGGGCTACGAGCGCGGCGTGCACGACCACGACGCCGCGGCGATCCTCTCGGTGCTGCTGCGCCTGCACGCGGGCGCCGGGTTGTTGCGCTACCCGCCGGACGCGCGGGCCGCGGCCCAGCTGTTCTGGAGCTTCGGCGCCGACGAGCCCACCCGCCGGCTCTGGTCGACCCGTGCCGGGTCGCTCGCCAGGGCACGCTCGGCGTTCGGGCCGGTGCCGGCGGTCGCCGAGCTGTGCGCCGAGCTGTCGGCGGCGATGAGCGGGTTCCACCGCGGCGCGGGTCTCGACGAGCCGCCGGCGCTGGCCGCCGAGTACTTGTTCGAGGAGCTGGCGTCGACGCCGCTCGGGTTCGTCACGAGTGCGGGCGCGCGCACGATGGTCGACAAGTTCCGGCGCGCGCTGGGCGTCCGCAAGGAGCTCGACGGCGACCTGCGCGCGCTCGGTGACGATCTCGCGGCCCGGCACCAGCTGGTGCGGGCGTGGCTGTCCGCGTTCCTTCCCACTGTGGACGGTCTCGCGACGGACGACCTACCCGAAGCCGTGGCGCTCGTGCTGTGCGAGCTGCCGCGGCACGACTCGTCGGCCACGCTGTCGGCCACGGTGGAGGGGCTGCTCGGGTCGCACCCGCGGGTGGTCGATCGCAAGCTCCCGCTGCGGCTCGACGAGGTGCTCACCCGGACCCGCGAGTTCCAGGTGTCCAAGGTGCCCGCGTACCGGGCCTACCAGCGGCTCCGCAACGAGCTGGTCACCCGCGAGCGCGAGCGGCTGCGGCTCGAGGAGTTCAAGCCGAAGGTCATGAGCGCGTTCGTGCGCAACCGGCTGCTCGACGAGGTGTACCTGCCGCTCATCGGCGACAACCTGGCCAAGCAGCTCGGCGCGGTCGGCGACGCCAAGCGCACCGACCAGATGGGTCTGCTGCTGCTCATCTCCCCGCCGGGCTACGGCAAGACGACGCTGATGGAGTACGTCGCGAACCGGCTCGGGCTGGTGTTCGTGAAGGTCAACGGGCCTGCGCTGGGCCACGAGGTCACCTCGCTCGACCCGGCCGACGCGCCCAACGCCACCGCGCGCCAGGAGATCGAGAAGATCTCGTTCGCGCTGGAGCTGGGCAACAACGCGCTGCTGTACCTGGACGACATCCAGCACACCAACCCGGAGCTGCTGCAGAAGTTCATCTCGCTGTGCGACGCGCAGCGCAGGATGGAGGGGGTCTGGCAGGGTCGGACCCGCACGTACGACATGCGTGGCAAGCGGTTCGCGGTGTGCATGGCCGGCAACCCGTACACCGAGCAGGGCAAGCGGTTCCGGATCCCGGACATGCTCGCCAACCGCGCGGACGTGTGGAACCTCGGCGACGTGCTGTCCGGCCGGGAAGTGCTGTTCGCGTTGAGCTATGTCGAGAACTCGCTGACGTCCAACGCCGTGCTGGCCCCACTGTCCACACGGGAGCGTGCGGACATCGAGCTGCTGGTGCGGCTTGCTCGGGGTGAGGAGTCGGTGCGCTCGGACCAGCTGTCGCACGCGTACTCGTCGGTCGAGCTGGACCAGGTGCTCTCGGTGCTGCGCAAGCTGTCGCGGGTGCAGCAGGTGGTGCTGGCCAACAACCAGGCCTACATCGCCTCGGCCGCACAGGCGGACGCGTCCCGCACCGAGCCGCCGTTCCAGCTGCAGGGCTCGTACCGGAACATGAACAAGCTGGCCGAGCGGATCGTCCCGGTGATGAACGACGCCGAGCTGGAGTCGGTGATCGACGACCACTACCTCGGCGAGGCGCAGACCCTCACCGCGGGAGCGGAGGCGAACCTGCTGAAGCTGGCCGAGCTGCGCGGCACCCTGACCCCGGAACAGGCAACCCGCTGGTCCGAGGTGAAGGCCGGCTACCTCCGGGAGAAGGCCCTCGGCGGCTCGGGCGACGACCCGATGTCCCGCGCGATCGGCGCGGTAGGCCTGCTGGCCGACCAGGTGGCCGCGGTCGAGTCAGCCATCCGGGGCAGCTGAGCCGTGCTGGCCGATCGGTTCGCCCACCCGAACCCGGTGACCAACATGGTCATGGGCCTGGCGCTGATGCTGCTGCTCGTGGGCCTGGTGGTGTTCGCCAAGCCGGTCGCCCGGCTGCTCGACCGAGTCAACCTCAAGGCCATGCAGGCGCAGGGCCTCGCTGATCCGGAGCCCGACCCCGAGCCGGGGCCGCCGGTGCTGTGGGTGGGCGACCGGAACGGGCCGAACGCGGCGGTCCTCGACCGGCTCGCCGTCCCGGCCGATGTCGTCGGCGACGTCGACGAGGCATTGGACCACTTCGCCGACGGCGGCTACACGGTTGTCGTGGCGGACCTGAGCCGGGCGGACCCCCGCGCGGACCGGCTGCTCACGTCGCTGCGCGAGCTGGACGCCGACACACCGCTCCTCCTCGCCGGCGCCTTGTCGCGGGACGCCATGCTCGACCGGTTCCGCGCCCTCGGCCTGCTCGCCTGACGACCGCTCACCAGGCGACCGGGAGGCGGTCGACGCCGTAGATGCCGCGGCCGGTGCGCAGCGGGACCTCCTCGGCCGGGATCGCCAGGCGAAGGTCGGGAAAACGGCGCAGCAGCGTGGTGCAGCCGAGGCGCAGCTCGATCCGGGCCAGCTGCTGGCCGAGGCACTGGTGCACGCCGTGCCCGAACGCCAGGTGCCCGCCGGTCGCGCGGGTGAGGTCCAGCTCGTCGGGGTCGGGGAAGCGGTCCCCGTCGCGGTTGGCCAGCGGCAGCGACACCAGCACGCTCTCCCCGGCGCTGATCGTCTCGCCGGCCACCTCGACGTCGGCGAGTGCCGCCCGGTTCACCTCGTACTGCACGATGCTCAGGTGCCGCAGCAGTTCCTCGACCGCACCGTCCACATCGTCCACATCGGACTCGCCGGCGCGCAGGGCGGCCAGCTGGTCGGGGTGGCGCAGCAGCGCGAACGTGCCGAGCGCGAGCATGTTCGCGCTCGTCTCGTGGCCGGCGAACAGCAGCACCATCGCGATCCCGGTCAGCTCGACGTCGTCCAGATCGCTCCCGGTGAGGCCGCTGAGCAGGTCGTCGGCCGGCTCAGCGCGCTTGTGCCGGACCAGCGCGTGCAGCATCTGGAACATCGCCTCGCCGGCGGCGGCCCGCTCGGCCTCGTCCTTCGTCGGGTCGACCATGTCCAGCGACTGCCGCTCGAACGCCTCGTGCCCGGCGTACGGCACGCCGAGCAGCGCGCAGATCACCTGCGACGCCACCGGCAGGGCGAACTGGGTCACGAGGTCGGCCGGTGGGCCGCCGCGCTCCATCGCGGTCAGCGTCGCCTCGACGGTCTCGGCGATCCTCGGCTCGAGCAGGCGCATCCGCCGCACGGTGAACCGGCCGGTCAGCGGCTTGCGACAGCGGGTGTGGTCCGGCGGGTCCATGAACAGGAACGCGCCCGGCGGCCCCGCGTCGGGTGCGTTCCGGCGGATCGCCGAGCCGGCCAGGTCGAGCCGGGCGGAGAACCGGGGGTCGGCGAGCACTTGGCGGGCCTCGGCGTACCCGGTCACCAGCCAGCCGAGCGAGCCGTCCGTGAAGCGCAGCCGGGACAGCGGCCGCTCGGCGCGTGCCCGCAGCTCCTCCGGCGGGTCGAACGGGCAGGTACGGGCGGTGCGTCGGTCATGGTTCCGCCCCCGCGAGCTCTACTGCGTACGAAATAAACAATGCCAGACGACGTCACGCGGCGCGACTCCCGGGCCCGAGGGATCAGCCGGCGGCCGCCCAGCCGCGCCAGACCTCGACCTCGATCAGGATCACCGGGCCGGCGGGAGGCCGGGCCCGGTACTGCGGGTACTTGGCCACGAGCCAGCCGATCGGCTCGTCGCGGTCGTCGCCGCGCAGGACCCGGGCAGTACCGTCCGCGCGCACCCACCACAGCCGCGTCCAGTCCTGGTCGTCGTAGTGGTCGACGAGGACGCTCACCCGGTCGTTGGACTCGATGTTGGCGAGCCGCCTGAGCTCGGTGGTGCGCTTCGGCTTGTGATCGACCGCGATCGCCGCCACGTCGCCGCGGACGGCGAAGGTCACCGGCACCAGGTGCGGGCGACCGCCGCCGTCCACCGTCGCGAGCCGGGCCACGCGCGCCGCCGCGCAGCGGGCGCGGGCCGCCGGCACGTCCAGGTCCACCCCGGCTAGACCTTGTCGAGTGCCTGCGCGAAGTCCTCCAGCAGGTCGTCGACGTGCTCGATGCCGCAGCTGAAGCGGATCAGGTCGTCGGTCACGCCTGCCTTCGCGCGGTCCTCCTGGCTCATGCCGGCGTGCGAGGTGAGGGATGGGCGGGTGACGAGCGACTCGACGCCACCGAGCGACGGCGCGACCGCCGGCAGCCGCAGCGCGTCCAGCAGTGTGTCGGCCGCCTCCACGCCGCCGGCCAGCCGGAAGCTCAGCATGCCGCCGAAGCCGGACAGCAGCTCGGCCGCGTGCGCGTGGTCCGGGTGGTCGGCCAGGCCCGGGTAGTTGACCGTCGCCACCTTGCCGCTGGCGGCGAGGAACTCGGCCAGCGCCTGGGCGTTCGCGTTCTGCGCCCGGACCCTGATGGCGAGTGTCTTCAGGCCCCTGGCCAGCAGGAACCCGGCCTGCGGGTCGAGGCTGGCGCCGTAGATGTTGAGCTCCTTGCGCACCTGGTCCACCAGTGCCGCCGAGCCCGCGACCGCGCCGGCCACCAGGTCGGAGTGGCCGTTGAGGTACTTGGTGGCGCTGTGGAACACGAGGTCGAAGCCTGCCGGGACGGGGCGGAAGTTGACCGGGCTCGCGAACGTGTTGTCCACGACGCTGACCAGGCCCTCGGCCCGGGCGAACGCCACGACCTCCCGCAGCGCGCCAACCCGCATCAGCGGGTTGGTGATGGTCTCGACGAGGAACGCCTTCGTGTTGGGCCGCTTGGCCGCGGCCCAGGTGTCCGGCTGGTGCGGGTCGACCATCGTGTAGCTCAGGCCCAGCGCCTCGGCGTGCCCGGTGAGGAAGTTGTGCGTGCCGCCGTAGAGGACGTCGCCGACGAGCAGGTGGTCGCCGGCGTGCAGCAGCGTGTGCAGGATCGTCGTGACCGCGGCCATGCCGGACGCCGTCGCGAGCGCGGCCTCGGCGCCCTCGAGCGCGGCGAGCTTGTCGTGCAGGTAGACCTGCGACGGGGTCGAGTTCAGCCGGTGGTACTTGATGTCGTGGTAGCTCTCACCGGGCTCGGACGTGTAGACCGTGCCCTGGTAGATGGGGAACACCACGGAGCCGTCGGGCCCCGGCACCCGCTCGCCCGCGTGGACGGCGAGGGTCTCGATCCGCGAGTCGTCGCTGGTGTGCACCTGGACCTCCTGTCGGATGGGCTCGTTCCCACAGTACGTCGACACCTCGCTGACGAGCACCTGACAGTGCTCCGGCACACGCGGTCGAGGGCGGCTCGACCTTTCCCCGGATCCGCCGCAGATCGACCTAGCCTCGGCGAAGGCGACAGCACGAATCCCGCGGGAACTCGGAAAGGAAACCGTCCCATGGCGACAGAATCCGCCGGCGCGCTCGGCCGCGAGGAACTGATCGAGGCGTACCGGGTGATGCGGACCATTCGCGCCTTCGAGGAGCGGGTCCACACGGAGTTCACCACCGGTGAGCTGCCCGGGGCGGTGCACCTCTACGCCGGTCAGGAGGCGGTGGCCGCCGGGGTCTGCGGGGCGCTGGCCGAGGGCGACTACATCGCCAGCACCCACCGCGGCCACGGCCACGCGATCGCCAAGGGCTGCGACATCAACGAGATGATGCGCGAGCTGTACGGCAAGGCGGGTGGCTCGTGCAACGGCAAGGGCGGCTCGATGCACATCGCCGACTTCGAGCGCGGCATGCTCGGCGCGAACGGGGTCGCCGCCGGTGGTGCGCCGCTGGCCTGCGGCTCGGCACTGTCGGCCAAGGTGTTGGACAAGACGCACGTGTCGGTCGCGTTCGTCGGTGACGGGGCGGCCAACCAGGGCTCGTTCGCCGAGAGCCTCAACCTCGCCACGGTCTGGCAGCTGCCGGTGGTGTTCGTGGTGGAGGACAACGGTTACGCGCAGGCCACCGGCACCCGCTACCACCTGCGCGGGCTGGACGTGGCCCGCCGGGCCGAGGCGTACGGCATGCCCGCGACCATTGTGGACGGTACGGACTACTTCGCGGTCCGCGCGGCCACCGAGGCCGCGGTCGAGCGGGCCCGCACCGGCGGCGGCCCGTCGCTCATCGAGTGCAAGGCCGGCCGGTTCTTCGGTCACATGGAGGGTTTCGACCAGCAGGGCTACCGGGGCGAGGGCGAGGTCGAGCGGCTGCGCGCCGACGCCGACTGCCTCGACAGGTTCGCGGCCGCGAGCGAGCTGCCCGCCGACGACCTCGCGGCCGTCGACGTGACGGTCGATGCGGCCGTCGAGGTGGCCGTCGCCGACGCGAAGGCCGCGCCCGCGCCCGACCTGGCCGAGCTGCTCACCGACGTCTACGTCACGTACTGAGAGACAGCCATGACCGCACTTGACGAATCGCGTATCTGCGAACCGCAACCCAAGGGGAACGGGACGCAAACCGGCCACAAGTACGTGCCGAACCGGACGAGGTGAACCAAGGTGACCACAAGTTTTAATTCCGGAGAGGCGGAACAGCCCCGCGTGCTGTCCTACCTGGAGGCACTGAACGAGGCGCTCGCGCAGGAGATGGCCGCGGACCCGTCGGTGGTCGTGTTCGGCGAGGACAACATCGGCGGGACCGGCTGCGACGGCACGCTCGGCCACGCCTGGGGCCCGACCCGCGGGCTGCACAACCAGTTCCCGGACAAGGTGTTCGACGCGCCGATCACCGAGGCGGCGTTCGTCGGCGCCGCGGTCGGCGCCGCCGCCACGGGCCTGCGCCCGGTGGCCGACCTGCTGTTCGTGGACTTCGCCGGGGTCTGCTTCGACCAGATCCTCAACCAGGCCGCGAAGCTGCGCTACATGGTCGGCGGCAAGGCCAAGGTGCCGCTGGTGCTGCGGGCCATGTGGGGCACGGGGATGCGCCGCGGCGCGCAGCACTCCCAGTCGCTCTACTCGCTGTTCGCGCACATCCCCGGGCTCAAGGTCGTCGCGCCGTCCAACCCGGTCGACGCCAAGGGCCTGCTCGCGGCGTCCATCCAGGACGACGACCCGGTGGTCTTCTTCGAGCACAAGATGCTCTACTTCGGCAGCCGCGGCGTGGTGCCGGAGCAGCGGTACACGATCCCGCTGGGCGAGGCGAAGGTCGTGCGCGAGGGTGGCGACGTCACGATCGTCGCGATAGGACGGATGGTCAACGAGGCGCTCGGGGCCGCCGAGCGGCTCGCCGCGGAGGGGGTCGAGGCCGAGGTCGTCGACCCGCGCACGCTCTCGCCGTTCGACTTCGACACGGTGTACGCGAGTGTCGAGAAGACCAGCCGGCTGGTCGTCGTCGACGAGTCGAGCCCGCGCTGCTCGATCGCCACCGACATCGCCGGCAACGTCGCCGAGCACCGGTTCGGCTCGCTGTCCGCGGCGGTCCGCACGGTCACCGGTCCGCACGCGCCGGTGCCGTTCAGCCCGGTGCTCGAGGACGCGTTCCCGCCCAACGCCGGCAAGATCGCGGACGCGGCGCGCGCCACCCTCCCGGCCTCCCTGTCGAAAGCGTCCTGACCGTCCACTAAGGAGACGAACAATGTCCGACCACCCGAACGTCCAGCTGATGGAGAAGGTGTACGCGTCCTTCGGGGCCGGCGACGTGGAGACCGCGGGCACCTACTGGCACGAGGACTCGGTGCACCACTACCCGGGCCGCAACCCGCTGTCGGGTGAGCACGTGGGCATCGAGGACTCCACCGCGTTCGCCAACAAGATGTGGGAGCTGACCAACGGAAACCTCCACATGGAGGTCACGGAGATCGGCGCGAGCGACAACCACGCGTTCGCCATCCTGCACACCCGCTACGAGCGCAAGGGCATCGTGCTGGAGATGCCGTTCATCAACGTGGCGCGCATCGTGGCCGGCAAGATCAAGGAGTTCTGGACCTACCCGAACGACGTGTACGCCGTCGACGAGTTCTGGAACGCGTGAGCCCATGAAGATCATCGCTGTTGGCGCCAGCGTCACCGGGCTCGCCGCCGCGGCGGCGCTGGCCGACGCGGGCCACGAGGTCGAGCTGGTCGAGCGCGAGGCCGCCGCCCCACCGTCCACACTGGACGAGGCGGCGGGCGGCTGGGTGCGGCCGACCGTGCCGCAGGCCGCGCACTCGCACGCGTTCGGCTCGCGGGGCACCAACCTGCTGCGCGACCGGCTGCCGGACGTGTACGAGGCGCTGGTGGCCGCGGGCGCGGGCAAGGTCAACCTGGCCGACTTCCCACCGCCGATGCTGGGCGACTTCGAGCGCACGCCCTCCGACGCCGAGCTGAACATGCTCACCAGCCGCCGCTCGGTGTTCGAGTGGGTGCTGCGGGACCGAGCGCTGGCCAGGCCGGGCGTGTCGGTCCGGTCCGGCGCGACGGTCCGCGGGGTCGTCGCCGGGGGTGGCCGGGTCACCGGCGTGCGCCTCGACGACGGCAGGGAGATCGCCGCCGACCTGGTGCTCGACGCGAGCGGCCGCAAGACCGCCGCCGCGCAGTGGCTCGGCGCCGCCGGCCTCCCGGTGCCCGAGCAGACCAGCGAGAGCTGCCGGATTACCTACTACACCCGCTACTACCGCCGGCTGACCCCGGCGCCGCCCGGCCCGCTCAACCGCGGGTTCGGCGCCGGCGGCCTGTGGGACAGCTACACCGCCGTGCTGTTCCTCGGCGACGGCGACACGTTCTCCATCTCCCTCGGCGTCCTGCCGGACGACAAGGAGATGAAGGCACTGCGCACCGAAGAAGCGTTCACCGCGGCGATCAGGGCCACCCCCCTGCTCGCCGGATGGGTCGCGCCCGGCAACTCCGAGCCGATCTCCCCGGTGTACGCGATGGGCGGGCTGGACAACAGCTCCCGCCTCGCCGACCCCGCCGGTGACCTGCCGGTCGGCTTCTACGGCCTTGGCGACTCGGTGTGCACGACCAACCCGGCCTACGGGCGGGGTGTCTCGCTGGCGCTGGCGCACATCTTCGAGCTGGTGGACACCCTCGCCGCGCACCCGACCGTGGACCGCGGTCAGGCGGCGAGGTTCGCCGGCGCCAGCAAGGCACTGCTCGCCCCGTGGCTCGGCGAGTCGATCGCCAACGACCGCGGCCGGGCGGGGCTGTGGGAGGCCACCGTCAAGGGTGGGCGGCCGCAGATGCCGCCGCCCGGGGTGGTCACGTTCGGCACGGTCGTCGCGGCGTCCACCAAGGACGTCGAGATCTGGCGCCGGGTTGCGCAGGTGATGATGTCGCTGGTGTCGCCCGCCGAGCTGTACGCCAACGACGAGATCAAGGAACGGGTCGGCACGGCGCTGGCCGGCGGTCCGCCGCCGATGCTGCCGGGCGCGGGCCGCGCGGACCTGGTCGCCGCGGTGCGCGCGGCTTCCGGTGGGGCAACCGAGCAGGCTGCCTGACCCGTCCATCCCCGTGACGCCGCCCCGACCGGGGTGGCGTCACGGGCGACCGACTCACAGGAGAAAGCCATGCGGCTGGCCGTGTTCGGCGCGACCGGTGGCACCGGGCGCAGCGTGGTCGAGCAGGCGCTCGATGTCGGCGACAAGGTGACCGTGCTGGCCCGCCGACCAGAGGCGCTGGGCGGGCCGGCGGCGCGGATCAACGTGGTGGCCGGGGACGTCCTGGACCCGGCGGCGGTGGGTCGTGCCGTCGAGGGCGCGGAGGTGGTGATCTCGGCGCTGGGCATCGGCATGCACCGGCACGCCACCACGGTCTACTCGCAGGGCACCGCCAACATCGTCGACGCGATGCGCACCGAGGGCGTCCGCCGGCTCGTGGTGGTGTCGACGTCGTCGCTGGAGATCCCGGCGCCGCGGCGGGTCGCCGAGTGGTTCATCGCGAGGTTCCTGCTGCACCGGATCCTCGCCAAGCCGTACGCGGACATGGCGCTGATGGAGGAGCGGGTGCGCGCGTCCGATGTGGACTGGACGTTGGTGCGCGCGGCCCGGCTGACGAAGGGCGCGGTCACCGGCGTGTACCGGTCCGCATCGGGTGAGAAGCTGCGCGGCTGCTGGTCGATCTCCCGCGCGGACGTGGCGCACTATCTCCTCACCCACGCCGCGGACGCGTCGACCTTCCGGCGGACGGTCGAGATCGCTTACTGAGCTTGCCGCGCGCCAGGAGGCGGGCCGAGCGGGCCGGACAGCTGGCAGCTCACGATCACCCAGCCGGCGCCCGGATCACTGTCCTGGCGGGTCAGCACGATCACGGCGCGGAACTCGCCGTTCGCCGGGTGGCCGTGGTAGCTGCCCTCCTGCTTCTGGGCGGCCAGCGCGACCGCGGTCGCGCCGTACCGCCGGACGCCGACGTCCCGCAGCTCGAACGCGGCCGGCACCAGCGCGCCGCTGCGGTAGCGGTCGAGCCACTGGTCCTTGGTGAGCACGAACCCGAGTGGGCCGACGCCGAGGAAGTCCGCGGCGAGCAGCCCGTCGAGGGCGTCGGTGTCTGCCTTGCGTTCCGCGGCGGCGAACCTCTCGAGTACCGCCAGGACATCCTGCTCGGTCATGACAGCCATTCAACCAGGGGAAACGGGCCGGCGGCAGCGTGCTCGACCCGACCGCGAGCGGGCGTTGATCCCAGCCGGCAGGGGATCGCCGACCGATGCTCCCGGGACATCACCCACCGCAGACTGGCCCTGTTCGTCGACTCTTGCCGAGGAGGACCCGTGGACGCACCGGAGCCGATCGCGATCGTGGGGATGGGCTGCCGGCTGCCCGGCGACGTCGACTCACCCGAGGCGTTCTGGAACTCCCTGGTGGACTCCTTCGACGCGATCGGCGAGGTGCCGCCGCGGCGGTGGGAGCACTACGAGGCCGGGCCGGAGAACGCCGCCGCGGTCCGCAAGCTCACCAGGCTCGGCGGCTTCGTGTCCAATGTGGACGCCTTCGACGCCGCGTTCTTCGGGGTGTCCCCCCGCGAGGCGACGCTGATGGACCCGCAGCAGCGCATGGCCCTCGAGGTGAGCTGGGAGGCGTTGGAGCACGCGGGGATCGTGCCCGGTGATCTCGCGGGCTCCGACGCGGGCGTGTTCATCGGCGTCAACACCGACGACCACGGTCGCAAGCTCCTGGAGGACCTGCCCCGCATCGAGGCGTGGACCGGCATCGGCTCCTCGATGTGCGCGGTGGCCAACCGGGTCTCCTACGTGCTCGACCTGCACGGTCCCAGCATGGTCGTCGACACCGCGTGCTCGTCCTCGCTGGTGGCGCTGCACCTCGCCTGCCAGAGCCTGCGCCTCGGCGAGACTCCGGTCGCCATCGCGGGCGGCGTGATGCTGATGGTGGCGCCCGGCCTCACGATGGTGATGGACACCGCGGGCGCGCTCGCCCCCGACGGCCGCTCCAAGTCCTTCGACGCCTCCGCCAACGGCTACGGCCGCGGCGAGGGCTGCGGCATGGTCGTGCTCAAGCGCCTGACCGACGCCCGCCGCGACGGCGACCGGGTGCTCGCGGTGATCCGCGGCAGCGCGGTCAACCAGGACGGCAGGACCAACGGGATCATGGCGCCCAGCGGCGAGGCGCAGACCCAGATGCTGCGGCTGGCCTGCGAGCGGGCCGGCGTCGCGCCCGAGTCGGTGGACTACGTGGAGGCACACGGCACCGGCACCCGGGCCGGCGACCCGATCGAGGCGGCCGCCATCGCCGCGGTCTACGGTTCCGGCCGCCCCGCCGACCGGCCCTGCCTCATCGGCTCGGTCAAGTCCAACATCGGCCACCTCGAGGCAGCGTCCGGCATCGCCGGCGTGATCAAGGCCGTGCTCGCCATCGAGCACGCGGCCATCCCGCCGAGCCTCAACTTCGACACGCCCAACCCGGACATCCCGTGGCACGAGTCGGGTCTGCGGGTGGTCACCGACCTCACCCCGTGGCCCAGCACCGCAGGCCCGCGCCGCGCGGGCGTGTCCGGCTACGGCTACGGCGGCACGATCGCGCACCTCGTGCTGGAGCAGGCTCCCCGCCCCGAGCAGCCGATCACCGCGCTGGACAAGGGCACCGCGCAGCGGGTGTACCCGCTGTCCGGCAACTCGCCGGAGGCCGTCCGCGAGTACGCGGCCCGCCTGGCCGACTGGCTCTCCGGCGACGGGCTGCGCGCCGCGGACGCGGAGCTGGCCGACGTCGCCTACACGCTGACCCGCCGGCGCGGCCACCTCGCGCACCGCACCGGGATCGTCGCCACCGGGCAGGCCGAGCTGATCGCCCGGCTGCGCCAGGTGGAGGTCGACGAGCCGGGTGACGGGATCACCGCGGGCCGGCCGCTGGACGGCGCGGCGAAGGGCGCGGTGTGGGTGTTCTCCGGGCACGGCTCGCAGTGGATCGGCATGGGCCGCGAGCTGCTCGCCACCGAGCCGGCGTTCGGCCGGGTGCTCGACGAGCTGGAGCCGATCTTCCAGGAGGAGGCCGGTGTCTCGCCGCGGAAGGCACTGCTCGACGGCGACCTGCGGGACACCGACCGCATCCAGATGATGATCTTCGCCATGCAGGTCGCGCTCGCCGAGGTCTGGTACGAGCGGGGCATCCGGCCGGCCGCGGTGATCGGTCACTCGGTCGGCGAGATCGCCGCCGCGGTCGTGGCCGGCGTGCTCGACATCGCCGACGGCGCCAGGCTGAGCTGCCGCCGCTCGATGCTGCTGCGCCGGGTCGCGGGCGACGGCGGCATGGCGATGGTGAACCTGCCGTTCGAGGAGGCGCGGCGGCGCCTGGCCGGGCACGAGGGTGTGTGCGCGGCGATCTCCGCGGCCCCCGGTTCGACGGTGGTCGCCGGCGACGCGGCCGTGCTCGACGTGGTGGTGAAGCAGTGGGACGCCGACCCGGAGCTGCTGGTGCAGCGGGTCAACTCCGACGTCGCGTTCCACAGCCACCACATGGACCCGCTGGTGGACGAGCTGGCCGCGGCCGCGCACGACCTGACGACGAACGGGCCCACGCTGCCGGTCTACTCGACGTCCCTGGAGGACCCGCGCGGTGCCGCGCCCCGCGACGGCGCCTACTGGGCGGGGAACCTACGCAACCCGGTCCGCTTCGCCGGCGCGGTGAGTGCCGCGCTGGCCGACGGGTACCGGGCGTTCGTCGAGGTCTCGCCGCACCCGGTGGTGGCGTACTCGATCAACGAGGTCCTTGCCGCGGAAGGGATCGACGGCGCGGTGGTCGCGCACACGCTGCGCCGCAACCGGCCGGAGCAGACCACGCTGCTGGACAACCTCGGCACCTTGCACTGCACCGGCGTGCCGGTGGACTGGTCCGCGGCGTTCCCCGGCGGGCGGCTCGTCCCGTTGCCGGTGACCGCGTGGCAGCACCGGGACTACCGGGTCGAGGTGCCCGCGCCGTCCAGTGTCCACACGCGACTGCACGACGAGGAGAGCCACACGCTGCTCGGCTCGCCGCTGACCGTCAACGGCACCTCGTCGGTGCGGTTGTGGCAGACCCGGCTCGACCACTCGAGCCGGCCCTACCCGGGCGACCACCCGGTGCAGGGCACCGAGATCATCCCGGCCGCGGTGCTGCTCAACACGTTCTTCGCCGCGTCCGGCGGGCACGTGCTCACCGACGTGTCGCTGCGCGTGCCGGTGTCCGTGGCAGCCGCGCGGGAGCTGCAGGTCGTCCAGATGGACGGCACCCTGCGGCTGAGCTCTCGGCTGCCGGACGAGGCTTCCGAGCAGGACTCCGGGTGGCTCACCCACACGACCGCGGTGGTGCCGGCGGTGGCCGACCTCGGCGGCGACCTCACGCTGAACCTCGAGGAGCTGCGCAGCCGGTGCACCGAGCGGCTCGACCCCGAGTACGTGGTCGACCGGCTCGCCTCGATCGGCGTCGCGGCCATGGGCTTCCCGTGGCGCATCAACCGGATCCGGCGCGGCGCCGGCGAGCTGTTCGTCCGCGTGGTGGCCGACCCCACCGGCAACCTGCCGAAGACCTGGGCGTCCATCGTGGACGCCGCGCTGTCCGCGGCCTCCGTGGTGTTCGCCGGCCCGGCCACGCTGCGCATGCCGGCGCACATCCGGCAGGTGAGCGTCGGGGGCCGGCCGCCCGCCGAGGCGGTGATCAGCGTGCGGGTGCAGCGCGGCTCGGCCGACACGGTCGACGTGCGCATCGCCTCGCCGGACGGCACCGTGGTCGCCACGCTCGGCGGGCTGCGCTACGGCGTGCTGGACGGCGACATCGGCGCCCCGGCGAGTCCGCGGCGGCTGGTGCACGAGGTCACCTGGCGGGAGCTGGAGCTGCCGAAGCGGACCCGCGAGCCGGACCAGGTGGTGTTCGTCGGCGACCGTGGGCTGGCCGCGGAGCTCGGCGAGTCCTTCGCGGAGGCGGGTGTGCCGTGCCACGCGGTGGCCGAACCGTCCGAGCTGGACAGTGCGCGGATCACGGCGTCGACCGCGGTCCTCGTCGTCCCCGAGCGGGCCGAGGAGACGTGGCCGAGGTCGCTCGCCGCGACCTGGCTGCTGACCAGGACCGTGCGGCTGCTGTCCACCTGGGAGCGTCAGCCCGCGGTGTGGTGCCTCACCCGCGGCGTCCGGGAGGCGCGCCGGCTCACCGGGGTGGGCGACGGTGCGCTCTGGGGCGTCGGCCGGGTGCTGGCCGGCGAGTACCCCGAGCTGTGGGGTGGCATCGTCGACCTCGACGCGGCCGACCCGCTCGGCTCGGTCGGCATGCTGCGCCGGGTGCTCGCCACGCGGCCCAAGGACGACGTGATCACCTTGCGCCAGGCCGCCATCGAGGTCGCGCGGCTGGTCCCGGTCGACGGCACCCCGCACCGGCCGTCGGTGTCCTGCCGGCCGGACGGCACCTACCTGGTCACCGGTGGCCTGGGCGTCCTGGGCCTGGAGGTGGCGCACTGGCTGGCCGGTCGGGGAGCGCGCAGGCTCGTGCTCGCCGGGCGCCGGGGCCTGCCGCCGCGGCCCACGTGGGACACGGTCACCGACCCCGCTCTCGTGGAGCGGATCGAGGCGGTCAAGGCACTCGAGGCCGCGGGCGTCACGGTCCGCACGGTCGCGCTGGACATCGCCGACCGGGCGGAGGCCGCCAGGGTGCTGTCCGCGAACGAGCTCGGCCTGCCGCCGATCCGCGGTGTCGTGCACGCGGCGGGCGTGCTGGACAACAAGATGGCGGTCGACGTCGACGCGGCGTCGCTCGAGACGGTCATGCGGCCCAAGGTGGCGGGTGCGCTCGTGCTGCACGAGCTGTTCCCGCCGGGGAGCCTGGACTTCCTCGCGCTGTTCTCCTCCGCGGGCCTGCTGCTGGGCCTGCCCGGGCAGACCAGCTATGCGGCCGGCAACGCGGTGCTCGACGCGCTGGCCACGCACCGGCGGGCCGGCGGGCGGACCGACACGATCAGCCTCGGCTGGACGTCCTGGCGCGGGCTCGGGATGTCGACCTCGTCGGCGGCGATCGACGCGGAGCTGTCGGCCCGCGGCACCGCGGACATCACCGCGGCGGAGGCGTTCCGGTCCTGGGAGTACGCCGCCCGGCACGACGTCGCGCACGTCGCGGTGCTGCGGACCATCCCGTTGCTGCCCGGGATGAGGCGGCCCGCGCTGCTGGGTGAGCTGACCAGCGAGGAGCCCGCGGCTCCCGCCGCGGGCGGGGCGCCGTGGGCGGACCTGCGCGACGGCGAGCTGCGCGAGTACCTGATCGCGGAGGTCTCCGGCGAGGTGGCGAGCGAGATCAAGCTCGCGGTCGACGAGCTGGACGTGCGCCGCCCGCTCATCGAGATGGGCCTCGACTCGGTGATGACGCAGATCATCCGCAACCGGCTGGAGCGGCGGTTCCGGGTGAGCCTGCCGGCCACGCTGCTGTGGAACCGGCCGACGGTCCAGGCCATCAGCGACTTCCTCGCCGAGTTGCTCGCGCCCGACCGGGGCGCCGGCACCGGTGACGACGAGCCGGAGACGCCGCTGCCGCCCGCGGTCGCGGCGTGACGGGAGGAACATGAAGCGGGACGGTGTGACGCCCTGGCCGGCGGAGCTGGCCGACCGGTACGTGCGGCAGGGCTACTGGCGGGGCAAGCCGCTCGGCCACTGGATGTGGACGTGGGCCGACCGGGACGGCAACCGGGTGGCGGTGGTGGACGGCGACGTGGTGGTCACCTACCGGGAGCTGGCCGAGTACGCCGACGCGCTGGCCGACCACCTGCTCGACCTGGGGCTGCACAACGGGGACAACATCCTCGTACAGCTGCCGAACGGCTGGGAGTTCCTCGCCCTCTTCCTGGCCTGCCAGCGGATCGGGGTGGCGCCGGTGCTCGCGCTGCTGGCGCACCGGGAGCACGAGCTGCGCTGCCTCGCGGAGCTGGCGGAGGTCAAGGCGATCGTCGTGCCCGACCGGTGGCAGCGGTTCGACCACCAGCGGATGGCCGCTGACCTCGCCGACTCGCTGCCGTCGGTGCGCTCGGTGATCGTGCTCGGCGAGGCCACGGAACCCACTACAGGGTCCACTGTGGACCTCCGGTCGCTGCTGGAGCGGTGGCAGGACCCGGCCCGGCTGCGCGCCCGGCTCGACGCGGGCGCGCCGGATCCCGGCGAGGTGGCGTTGTTCCTCCTCTCCGGTGGCACCACGGGCACGCCGAAGATCATCGCCAGGACACACGACGACTACGAGTACAACGCGCGGCAGAGCGGCGAGGTGTGCGGGTTCGGCCAGGACACGGTGTACCTCGTGACGTTGCCGATGGGACACAACTTCCCGCTCGGCTCGCCGGGCATCCTCGCCACGCTGACCCACGGCGGCCGGGTGGTGATGCTGCGCTCGCCGAAGCCGGAGGTGGCGTTCCCGCTGATCGAGCGGGAGCGGGCCACGGTGACGTCGCTGGTGCCGGCGATCGCGCAACGCTGGGTCGAGGCCGCGCTGTCCGGTGACCACGACCTGTCCTCCCTGCGGCTGGTGCAGGTCGGCGGCTCGGTGCTGGATCCCGCGTTCGCCGCTCGGATCGGCCCGTCGCTGGGCGCGACGTTGCAGCAGGTGTACGGGATGGCCGAGGGGCTGCTGAACTACACGAGGCCGGACGACCCGGCCGACGCGATCACCCGGACCCAGGGTCGCCCGATCTCCCCGGCGGACGAGATCCTGCTGGTCGACGAGGCCGGCGACCCGGTGCCTCCTGGCGGCACCGGCGAGCTGCTGACCCGAGGCCCGTACACCCCGCGCGGCTACTTCCGCGCGCCCGAGCACAACGCCAGGGCGTTCACCCCCGACGGCTGGTACCGCAGCGGCGACCTCGTGCGGTGGGACGAGAGCGGCAACCTGGTGGTCGAGGGCCGGGTGAAGGACCTGATCAACCGGGGCGGCGAGAAGATCTCCGCCCCGGAGGTCGAGGCGGTGGTGGACGCGCTGCCCGCGGTCCGCCGCTCGACCGCGATCGCCCTGCCCGACCCGGTGTACGGCGAGCTGGTGTGCGTGTGCGTGGTGCTCCACAATGGACAGAAGCTCACCCTGTCCGAGGTCCGCGCCCTGTTCGCGGACCAGGGCGTGGCGAAGTTCAAGCACCCGGAACGCCTGGAGATCGTGGCCGACTTCCCGTTGACCCCGGTGGGCAAGGTGGACAAGAAGGCCCTCCGCGCCACGATCCTCACCCGCGACGCTGGTTCGACCCAGGCCGCCTGACCCCTCGTGACCACTCGATGGGCCGGCGTCAGGTGAGGAGCGGGAGTGCGGCGGCCACGGTCTCGAGTGCGCGCCGTGGCCGCTCGTCGGCAGCGCGGAGGACCACATGCCGCACCCCGGCTCGCAGATACGGCGCGAGCCAGTCGCGCAGATCGGCCGGAGTGCCCCCGAAGGTGGCCTGTCGCGCGGACACGGCGTCGAAGGGTCGGCCGTACCACCGCTCGATGGTCGTTCGCAGCCGGTGACGAGCCGCGTCGGCCGACGGGTCGAGTGCCACGGTGACGTAGAGACCCGGTGTCGGTGGGCTCGCGCGGCCGGCGGCCTCGGCAGCGGTTTGCACGCGGGCCCAACCCTCCGCGTAGTTCGTCGCCGTCGGCGGGTAGGGCAGCCAGCCGTCGGCCAGCCGACCGACCCGCCGCTCGGCGACCTCGCCCGCGCCGGCGAGCCAGATCGGTGGACCGTTCGGGGTGTGCGGCGTCGGGGAGAGGGTGACGCCGTCGAACGTGATGTGCCGGCCGGCGTGGCTGACGGGCTTTCCTGGCGACGACCACAGGGAACGGAGCACGGTGATCGTCTCGGTCAGTCGCCCGACCCGGCCGCGGAACGGCACGCCGACCGCGGCGAACTGTCGTTCGGTCTCCGGTGCGCTGAAACCCGAACCGAGGCCGACGACCAGCCGCCCGGTCGCCAACCGGTCCACAGTGGCCAGACTGTGCGCCAGAAGTACGGGCTGCCGCAGCGCCCCGAGCAACATGCCGGTCGCCAAGGTGACTCGTCGGGTCGCCGCCGCCAAGGCGGCCAGGACGACCACCGGGTCGGGCAGACCGTAGACGAGTGGGCTGTCGGGCACCCAGACGGCGTCGAAGCCCACCTCCTCCGCGCGAACCCCCAGCTCCACCAACGACGTGAGTTGCCGGCCCGGCTCGTCGGCCGCCTCGAAGGTGGGCAGCAGATAGCCGAACGTGGGTCTGGACTCCGTCAGTCGTGCCCTCATCCGATGAACTGGTAGTCCGCGCGAATCCGACCGGTGGCGTCGAGGACGAGGACGTCCGTGCCGCCGCCCGCCACCGCACCGTCGCTCGTGGACACCATCTCCCAGGAGAGCTTGACCACGTCGTGCACGCGCGCGACGTCCTTGCGACGCCGGAAGGTGAACTCTCCGGGCGCCACGAACTCCTCGTACGCGAGCCTGACCCGTACCTCCAGCGCGTCATGCCCGCGGGCCTCGAAGACGGGGTCGAGCCCCAGGCCGGCCGCCGTCTCCACCACCTGCTCAGGCGGCTGAAGGAGGTGCGCACCGTCCTCGGCCCACAGCTCGCCGACCGCCGCGCGGCGCGCGTCCGGGTCCGGCTCGTTCCAGACCGCCACGTAGCGATCGGCCAACTCGGTGGGGTTGCGCAACGTTCCTCCTCGGTTCCGCGCGGGGTTCGCAGCTACCCGCGCCGGTCTCGAAGGTGCCCGCCGGCGGGCGGCTCGGCAACTCCCCCGAGGGAATAGCCGAGTGCTCGTCGATGCGCTACACAGGGCGTCGTGGCAAGTGAGCGGACGCGCAGCGGCTTTGCCGACGACCTGCGCGCGTGGCGTCGACGCCGAGGAGTCAGCCAGATCGAGCTCGCCCTGCGCGCCGGGACCACCCAACGACACCTCAGCTTCATCGAGAGCGGGCGTTCGGCGCCGGGCAGGGACATGGTCATCCGCCTGGCGGAGTCGCTGGAAGTCCCGCACCGCGAACGAAACGTCCTGCTGCTGTCCGCCGGCTACGCACCCGCCTACCAGGAGACCCGCTGGGACGATCACCAGCTGAACCCGATTCGCACCGCGCTGGAGCGGGTGCTCCACGGACACCAGCCGTATCCGGCGATCATCGTCGACCGGCACGGCGATCTCGTCTCCGCCAATGACGCCTTCCGCGTGATCACCCACGGCGTGGCCGCCCACCTGCTGGCACCGCCGACCAACATCCCGCGCCTGCTGCTGCACCCGAAGGGCATGGCGCCGCGAATCGTCAACCTCGACGAATGGGCCTGGCACGTGATCGAGGGACTGCACAGGCAGGCCGCGCGCAACCCGGACGTCCGGCTGGACACGCTGATCGACGACCTGACACAACTCGTGCCGGAACGACCACGGCACCCTGGGCCGGATCATCTCGGATTCGCCGTCCCGCTGCGGCTGCGCACACCTGTGGGCGAGCTGCATCTGCTGACCACCCTCAGCCACTTCGGCACCGCTGTCGACGTCACGGTCGCCGAGTTGCGCCTGGAGGCGTTCCTGCCCGTCGACGAGGCGACCGCCGCCCTGCTCAACCAACTCGCCGAGGCACCGTCCGGCTGACCCGTGGATACTCTGCCGGCATGGGAAACGGATCCGCAGACCATACGCGTTTGGCTCGAGACCTGGAGGCCGAGCTCGTCGAACATCCCGAGGATCGCGGCGAGATCCTCATCGAGGCCGCCGACGCCTGGCACCTTGCCGGCGAGCACGACCGTGCCGTCGAGCTGCTCACCGAGGCCGCGGCGCTCGGCGGCGAGGACGGCGGCCACGCCAGGGTGGCGCTGGCGGAGGTGCTGTTCGATCTCGACCGCGGCGCCGAGGCCGCCACCCAGCTCGACGCGTTGCGTGCCGACCCGCTACCGGATCCGGCACCGTACTACCTCGCCGGCGAGCTCATGGCCGAGCGCGGCGACTTCGAGCAGGCGCTGACCTGGTTCGAGCTGGCCGCCGGCCAGCTCACCGAGGACGACATCGCCGACATGGCGACCGAGTCCGAGGTGTTCTCCCCGGCCGCCGCGATCCTCGCCGGCCGGCTGAACGCCCGCCAGGAGCTCGGTCTGCCGGTGGACGAGCTGGACGAGTCGGTGCTCGCGCTCGACTCCGACTTCGACGGCTTCGGCGACCTGGACGCCCGCATCGCCGAGGGCGAGCCGCCGGCTGAGGTGCGGGTGCTGTTCTGGCCGCGGGCCGAGGTCGCGCCCGCGCACGCACGCTGGCCGGAGCTCGTCGAGAGTGCCGACGCAGATGCGGTCCTCCGCGAGCACGAGGTCGCCAACCAGGACATGTCCGTCGCCGGGGTCGCCCGGATCACCATGGTGCCCCTGACCACCGCGAAGCTCGCGGACTTCGCGGCTCGCACCGGTGGCGATCCGCTGTCCGACATCACCCGCCGCGCCTGCCTGGACGAGATCGTCGACGAGGGCGGCCTGATCGACTGGCCACCTGCCCGCAACGAGCCGTGCTGGTGCGGCTCGGCGGCGAAGTACAAGAAGTGCTGCGGCCGTCCCGACTCGGCCCAGGCTCCCCCACGCGAGTGACCCGCGGCGGCGATGTCCCTCGTGCCGGCCATCGCGAGGACAGCCCTCCCGCGTGACGACCGCAGCCGCCCGCCCCGCCCCAGTGCCAGCCATAGCCGCGTCACCCACGACGTAGCCGTGCCGACCCGTGGCGTAGCCGTGTCGTCGGGTGGCGTAGCTGTGTCGCCTTGCGGCGTGGCTGTGTCGCCTTGCGGCGTGGCTGTGTCGACCTGTGGCGTAGCTGTGTCGCCTTGTGGCGTGGCTGTGTCGTCGGGTGGCGTTGGCGCCAGGTGGTGGCGCCACGCCGGCACGACCAGGCTGGCTCGGCGACGCGAGGGGTCGGTTCGGCGACGCCTCGGGTCGACACGGCGACGCCTCGGGTCGACACGGCGACGCCTCGGGTCGACACGGCGACGCCTCGGGTCGACACGGCGACGCCTCGGGTCGACACGGCGACGTCACGGGTCGACACGGGGCGTTGTGGGGCTTGGTGGCGTTTACTTGCCGACGACCGTGCGCAGCTCCTTCAGTTGCTCCAGGTCGGCACCGCACGGCGCGAGGACGACCTCGGAGCAGCCGATCTCCGCCAACGCGTCCACGGTGGACCGCAGCTTGGCCTCGCCCACCGCCGCGTTGCGCAGCACCAGCTGCGCGTACGGCGGCGCGAAGCCGTAGTAGTCGCTGAGGTACCGGTCCGCGAGCTCGTCGGCCCGCGAGCCCAACGCGTAGTACGTCAGCGACACGATCTTCGGCTCACCGGAACGGCCGGCGGCCTGCCACGCGGCCCGGAACGCCGCGACGCCGTGCCTGAACATCTCGACGCCGCCACCGCCGGAGATCCACCCGTCGGCCAGCCGGGCCGCCCGGTTGATCGCCGCCGGTGAGTGACCACCCATCAGGATCGGCGGCGCCGCGGGAAGTGACGGGCCGATGCCGCCGGCGAACCCGCGCCGCTCGCCGGACCAGATGGCCCTGGCCTCGGCGACCTGGGCCTCGATCCGGTTGCCCCGCCCGCCCATCTCGATCCCGCTCGCGCGGAAGTCGTCGGGACGCGAGCCCGCGGCGACGCCGAGGACCAGCCGGCCACCGGACAGCCGGTCGATCGTCGCGGCCTGCTTGGCGAACAGCGCGGTGTTCGCCTGCAGCGGCGAGATCAGGATCGACGTCAGCAGCCGGGCCCGCTCGGTCACCGCTGCCGCGGCGGCCAGCGTGGTGAGGCTGTCGTAGTTGTCGTACACCAGCCGGTCCAAGGTGGCGAGGCTGGAGAACCCCGCCTGGTCGGCCGAGCGGGCCCACTCCAGCACGGTCTCGCCCGCCACCCCGCGGATCACACTCGGCAGGCCGACCCCGATGTCCATCAGGCGGCCGCTTCGTGACCCGGCGCCTGCCGGTTGAGCACGTTCTCCATGCCGGCCAGCTGGAAGAAGGCGCGGGCGCCCTCCGGGGTGACCATGTCCCTGGCCACGCTCAGGTGCTCCTCCAGCTGCTTCTCGAACTCCCGGACCTCGGGCTGGCGGCTCATGTGCGCGGCGACCAGTGGCAGCGGGCCATCGACGTGGATCACCCGGATCGCGGACTCCTTGCCCACGAACGCCATGGTGGCCAGCAGCTTGCCGACGACCTTGCCGTCGCCGTCGGTGACCTCGAAACTGGGGCGCCCGCTGTTGCGGAACAACTCCTTGACCGTCTCCTCGCTACCCGCCTTGATCGGGTAGAACAGCGCGTGCCAGGTGGACATCCTTACCTCCGTAAACTGCGGAACAACTAGTGGCTGGCGGTCACGCCGCCGTCGACGTAGATGACCTGGCCGTTGACGAACCGGGCCAGCGGCGTCGCCAGGTACAGCACGGCGCTCGCCACCTCCTCCGGCTCGGCGAACCGGCCGATCGGGATGCGCTGCCGCAGCCGCGCGACGAACTGCTGGTTCTGCTGCGCCGCCTCGACGAAGTCCGTGCGCATGAAGCCCGGCGCGACCGCGTTCACGGTCACCCCCCGTGCGCCCCACTCCGTCGCGAGCTGCTTCACCAGCAGGTTGACGCCGGCCTTGCTCGCGCCGTACGCCGAGAAACCCATGCGGCCGCCGGCATCCCCGCGCACCGACGACAGGTGGATGATCCGCCCGCTGCCGCGCGCCAGCATGTGCCGGCCCACCGACTGGGACAGCAGGAACGCCCCGACCAGGTTGGCGTTGACCACGTCCGCCCACTGCGCGGCGTCGAAGTGCTCGGCCGGCACGGTGACCAGCTTGCTGGCCGAGTTCACCAGCACGTCGATGCCGCCCCAGGCCGCGTCCACCTCGGCCACCGCGGCGTCGATCGACGCCGGGTCGGTGACGTCCAGGGCCAGCGGCAGCGCGGTGCCGCCGTCGGCGGTGAGCTTCTCGGCCAGCTCGGTCGCCTTGTCCAGCGACCGGCCGGCGACCGCCACCGACGCGCCCGCGGAGGCGAACTGGTCGCAGATCACCGCGCCCAGCCCGCCGTACCCGCCGACGACGAGCACCCGCTGCTCGTTCACGACATCCCCTCGCAGGCTCGGTGCTGCCGCTCGCGGTCGTCCTGTGACCATGGTTCGCGCGCAAGCTTGCTCACGACGCCCTCCTCAACTCGGCCGGTCCGAGCCCGAACAGCGAGACCGCGTTGCCGCCCAACACCTTTGCCCGGTCCTCATCGGACAGACCGAGCGCGTCGACCGAGGCCAGCGCGGCGTCCAGCGGCGTGGCGAGCGGTGGCGAGTCGGTGCCGAACAGCATCCGGTCCGGCCCGAACACCTCGACCGCGGCCCGCAGCGCCGGCAGCGACGGCGTGGCGGTGTCCACGTAGATCTGGCGCAGCTGCGCGGACAGCGGCGGCCCCTCGATCTGGTCGCGCCGCTGGGCCATGTCGAGCTTCTCGGCCAGCAGCGCGAGCGCCCCGCCCGCGTTCGGCGCGATCAGCTTCAGGCCGGGGTAGGTCCGCAGCCGGCCGGCGAGCAGGATCGCCGCCACGCCCATCGTGATGTCGCACGGGCGCACGACGTGCTCGATCGCGCCGACCTTCTTCATGCTGGAGGCGGCGACCGGCACGGCCGGCGGGTGCAGCAGCACCGGTGCACCGGTCTCCTGCGCCATCGCGAAGAACTCGTCGCCGCGCTCGTCGTCGAGGAACTCGCCACGCACGCTCGTGTTCACGATGAGCCCGGTGAACTCGTCGTACCGCAGCAGCTCCGCCGCCCGCGCCACATCGTCGGTCGCGAACGGGTTGACGTAGACGTAGCCCGTGAGCGCACCGGCCTTCTCCCGCACGGTCTCGGCCACCCACTCGTGGAAGCTCGCCAGCGAGTCGGCCGACTGGGCGTAGTTGTCGATGCCCGGCGCCGGCAGCATCGTGCCCGCGCCGACCGGGCTGCCGACCACCGTGGTGGTGATGCCCAGCGCGGCCTTGCGCTCCACCATGCCGTCGATGTCGCCGAGGCTCGGTGGCATGGGGAAGCGCTTCAGCAGCTCGGGAGGCGTGACGTGCCCGTGCACATCGATGGTCATGCCGGCTCAGTCCCGCGGCGGGCCGAGGACCTGGCCGCCGTACTTCTGCGTGGTGGCCATCACCGCGCCGAAGTCGGGGAAGGTGGACGGGTCGAACGCGGGGATCTCCAGCCGCTCGGCCGGGGTGCCGGTCTCGACGAACCAGTTCTCGTAGCCGGCGGGGGTGCCCAGCACCAGCGTGCGCGCGGTGTCCGACTCGACCTTGTAGGAGTGCGGGATGTTGCGCGGCAGGAACACCGAGTCGCCGGCCGTGGCGTCGAACAGCTGGCCGCCGACCTCGATGCTCATCTCACCCTCGAGGATGTGGAAGAGCTCGTCCTCGTTGCTGTGCACGTGCACAGGTGAGCCGTAGCCGCGGTTGCACGACATCTCGGCCAGCCAGTACTGCCCGCCGGTGTCCTCGCCGGTGGCCCGGAAGACGACCAGCGAGCCGAAGTGCCAGATGGCCTTGCCCTGCGAGGGTCCGCACAGGAACGGTTTGGTGTCCGACATGGGGGCTCCTTCAGGGGATGACATGTCCTTGATCTCGTTTGTACTCAAGGGAACTCGAGGCCCACCGAAATGACGGTCGGGCCTCGACCGCGGTGTCAGGCGGCCGTACGCGACACGTCGGCCTCGGTGCCGAGGCGCACCGGCAGCGCGTCCAACCTGTTGATGCCGCGGGGAAAGCCGCGCCGCCAGGTGACCTCGGCGGCGGGCACGGAGAACGCGATGTCCGGGAAGCGGCGCAGGATCGTGCCGAACGCGACCTGTGCCTCGATGCGCGCGAGCGGCGCGCCGAGGCAGTAGTGGATGCCGTGGCCGAAGCCGAGGTGCGCGTTGTTCTTGCGGGTGATGTCGAACCCGGCCGGCCCGGCGAACTGGCCGCCGTCGCGGTTGGCGGCCGCCCAGATGACCTGGATGACCTCGCCCGCGGGGATCGCCACGCCACCGACCTCGATGTCCTCCTTGGTGAAGCGCAGCGCGGAGAGCTCGGCCGGCCCGGTGAAACGCAGCATCTCCTCGACCGCGGCCGGCAGCAGTGCCGGGTTGGCGCGCAGCCCAGCCAGCTGGTCGGGGTGGGTCAGCAAGGCGTACACGCCGTTCGCGATGAGCTGCGCGCTCGTCTCGTGACCCGCGTTGAGGATCGTGATGACCATGGAGATCAGCGCGTCGTCGTCCAGCCGGTCGTCGTCGGTGGAGTTCGCGAGGGCGGAGACCAGGTCGTCGCCCGGCTCCGCGCGGCGCAGGGCCACCAGCCGCGACGCGTAGTCCAGCATGGTCCGCGCGCCGGGCGCGACCTGCTCCCGGGTGCCCCACATCATCCCCTCGAGCGCCTCGCGCCACGGCGCGCGGAAGTCCCGCGGCACCCCGAGGAGCTCGCTGATCACATCGAACGGCAGCGGGTAGGCGAACCGCTCCAGCAGGTCCACCTCGTTCTCCCGGGCGAGGCCGTCGAGCAGCTCGTCGGTGATCTGCTGGACCCGCGGCCGCAGCGCCTGCACCCGGCGGGCGGTGAACACCTTCGACACCTGGCGCCGCACCGCCGTGTGCCGCGGAGCGTCCATCATGGACACGGACTTGCCGAGGTAGCGCACGTACTCGGCCGGGATGCCCGGCGCGGCAACGGTGTCCAGCCGGTTCTGGTACTCGGGGCTGTTGCTCACCCCGGGGTGGTTCACGACCGCCAGGACGTCGGAGTAGCGGGCGACGACCCAGGTCGGGGTTCCGTTGAAGTGCCGGACCCTGGTGATGCCCCGGTCCCGGAGCCGGCCGTAGGCCTCCTGGTCGAACAGCAGGTCGAGCAGCTTCGGCCCGTCGGTCATCGCGCACCTCGTTCGTGGAATGAGCCCGCACCGAACGACGCGTCCGAGGGCGCGTCGTTCGGTGCGGTCGGGCGGGTCAGGCCGGCACCGGTGTGACCGACCGGGTCGGGTCGGACTGGATCTTCTTCCGCGGCCGGCCGAACCGGCGCATGATCGGGTTCTCGACGTAGGTGAAGAGCAGGTGCGCGGTCAGCAGGCACACCCCGAGCAGCCCGACCCACATGAGGACGGCGACCGCCGGGCTGTAGGTCGTGCTGAACTCGCTGCGCAGCCAGTACACGAGGATCGTCTGGGTCATGAAGAACGCGTAGGAGATGTTGCCGCCCCACACCATGAACTTGTTCGTCAGGATGTTCTTGGAGCCGCGGATGTCCGCCGTGGCGACGGCACCGAGCATCATCACGTTCGGGATCAGCGCGACGGCGGCGTAGGTCCACGGCGCCGGCACGTACTGCGCGGCGACACAGGACGCGATCCAGGTCAGGAACACGGTGACGAAGTTCAGCCGGGGGAACTTGCCGGCCATCACGATGCGGGCGAGCAGCACGCCGAGCACGAACTCGAAGATGCGTGCGGGCGGGAACAGCGACGCGAACCACATCTGCTCGGTCGACAGCTGCAGCAGGTTGCCCGGGTACACGAAGCCGCCGATGAGGAACACGGTAACCAGGTTGACGCCGACGATGCCGCCGGCCATCCCGGCCGCCCAGCCCCACAGGTGCGAGGCCTTGATCCGCCGGACGAGGTTGAGCACCAGCGGGAACGACGCGTAGAACAGCAGCTCCGCGCACAGCGACCAGACGATGTAGTTGGTGCCGCCCTCAGGCTCGTGCACGTCCCAGGTGTTCACCAGCAGCAGGTTCGGCAGCCAGTTCGAGGTGGCGCCGGCGATGAGGAACAGCGCGACCACGAACGTCACCACGTGGTTGGGGAACACCCGGAAGAACCGGCGCCGCCAGAACGACCGGGCGGTGTCGGTGGGCCGGGCCGACCAGGTGAGCACGAAACCGCTCAGCATGAAGAACAGCGACAGGAACGGCAGGCCGATCGGGATGAGGAAGTTCGACATGCCCTCGGCGAGACCGCGGTCGGCGAAGAAGCTCACCGGCTTCTCGTAGTTGACCGGGTTCACCGCGTGGCTCGAGTGGATGAAGAAGATTCCTAAGGCGATGGGAAACCGGAAACCGGTTAAGCCATGCAGCCATTTGACCTTCGGCTGCTGGACTCCCGAGTCCGTGGACGCAGACATGTAGGCACCTTTCGAAATCCCGGGAATCCGGGAGACTCACATATGGGTAAGACTGAGCCCGAGCCGTCCCGGCGTCGTGGGGAACGAGTCTCCGAGTGGTGGGAATCTCGGCCGGGAGTCTCGGTTCGGGAATGCGGGTCGAGCGGGACCCGGGTTACGAGACGGACAGGCTCAGCGGCTCCGCCCGCGCGGGCACGACCTGGTCCCGCGACTCGCTGGTGTGCTTCTCGACGTACCAGACGGCCACGCCGACGACACCCACGACGCCGAGGCCCAGGCACACGTAGAGCGCGATCTCATAGCCCATCGCGGCGGCGATGTTGGCGATAACACCGGCGATCGCGAACCGGAAGGCCATCGAGATGGAGACCTGGACGGTGAAGTCCGAGCCCGCGTTGGTGTCCCGGGCGTAGTCCATGTTGATCGTGTACATGACGGTCCACACCGCCGCGTTGAACACGTTGACCAGCACGATCGCGATGAGCGCCCAGGTCATGCCGCCGACCGTCACGACGGGCAGCACGGCGCCGATCGCCACGAGCTGGCCGACGCTGTACAGGAGCAGCGCGCGCTTGCGGCCCATCCGCTCGACGAGCATGCCCGCCGCGACGGCGGTGACCATGCTGACCACACCGCCGACCCCGTTGGACAGCAGGCCGACCGCGCCGACCGAGACGCCGCCGTCGATCATGATCGGGACCAGCAGGCCGTACGCGCCGGGCATGGCGAGGGTGAGCAGCGGCGTGAGCACGAACGCCCAGCGCGCGGCGCCCTGCTGGCGGAACAGGGCGAGCACCGACGGGCGGCGCGCCCGCTCGACCGGGGCCGGCTCGTCGGCGTGGCGCTCGCGGTGGCGGACGATGAAGTAGACCGGCATGGCGGTCAGCGCGGCGAGGGACAGGATCGCGGGGACCCAGCCGAAGGCGTCGTACAGCACGAGGACGAGCCCGCCGCCGATGATGTCGCCGACGAAACCGGCTCCGACCTGCAGCCCGTTGATCGGGCCGCGGCTGCGGCCGGTCATCTCCCGCACGGCGAGCGCGTCGGTGGCGATGTCCTGGGTCGAGGACAGGATGGCGACGATCGCGAGCAGCCCGAGGATGACCCAGATGTTCTCGATCACATCGAACGGCGCGATCGCGACGATCGCCAGCGCGGCGGCGGGTTGGGTGATGAGCAGCCACGACCGGTAGTGGCCCAGCCTGCGGGAGCCGAACCGGTCGACGAGCGGGGCCCACAGGAACTTCAGTGCCCAGACCATGCCGAGCACGAAGATGACGCTGATGTCCTCGAGCGACCCGCCGCGGTCCCGGGAGATGGCCACCAGTGCGGTGAACAGGAAGCCGATGGCCAGGAATTGGCTCATGTAGAGCGGAATGAAGACCTTGTACAACGCGCGCTTGTCGTTCATCGGCCACCAGCAATCTCGTCAGGGTGAACTCGCCGCTGACGACGTTCTAGCGGCCCGGTGGAACCGCGCTCGAGACCCACTCGAAGGATGATCCCCCATTCGCGCGGAATGTCACAGCAGATTCGGGACGTTTCCCGGTCCGTGGTGGACCGCGGATTGATGCCATTGGGACATTCGGCGCGAAACCCTTGACCGGACGAGCGTCCTCGCCAGCCGAAGGAGCCCCGATGGTCGCAGTGAACCCCACAGGGAACCCGGCTGGAAGTCCGGCTGGGAGTCCGGCTGGGAGTCCGGCCGCGACCGGACCGCGGGCGGGCCTCGCGCCGTGGCAGCTGCGGACCGTGCTGCTGGTACTGCTGACGGGGCAGCTGCTCTCCGCGCTCGACCAGAACATCGTCGGCACCGCGCTGCCCACGATGGTGGGCGAGTTCGGCCGGATGGACAGCTTCTCCCTGGTCGTCACGTCCTACCTGCTGGCCACGACGGCCTCGATGGCGCTCTACGGCAAGCTCGGCGACCTCTACGGACCCAAGCGGATCTACATGGTCGCGATCGGGATCTTCACGGCCGGCTCGCTGCTGGTCGGGCTGGCCCAGGACATGACCCAGCTCGTCGCGTTCCGCGCGGTCCAGGGCATCGGCGCGGGCGGGCTCGTCGTCATGGCGTTCACGATCTCGGCGACGGTCGTGCCGCCCCGCCGGCTCGGCCGCGTCCAGGGACTGGTCGGCGCCGTGTACGCGCTCGCCTCGCTGGTCGGGCCGCTGGTCGGCGGCGCGCTGACCGAGTACGTGTCCTGGCGCTGGTGCTTCTGGCTGAACGTGCCGATCGGTGTCGCCGGGCTGATCGTGCTGGCCACGATGCTCAAGCTGCCGCACGCGCGGCGGACGGCCTCGGTCGACTACCTCGGCGCGGTCCTGCTGGTGGCGGCCACGTCGGTGCTGGTGCTCATCAGCATCTGGGGCGGCACCGAGTACCCGTGGCTGTCCGCGCCGATCCTCGCCCTGATCGCGGCCGCGGTCGTGCTCGCCGTGGTGTTCGTGGCGTGGGAGCGCCGGGCCGCGGAGCCGATCCTGCCGCTGTCGCTGTTCCGGCTGCCGGAGATCGGCCTGGCCATGGCGATCACGTTCGTCATCGGCGTCGCCACCATCGGCGCGTACTTCTTCATCCCGATCTACCTGCAGGTCGTCCGCGGTGACGACCCGACCGCGGCCGGGCTGAACCTGCTGCCGCTGATGATCGCGGTGATGCTCGGCTCCGGCGCGAGCGGCTGGCTGATCGCGGCCATGCTCGGCCGGGCCAAGGTCGTGGTGGTCGCCGGCGTGGCCGCGATGACCGTGGGCCTGTTCCTGCTGTCGCTGCTGGACGCCGCCACGCCGGCCTGGCAGCTGTGGGCCTACCAGGTGATCCTCGGGACCGGCATCGGCATGGTGATCTCCAAGCTGATCATCGCCGTGCAGAACCTGGTGAGCCGCCGCGAGCTGGGCACGATCACCGCGCAGGCCAACTTCGTCCGGGTCGTCGGCTCGGCGATCGGCGCGGCCGTCTTCGGTGCCGTGCTCGCCGCCCGGCTCGGCGCCGCCTGGACGCACAGCGCGGTCGCCGACCAGGTGCCCGGCGGCTCGGCCGTGCTCTACGAGGACCCGGCGTCGATCAAGGCGCTGGCCGGCACCGCGCCCGAGGTCTACCCGGCCGTGGTCGACGCGTTCGCGAGCGCGCTGCAGGGCGTCTTCCTCGCCGCCGCCGGCCTGATGGTGCTGGCCTTCGTGCTGACCTGGTTCCTGCCGAACACCGTCCTGCGGGACGACCACGAGGGCGCCCGGTCGTGACCAAGGAACGGGAGGCGCTCGACCGCAAGCTGCTCGCGGTCGCGCTGGTCGTGGCGATCGGCGCGGTGACCCCGATCGTCGACATGACGATCATCGGCGTCGCGCTGCACACGCTGTCCGACTCGTTCCACACCGGACTGTCCACCGTCCAGTGGGTGATCACCGGCTACATCCTCACCACGGCCATGGTCGTGCCGCTGACCGGCTGGGCCACCGAGGCGTTCGGCGGCCGCAGGCTATGGCTCGTTGCGCTGGCGATCTTCACGGTCGGCTCGCTGCTGTGCGCGCTGTCCTGGTCGATCGGGAGCCTGATCGTGTTCCGGCTGCTCCAGGGCATCGGCGCGGGCCTGCTCGGGCCGGTCGGCACGGCCATCGTCGCGCGGGCCGCCGGGCCGAACAGGATGGGCCGGGCGATGAGCGTGGTCGGCGTGCCGCTCGTGCTGGGGCCGGTCATCGCGCCGGTGGTCGGCGGGATCCTGCTCGACCTGGTGTCCTGGCGGTGGATCTTCCTGATCAACCTGCCGATCGGTGCCGTCGCGTTCGCGCTGTCCTGGGTCGTGTTCGACCGGGATACCGAGACCAGCCGCGGCCGCCTCGACCTGCGCGGGTTCCTGCTGCTCTGCCCCGGCGTGACGCTGCTGGTCTACGGGCTGGTGAACGTCACCTCACCGGGTGCGCTGACCTCGGCGGCGTTCCTCGTGCCCGTCCTGGCCGGGGCCGCCCTGCTGGCGGCGTTCGTGCGGCACGCGCTCACGGTCGAGAAGCCGCTGCTGGACCTGCGGCTGCTGGGCAACATCACGGTCTCCTCGGCCGGCGCCATCCAGTTCCTGATGAACGCCACGCTGTCCGGTGCGATGATGATCTTCCCGCTGTACTACCAGCTCGCCAGGGGCGAGTCGCCGTTGATCGCGGGGCTCCTGCTGGTGCCGCAGGGGCTCGGCGTCGCGATGACGATGCCGATCGCCGGCCGGATCGTCGACAAGGGCCGGCCGAGCCTGCTCGTGCTGTGCGGGATACCGTTGCTGGCCTTGGGTTTCGTGTCGTTCACGATGGCCGGCGCGGACGGGAGCTACCTGCGGCTCGGGCTGTCGCTGTGGGTCATCGGGGTCGGCGCGGGCTGCACGATCATGCCCGCGCTCACCACCGCCTACCGGGCGCTGGAGCCGCGGCGGATCCCGCACATCACCGCGACGTTCTCGATCCTCCAGGAGCTCGGCGCGTCCGGTGCGGTCGCGGTGTTCATCGTCGTGCTCGAGGCGCAGCTCGCCGCGAACGGGGCCGCTTCGGCCGCCGCGTTCGAGACGGTGTTCTGGCTGCCGCTGACCCTGGTCCTGCTGTGCCTGGTCCCCGCCTTGCTGGCCTGGCGCTCGACGACGCCCCGCGCGGGCACGGCCGAGCCGGAGCTGGCCGAGGTCGGCAGCTGATGCGCTGGACCGTGCACGGCGAGCGGCGCATCTACGGCAGCCCGTGGCTGGACCTGTGCCTGTCCGATGTGGAGCTGCCGAACGGGGCCCGCTACGAGCACCACCTCGTGCGCGTGCCGAGGTCGGTGGGCGCCGCCGTGCTCGACGGCGCGGGGCGCGTGCTCATGGTGTGGCGGCACCGGTTCACCACGGACACGTGGAACTGGGAGCTGCCCGGCGGCTGGGTCGACCCGGGGGAGACGCCGGCCCACGCCGCCGCCCGCGAGGTGGAGGAGGAGACCGGCTGGCGACCGAGGGGGCTCCGCGAGCTGGCCTACATCCAGCCGATCGCCGGTATCTCCGACGCCGAGCAGTTCATCTACGTCGGCGAGGAGGCGCGGCTCATCGGCCCGCCGAGCGACGGCTTCGAGTCCGACCGGATCGCCTGGATCTCCCTCGCCGACGTGCCGGCCATGCTGGGCCGGCGGGAGATCGTCGGCGGCGTGTCGGTGGTGGCGCTGCTGCAGATCCTGCACGGCCGGGACACCGGCGCCTCGGGATCTCGGGCCGCCTGAGCCGTTCGCGGACCTCTGCCTCAGGCGGCCGCGCGGCCGGCCAGGCCGGTGTGGACGGCCGCGATGACCTGACCGACCTGGTCGTCGGTGAGGTGCGGGCCGATCGGCAGGCTCAACACCTCGGCCGCGAGCCGCTCGGCCAGCGGCAGCGCACCGGGCGCCGTACCGAGCTCGGCGAACGCCGCGGACCGGTGCGGCGCGATCGGGTAGTGCACCAAGGTGTGCACGCCCGCGGCGGTGAGCCGGTCCTGGAGACCGGCCCGGTCCGCGGTCCGGACGACGAACAGGTGCCACACGTGCTCGGCCCACTCGCTGGTGGTCGGCAGCACGAGGCCGTCGAGCCCGGCCAGCTCGGTCCGGTACCGCCCGGCGACCGCGGACCGGCGCGCGTTCCACTCGTCGAGGTGCGTGAGCTTCACCCGCAGCATCGCGGCCTGCAGCTCGTCCAGGCGGGAGTTCGTGCCCTTGACCTCGTGGTGGTACTTGACCGTCGACCCGTAGTTGCGCAGTAGCCGGACCTTCGCGGCGAGCGCCGCGTCGTCGGTGACGACCGCGCCGCCGTCGCCCAGCGCGCCCAGGTTCTTGCCGGGGTAGAAGGAGAACGCCGCCGCGTACCGGCCGCCGATGCGCTCGCCCTTGTAGCGGGCGCCGTGCGCCTGCGCGGCGTCCTCGACGACCGCGAGCCCGTGCCTGGCGGCGACCGCGCCGATGGCGTCGAGGTCGGCGGGCCGGCCGTAGAGATGCACCGGCACGATCGCCCGCGTGCGCGGGGTGACGGCGGCGTCGAGGGCGGCCGGGTCGAGGTTGAAGGTCAGCGGGTCGGGCTCGACCGGCACCGGGGTGGCGCCGGTGGCCGCGACCGCGAGCCAGGTCGCGATGAACGTGTGCGAGGGGACGATCACCTCGTCGTCCGCGCCGATGTCCAGCGCCCGCAGCACGAGCACGATCGCGTCGAGGCCGGAGCCGACCGACACACACCTCCGGCCGCCGCAGTACGCGGCGAACTCGGCCTCGAACGCCTCGTTCTCCGGGCCGAGCAGGTAGCGGCCGGAGGCGAGGACGCGCTGGGTGGCGGCGTCGAGCTCGGCCTTGAGCTCCGCGTACGGGGCGGCCAGGTCGAGGAACGGAACGGTCATGATGCCGCCTCCGCGGAGAAGAGTGCGTCGGCGGTCATCGCAGGTCCCCGGTCATCGCCTTCGCGTCGCGGAGGAACGTCTCGTAGTCGCGGTAGTACTCGGTCTCGTCGTAGGGCTCGGAGACGAGCCACAGGCCGACCGTGCCAGGCGCGAAGTCGATCATGTCTCGCCAGACCATGGGGCCGACGTAGAGGCCGCGGCTGGGGTTGTCCAGGGTGACCTTGTCCTGGGTGAAGCCGTCGTCGACGACCACGTCGAAGCTGCCGTGGACGGCGACGATGACCTGGCGCAGCCGCCGGTGGCCGTGCGCGCCGCGCTCGGCGCCCTGCGGAATGTGGTGGATGTAGTAGGCCCGGCGGATCTCGAAGTCGATGCCCTTCCCTGGCTGGACCACGGTGAGCTTTCCCCGCGGGTCGCTGTGCTCCGGCAGGTCGACCAGCCGGCACGGGCTGACGCGACCGACGCCCCCCGGAATCACGTTCGTCACTGACAACCACCCCACTGGTCCGGAATTCGCCGTACGGTTGTCAACAATGACAGCGGCCGGCTCATTTTGACCGGTGGGATTTTCCCGGCGGCTCGGGAACATTTCCCGGCGGGCTCAGGACAATTCCGGTCATAGCATGGGTTCATGCGCGTACTCTTCTCCAGTCTCTCCGCCTACGGGCATTTCTTCCAGTTGCTGCCGCTCGCACTGGCCGCGCGCGACGAGGTCCACCAGGTGGTGTTCGCGACGGGCGAGGTCCGGCACCCGATGCTGACCGGCCTGGGTCTCGAGGTCCTCGCCGCCGGGCGGTCGACCGAGGAGGTCGTCGCGCAGGCCGCGCACGCGGCCGGGGTGCCCGTGCCCAGCGAGGACACGCGCCCGAACAAGGAGGCGATGGAGGCCATCTCGATGGGGTTCTGCCGGCTGATGCCGCAGAACTTCGTCGACGACCTGGCGCCGGTGCTCGCCGGCGGGGCGGTGGACCTCGTGATCCACGGCGCGTACAACCCGGGTGCCGGGCTGGCCGCGCGGGTCGCCGGGGTGCCCGTGCTGTGCCACGGGACCGGGCGCGCCCGGCCGGCGGACGACCAGCTGATCGCGATGTCCGAGGTGGTGCTGCGCGAGTACGGCGCGGAGCTCGGCGTCGACCTGCCGCCGGTGCACTCCACGTACCTCGGGCACCCGTACCTGGACATCACCCCGCGGTCGCTGCAGGACCCGGGTTTCCTTGCCGGGCCGACGAAGCGGATCGAGCTGCGGCCGGTGCCGTTCGCGCCGCCGGGTGAGCTGCCCGCGTGGGTGCGCGCGCGTACCGACGACCGGCCGCTGGTGTACATGACGCTGGGCACCGAGTCCGACGGCCGGGTGATCAACACGATGCGCCAGGTCGTCGACGGTCTGTCCACCTTGGACGCGCAGATCCTGGTGGCCACGCCGAAGCTCGTCGACGAGTTCCGCGTGGTGCCCGACAACGTGGTCGTGGAGCGCTGGGTGCCGCAGGCCGAGCTGCTGCCGCACGTGGACCTCGTCGTGCAGCACGGCGGCAACGGCACCACGTTCGCGACGATGGCCACCGGGGTGCCGCAGCTGTTCATCCAGAACCTGCCGGGTCCCGACCAGCTGCTGAACGCCGACATGGTCTGCGACGCCGGCGCCGGCGAGAAGATGCTGCTCGAGGAGGTCAGCGCGGAAGCCGTCGCCACCGCGGCGAAGCGCCTCCTGGCCGACACCGACCGGCGCGCCGCGGCCCGCCGGATAGCCGACGACATCGCGGCGATGCCCTCGCCCGCGGAGGTGGCCCGGCAGCTGCCGGGCCTGGCCTGAGCACCACCCGACCCTGGGGTCAGCGGTTGCCGGCGGGCGCGCCCCACCTCGTGCGCCCCCAGGGCTTGTAGATCGACAGCACCAGGCAGGTGAGGTAGCACGTGCCGGACACGATGCCGGGCGCGATGAGGCCCATCGTGTCGCCGATCTCCTGGACTACCAGCCGGCCCGGCGGCGTGCGGTCGGCGATGTCGCCCAGCTCCGTGAAGCCCGGCGTCAGCAGGAACGTCGTCAGCAGCACCGTGACCGACGTGATCAGGAACTTGGTGAGCACCCACTTGTGCCGCACCAGGCCCCACCGGGTGCCCAGCGACACCAGCAACCCCGTGAGGAACGCCGTCCACGCCACCGGGATCATCAGCACCTCGCCGAACACGTCCAGCGCGTGGAACAGGCCGACCTGCACGGCCGGGTTGTCCGTCGTCGTCGCGGTGACCGCCAGGGTCATGTTGCCGATCGTGAGGCCCAGCCAGGTGACCGACGACAGCACGTGCAGCACCAGCACCAGCTTGCGCACCGGTGGCGGCATCCGCGGGAATCGTCGGGCCTGGGCCGGCGCGCGCACCGCCGTGTCGCTCATGCCGTCACCTCGCAGGTTCGCTGACGCCCCAGCGTCGATGGTTCGCTCGCGAGCTCGGTCATGCCGTCACCTCGCAGGTTCGCTGACGCCCCAGCGTCGATGGTTCGCTCGCGAGCTCGGTCATGCCGTCACCTCGC
>NZ_WHTD01000114.1 GCF_009379765.1 Actinophytocola sp. | reverse complement strand
CCGGTCCCGCCCGCGCCGGTCCCGCGCGCGCCCGCCCCGAAGTTGCCGAAGCCGCCGCCGAACCCGCCTGCGCCCGCGGACGGCACCCCGCCGTGCGGCCCACCGCCGACCGGCGCGGTGGGTGTCGAGACGGGTGCCGTGCCGCCCGGCGCGTAGCCGGAGGTGCTGGTGTTCGTTCCGGGCAGCGTGCCGGGCAGGGTGAAGTCGCTGTTGTCGCCGTCGGAGCCGTCGCCGCTGACGCCTTGGCCGGAGTTGGGGTCGATGCCCGCCCAGCCGCCCGACGGCGCACCGGTGGAGGTGCCCTGGTCGAAGGCGCCGTGGTTGCCCGAGTACGGCACGGGGCCGCCGGTGATGCGCGCGTCGCCGCCGCTGCCGGGGTCGATGCGGCCGGCGGGTGGCGGCACGAAGCTGGGCGTCTGCGCGTCGACGGAGCCCATGGCCTGGGTGTAGGCGTTGAGGTAGGAGATCTGCTCGCGCTTGACCGCGTCGGCGGCCTCCTTCTGCGCCTTGAGGTCGGCCTGCATGGCGGCCGGGCCGCCGGTGACCATCGCGTTGAGCGACTGCTGCTGGTCGAAGTCCTGCGGCGGCGGGAGCTTGCGCACCTCGGTGGCGGCGACCGACTGGCGCGACATCTGGACGCCCATCATCTGCGCGGTCTGGCCGGCCTGCCCGGCGGCCTGGGCGAGTGGCGCGAGCGCGGCCCGCGCCGAGTCGGCCGCGACCCCGCTCCAGGCGCCGTCGAGCCGGCTGACCGCGTCGAAGAGCCCGTTGGCGGCCTCGGCGAGGCCGTTGCCGCCGGTGTTGAAGGTGCGGCCGAGCGCGTCGGCGGTGGTCGGGCTGTTGTTCCGGGTGGCGAAGTCGTACAGCTGCTTGCTGTCGAAGCCGTCCCAGTTGGGAGCGTCGCCGATCGCCCGGTCGTCGCCCATCCGCACCTCGGGGGCGAGCTGGGCGGCCTGGCTACCCGTGATCGAGTCCTGGATGTCGGCCCGGGTGGACCGGTCCTCGTCGGGCATGTGCTGCATCGTGCGATGGGTCCGGTTGGCCCGGTCACCCGCATATTCCTGGGTGTCGTAATGCTCGTTGTTGGGCGCCATGACTCCCCCTACTCCCGCGTTCGCTTCATTGGTCGTTGACCTTCGGCACGATGATGTTCGCCATCTCGGTCGCCAAGGTGCACGGATCGTATTCGCCCGCACCGCCGGTGAGCAGCGCGGCGCTGGTGCCGAAGAGGTTGCCGCTCGGCAGGTCGACCAGCACCTGGCAGACGACGATCGGATCGGACTCCTTCGACTGGACCGCCGTCAGTCCGTCGATGGTGGTGGGTGTGTTGGTGATCCCCGGGCCGGTGCGGACGCTCGTGGTCTTCAGTCCCGGCTGAACGCCGATGACCAGCGATGTGTCGCTGCTCCACGTGCACTGCTCGTGCCCGTCCGAGATGCTGTTTCCCTTTTCCCCTTCGGCGGAGCCGCCGAGCTTCTGGGCTTCCTCCGGCGACAGCAGCTCGCAGAGCCGGGCAAGCGAGTGGGCCGGGGCCTCGCTCTCGGGCGCGGACTCGGGCGCGGACTCGGACGAGTCCTCCGTCGACGGCCGAGTGGAGCTCGGCGGATCCGTGGCCGCCGGCTCTCCCGCGGTCGAGCCTGCGCATCCGGCGAGCAGCGTGAGGGTCGCGGCGCACATCGCGAACGGCGCCGTTCTCCGCACGAGACGAATCACCCCTGTCGCCCGAGGTTCGCCGCGTGGCCGGTGTCGGTGTCGACGTAGTTGTCGATGCACTGCCTGAGCGCCCGTTCGGCCTTGTCCGTCTGGTCGAGCAGCAGCTTGAGCGCGGCCATGAACGAGTCACCGCCGTCATAGCGACCCATCGACTTCCGCGCCATCGCGACGCCGACCGGGTTGGCACCGAGCTGAACGTCGGTCCCACCCTGGCCGGACTGCTGCAGCAACGTGGTGAGCTCGTTCTTGACGTTGCTGATCCGGCTGAGCGCGTCCTCCGCGGCGGCGGCCTCGATGGAGACCTGGCCGCTCGCGGCCGCGTTGCTGAAGGCGCCGACGGCGCTTCCGATTGACTCGTACACCCCAATGCTCCCCTGGTGGCCGGCCGTGCCGCCCCGGCGCGGCACGTAACCCTGGTTGAGATTAACGCACCCTACGACGCCCGACGACGGAATCCGCACAACGTGACACCGACGGGACCGACGGACGGTCACGGACGGTTGCCGGTCACCGTGGTCAGGAGCTCCGTCAGGCGGGCACGCAGGGCCGGCGGGTCGGCGGGCGCGATGGTGATCCACTCGTGGCCGTCGCGACCCGTGCGGGCGTAGGTCAGGTAGCGGCCCGTGTCGGTGTCGAACCAGGACAGGACGGGGGACCTCGACCGGCCGCCCATCGGCTTGCGGGCGTTCACCGCCAGCTGGCCGGCCCGGTGGTTGCGTTGGGTCGCGAAGTGGGACAGGACCCGGCGGTCCGCGGCCGACCGGCCGTGCGGCAGGTCCTCCGACGCCACCGTGATCGACGGCTCGGTGCCGCGGGGTGCCGGCGGGAGCAGGTCGACCACCGACGAGGCCAGGGCACCGGCGTCGACCGGCCGCAGCCACAGGCCTTCCGGGGTCTGGGTCGCCAGCAGCGCGCGCGAGCCGGCGGCCACCGACAAGGCGGCCACGGGCGGGCCGTCCGCGGGCCGGAACACCGAGTCGATGCTCCGGTCGGCCCGCGCCAGCAGGGCCAGCCAGTCCTCGAGGTCGGGCGCGACCCGGCCGTGGCCGTCCAGCATGGCCCGGTCCCGCAGCTCACCGAAGACTTGCTGGCGCAACACACTTCGCTCGTCGACCGTCGCGCCGTGGGACCGGACCGCCAGCGGGTACGGCGGCTCCCCCGCGTCGAGCGACTCCCACAGGAAGTCGAGCGTCAGCGGGGAAAGGAACGTGGTCAAGACGAGTACACCTTCGGGTCGAGCGTGCCGATGTAGGGCAGGTCCCGGTACCGCTCGGCGAAGTCAAGCCCGTAGCCGACGACGAACTCGTTGGGGATCTCGAAGCCGACGTAGGTGACCGGCACCTCGACCTTCACCGCGTCCGGCTTGCGCAGCAGCGTGCATACCTCGAGCGACGCGGGGCTCCGCGACTGCAGGTTCTTGAGCAGCCACGACAGCGTCAGGCCGGAGTCGATGATGTCCTCGACGATCAGCACGTGCCGGCCGGCGATGTCCCGGTCGAGGTCCTTGAGGATGCGCACGACCCCGGACGACGACGTCGCCGAGCCGTACGAGCTCACCGCCATGAACTCCAGCTGCACCGGCACCGTCAGCGCCCGCGCGAGGTCGGTCATGAACATGACCGCGCCCTTGAGGACACCCACCAGCACCAGGTCGTCCCGGTCGCCGCGTTCGGGATAGTCGTCGGAGACCTGTTTGGCGAGCTCCCCGATCTTCTCGTCGATCTGTTGCTCAGTGAGCAGCACGGAGGCGATGTCGTCGCCGTACACGCGGTCCCCTCTCCAACCTCACCCGGACACCGTGAGCCTGCCACGCGCCCGGCTCACCACCAAGCCGCCGGGCAGCCACACACCGCCCTGGCCACGCCATTCACCGATCAGTGCGTCCGCTGTCCGCAAATGCGCGTCGGTGAGCTCTGCCACACCCGCGGCCAGCAGCCACCCGCGCAGCACCCGGCGCCGCAGCGCGGGCGGCGACGGCGCGAGCTCCGACACCTCCAGGTCGCCCCCCCGGCGGGCGAGCAGGAGCACCCGACCGGCCAGCACGTCGAGGGCCTCGGCGTCCTCCCGCAGCTGGGCCGCGGTCCTGGCCAGCGCCGACGCAACCCCGCCCCGCAGCACGTCCTCCAGCAGCGGCAACACCTCCCGCCGCAGCCGCACGCGGGCGAACGAGGGGTCCGCGTTGTGCGGGTCCTGCCACGGATCCAGCCCGAGCTCGGCACAGGCCGCCGCGGTGACCGACCGCGACACGTCCAGCAGCGGGCGGCCCCACGGCGGGTCCAGCCGCCGCATGCCGGCGATCGACCGCGGCCCGGAACCCCGGCCCAGGCCCAACAACACGGTCTCGGCCTGGTCGTCACGGGTGTGGCCGAGCAACACGAGCGCGTCGTCCGCGGGGCGCGCGGCACGCAGCGCGGCGTAGCGGGCCTTGCGCGCGGCGGCTTCCGGGCCACCCGGCCCGCGCACGTCGATCTCGAGCACCCGCACCTCGGCGAAACCCAAGCCGTGCAACTGTTTCGCGGCCCGCGCGGCAACCTCGGCGGAGTCCGCCTGTAGCCGGTGGTCGACGATCAGGCCGTGCAGGGTCAGGCCGCGGCGATCGGCGAGCTGCGCGGTGGCCGCGGCGAGCGCGAGGGAGTCGGCGCCGCCGGACACGGCGACGGCCAGCTGTCCCGAGTCCACGCGGACCTCGTCGAGCAACGTGCGGACCGCCCGGCGAACCTCGGCGACCGGCTGTCGATCAGTCACGGGAGCCGTGGACGCGGCGGACCCACGCGGCCGGGTCCGCCATCTCCGCGCGCAGCGGGAGGGTGTCCGGCGAGGTCCACACCGCGTTGAAGCCGTCCATGCCGACCGCGTCCACCACGTGCCGGGTGAACGCCGCCCCGACGGCGTACTGCTTGACCTTGGCGTCGACACCGAGCACGGTCCGCAGGACACGGTCGAGCATGCCGCCGCCCCGCCGCCGCGCGGTGAACCGGGCACGGATCGTGGCGACGCTCGGCACGACCGCCGGGCCGACCGCGTCCATCACGTGGTCCGCGTGCCCCTCCAGCAGCGTGGACAGCGCGATGAGCCGGTCGAACACCTCGCGCTGCTGGGGCGACTGCAGCATCTCCATCAGGCCGATCGGCCCGTTGCTGGCGGTGGTGTCGTCCTCGGTGCGCTTGCGCAGCGTCCGGACCACCTCGGGCAGCCGGGTGAACGCGCCGTTGGCGGTCTCGTCGAGGCCGGCAAGGAACCGGGTGACCTCGCCCGCGAAGTAGTCGCGCAGCCACGGCACCGCGGTGAACTGGAGCCGGTGGGTGCACTCGTGCAGGCACACCCACATCCGGAAGTCGTCGGCCGGAACGTCAAGAGCCCGTTGCGCGGCAATGATGTTGGGCGCGACGAGCAGCAGCCGGCCGCCGCCGGCGGCACGGCCCCCGCCGAAGGGGTCGTACTGACCGAGCACCCGGCCGCCCAGGTAGGCGAGCACCATGCCGGCCTGCACCCCGGCGCTGCCGGCGAGCACCCCGCCGACCCCGCGGGTGGTGCCCGCGGGCAAGGCGCCCTCGGTCAGCGCGGCGAGACCTTCGGCCGCCGCGGCCACCCAGCCACGCCGGTCGACGACGTCGCCGGGAAGGAGCGGCAGGTCGTGGCCGAGCCCGGTGAGCTCGCGGACGTGTGCCTCGGCGACCCCGGTGACCTCGCGCAGCTGCTCGACCGCGCGCGCGGCCTCCTCCTTGGGGACCACCGGCCCGGGCTTGACGAACCGTTGTGCCGTGGACACGGCGACGCCCCAGTCGACCGGTGTCCGGTTCCCCGTCGACTCCACCGCACTGGCCGCCGCCGCGCTCATGGCATCGACGCTACCTGACGATTCGTGAAGAGGGCGTGCCGAGCGCTACCGGCAGCCGCATCCCCGGAGCGTGGCGGCGACGACGTCCAACGCGTCGCGGACCGACGCGGTGGCCCCGCCGCCACTCGTCATCAGCGCGAACACGAGCAGCCGGCCGTCCTTGTCGAGGACCACGCCGGCCAGCGAGTTCACCCCGGAGAGCGTGCCCGTCTTGGCGCGGACCCAGCCGCGACCCTCGGCGCCAGTGTCGTCGAAGCGGTTGTCGAGCGTGCCGCTGCCGCCGGCGACCGGGAGCCCGCCGACGAGCGGCCGCAGCTTGGCGGTGCGCGGGTCCTCGCCGTCCGGCCCGGCCGCGACGGTGAGGATGTCGGCGAGCAGCTTCGCCGGCACCTTGTCCTCAGTGGACAGTCCACTGCCGTCGGCCATGGTGGCACCGGTAAGGTCGAAACCGTTGGCACGCAAGATGTCCAGCGTCGCCTTGCTGCCGCCCTCGAAGGACACCTCCTCGCCGGCGACCTTCGCCACCTCGTGCGCGACGGCCTCGGCCAGCACGTTGTCGGAGGTGTGGAGCATGTTGTCGACGAGCTCGACCAGCGGTGCGGAGTGGACCTCGCCGAGCACCTTCGCGTTCTGCGGCGCGGTGGTCTCGGCCTCGCCGGGCACGGTCGCGCCGATCCGGGTGGCGAACTCCTCGGCGAGCGTGCGCGCCGGGTTGCTGCTGCGCGGGCTGTAGTTCACCCGGGCGTCCTGCCGGCCGCCGTCGAGCATGGCCGGGACCATCGGCGCGATGTAGCCGGCGTTGATGTCGCCGTCGACCCAGCCGGGCGCCTTGGAGTCGCCGGTGTAGCGGCTGAGGTCGACCTGGACGGACTGCACCGCGACGCCGCTGGCCTTGACCTGGTCGACGAGGTCGGAGAGGTGCGCGGCGCCCGGGTAGACCGAGTCGACGCCGGGCTTGAGCGAGGACAGCGTGGGGTCGCCGCCGCCGACGATGACGACCGTGCCGGGCTGGTCGCCCTCGACGACCTTCGTGGAGAGCTGCTCGGTGTGGTCGAGGCTGAGCAGCGCCGCGGCGATGGTGAGGAGCTTGCCGGTGGACGCGGGGACGAGCGGGGTCGTGGGGTTGCTCTCCCAGAGGGTCTCCCCGCTGGCCGGGTCGAGGACCATGCCGGTGAGGGTGCCGAGGTCGCCGGCCGCGGTGGGCCCGGCGAGCGCGCTCTGGACGCCGGCCTGGGTGGGCGCCGGGGCGTCGGCGCCGGGTGCGCGGAGCCCGGGGGTGAACTCGACGGGCGGCGCGGGCGGGTCGACGGCGACCGCGGGTTCGCTGCTGGTGAGGCCGAGCTTGTCCGAGACGCCTGGCACCGCGAGGACGACACCGGCCGCCACCGCGAGGACCGCGACCACGGCGATCGCGGTGATCAGGAGGGGCTTGCGGCTCTTCGGCTGTTCGTCGGCCGGCTCCTCGGCGCGCAGTTCGGCGGGCTCGTCGTCGAGGCGGTCGTCGGGGCCGACCCGGCGTGGGGCGGCGCGCGGCGGCTCGGGCGGGGGCCAGGGTTCGCGGTCGGCCCGGAGCCGGTCCTGGGTCGAGCGCGGCGCGCTGACCGGCGACGGCCCGTTCAGGCGCGGATCGGGTCGGGAGAAGGGCGGCACCCGCGACGGCTCGGGCCGGATGAACCGGGTCGACTCACCGGCAGGCGGCCGCGGCGGGATGCGCGGTTGCTCGACGGGCTGGGTACGCATCGACTCGCGGGGCGTCGCGGGCCGCATGATCTGCGTCGAGTCGGCGGCACGCGGGGGGTTGGGCCGCCCCCGCGGGTCGATCGGCGCACCACGCGGTGCCTCTCCCTGCTGACCACGGGACGGCCCACCCGGCCCACCCGGCGCGCCCGGCCGACCACGGAACGGCTCTTTCGGCTGCCCACGGGGCGGCTCGACACGCAGGAACTGCGTCGCCTCGCCGGACCGGGTGCGCTCGCCAGGTGGAGTGCGCTCGCCAGGCGGGGTCCGCTCGCCAGGTGGAGTGCGCTCGCCGGGTGGAGTGCGCTCGCCAGGCGGGGTCCGCTCGCCGGGTGGGGTCCGCTCGACAGGTGGAGTCCGCTCGCCAGGCGGAGTGCGCTCGCCAGGCGGGGTCCGCTCGCCAGGCGGAGTCCGCTCGCCAGGTGGGGTCCGCTCGCCGGGTGGAGTGCGCTCGCCAGGCGGAGTGCGCTCGACAGGTGGTGGACGCAAGGTCGGTGAGGTGCGATCACCCGACGACGTGCGCTCCGCCGGCGGGGTCCGGTCGGTCGGCGGGGTCCGGTCGGTCGGCGGGGTGCCGTCGCCGGACGGCCGGGACCGCGGCTCGTCCGGTTGGAATAGCGACGGTTCCGCGGGCGGCTCGGACGGCCACGTCCCGGCGGAGCTACGGGACTCCTCGGACGGCGCGTCGGCATCGGCACGCGGTGCCTCGGTGAAGAAGCCGCGTCCGGCGTCGGGCGTGTCCGCCTCCGGCTCCTCCGTCCGCCGCGACGGCTCGGTGAAGAACCCGCGCGAGGACTCGGCCGGCGCGCCGGAATCCTCCGAGGTCGGCCACGCACCGGGCGACTCCCCACGAACATCCGCCCGGTCAGCGTCGGCTGGCTCGCCGGGCCAGCCACCCAACGGCTCGTCCCGGTCCGTCGAGGCGGCCACGTCGCTGGCAGGCCATGCACCCACCGGCTCGTCACGCTCGGCACCGGCTGAGTCAGCCGGAGGCCATCTGCTCAGCGGCTCTTCCCGATCGGCGGCCGAACGTTCCGGCTCGTCGGGCGACTCCTCACCTGCTTCACCGACCGCAGGCCAGCCGCTCCATGGCTCCTCGCGATCAGTGAGCGCCGACTCCGCCGGCAGCTCCGACGCGACACCCGACTCGTCATCGGGCCGCAGGCTGCTCGACGGCTCCTCACCCGGCTCGACCGGGAACTCCGGCGAGGTACGCAACTCGCCGACAGGCGGCCAACCACTCGGCGACTCCGCACTGTCGCTCTCCGCCGGCTCCGCGGAGGTGAACGCCTCGCCCACCGACGGCCGATCAGCTGCCGATCTGTCGCCGTCGCCGACCGCCGAGTCCGGCTCACGAACCGACAGCCAGCCGCTGGGTGACTCGCCGCTGACCGTCGAGTCCGGCTCGCCCACCGACGGCCGATCGTGCGGCGACTCCTCGGTCTCACCAACCGGCGGGACCGGCTCATCGACCGACGGCCGGTCGGTTGGCGACCCGTCGCCATCATCAGCCGGCGGGGCCGACTCCCCAACCGACAACCAGTCACTCGGCGACTCGTCGGTTTCGCCAACCGACGACTCCGACTCACCAACCAACAGCCGGTCACTCGATGATCCGTCACCATCGTCGACCGACAAGTCCGGCTCGCCAACCGACCAGTCCGGCGACCCATCACCATCATCATCCGGCGGGACCGACTCAACCGACGGCCGATCGCCCGGCGACCCGTCGCCATCACTGACCGGCGGGACCGACTCACCTACTGACGACCGGTCACTCGACAACTCGCCGGTATCGCCGACCGACTCCGACTCACCAACCGACAACCGGTCACTCGATGATCCGTCACCATCGTCGACCGACAAGTCCGGCTCACCAACCGACGGCCGATCGCCCGGCGACCCGTCGCCATCACTGACCGGCGGGACCGACTCACCTACCGACGACCGGTCACTCGACAACTCGCCGGTATCGCCAACCGACGACTCCGACTCACCAACCGACAACCAGTCCGGCGACCCATCACCATCATCAGCTGGCGGGACCGACTCACCAACCGACGACTGGTCGCTCAGCGATTCGTCGCCAGCACCGACCGCCGACCCCGGCTCGCCCGCCGACGGCTGGTCGCTCGATGATCCGTCGCCGTCATCAGCCGGCGGGACCGGCTCAACCGACGACTGGTCGCTCGATCGTTCGTCGTCGCCCGCCGGCGGCCCGGGCGCGGTGGGCGAGTCGACCGCCGGCGGTTGGTCGACCGGAGGTTCGGCGCCGGCCGGGAGCTCCGGTGGTGAGGCCGCCTCGTCGGTCGCCGGGCCGGCCGACGGTTCGTCCTCGCCGGCGGTCGGGTCCCCCTCGTCGGCCGAGTTATCGGACTCGGCACGATCGGCTTCGGCCGGACCGGCCGGGGTCTCGCCGGCGGCAGGCGGTGGTTCGTCGGGCGGGTTGTGCGTAGCGTCACCGTCGGAACCCGCCGGGGCGTCCGCCGGCACGGCGAGCGGCTGGGTCGTGCCGGACGCCGGCACCGCGCGGGTGACCGGCTGGTCCTGGCCGAGCTCGGCGACCGGCCAGCTCAGCGCCACCGTCGCCGCGGCAGACGGGACCGGCGGCTTCTCGGTGGCGTCGTTCTGGTGATCGTCGTCGACGCTCGGCCAGACGTCGCCATCCCCTGCCTGCGGCACGTGCCCTCCCCGTGGTGTTCCCAGCGGTGGTTCACACTAATGGCATCGCGGCACGACCCGACCTGAGCGAGGGGCAGCGTGGAGTTCGACGTATTGATCGAGATCCCCAAGGGGGAGCGCAACAAGTACGAGATGGACCACGAGACGGGACGTCTCCGGCTCGACCGGACCCTGTTCACGGCCACCCAGTACCCGGCCGACTACGGCTACGTGGAGAACACCCTCGGTGAGGACGGCGACCCGCTCGACGCGCTCGTGCTGGTCCAAGAGCCGACCTTTCCCGGCTGCCTGATCAAGTCACGCGCCATCGGCATGTTCCGCATGACCGACGAGAAGGGCGGCGACGACAAGGTCCTGTGCGTGCCGGCCGAGGACCCGCGCACCGAGCACCTCCGCGACATCCACCACCTGGCCGAGTACCACCGGCTGGAGATCCAGCACTTCTTCGAGGTCTACAAGGACCTCGAGCCCGGCAAGAGCGTCGAGGGCGCCACCTGGGTGGGCCGCACCGAGGCCGAGGCCGAGATCGTCCGCAGCTACCAGCGGCTCAAGGACTCCGGCCGGACCCTCCACTAGAGACGGAGCGGGCCCCGCACATCCGAGGATGCGCGGGGCCCTCACCTCCCCGGTCCGAGCGCCCGCCGGCTAGTGCACCGTCGCCGGTGCGGCGGCCGCTGCCTCGTCCTCGGCGGCGCGCTGGATGCCCGACTTGTCGGACAGCGGCACCTCCTTGAGGAACCAGATCAGCGCGAACGCCACGATCATCACGAACCCGCCGACCATGAACACCGTGTCGATCGACTCGGCGAAGCCCATGAGGATGGGCCTGGCCAGGGTCGGGTCGAGCGTGTTGAGGAACTCGGTGTTGTTCAGGTCGAGCCCACCGCCCCGCAGGTTCTGCGCGAAGTCCGGGTTCTGCTGCAGCGCCGCGAGGAACGCCGGGTCGGTCCGCGCACTGGCGAACGCGTCCGCGATCCGGCTGCCGACCACGCTGAACAGGATCGACAGGAACACCGCGGTGCCGACCGTTCCGCCGATGGAGCGGAAGAAGGTCGCCGACGACGTCGCGACGCCCATGTCCTTGGCCGGCACGTCGTTCTGGATCGCCAGGATCAGGGTCTGCATGCACAGGCCCAGGCCGAGACCGGCGAAGCCCATGATCAGCATCGTCTGCCACATCGGAGTGTCGACCCCGATCTGCGCGAACAGGAACATGGCGACCGCGACGACGGCCAACCCCGTGGTCGGGAAGCGCTTGTACCGCCCGGTCTTGGAGATCAGAATGCCGCTGCCCATCGACGCCACGAGGATGCCCGCGGTCATCGGCAGGGTGAGCAGCCCGGACTCGGTGGGCGTCGCGCCCTGCACGATCTGCAGGTACAGCGGGAGCGACATCATCATGCCGAACATCCCGAGACCCATCACGAAGTTGATCACGTTGGCCAGCGAGAACACCGGCCGGCGGAACAACCTCAGCGGCAGCAGCGCCTCGTCACCCATGAGCCGCTCCACATAGATGAACGCGGCGATGCCGAAGACGCCGATCGCGTACATGGCCAGCGAGGCGGCGGAGCCCCAGCCCCACTCGCGACCCTGCTCGGCCACGATCAGGAGCGGCACCAGCGCCGTCGTGAGCGCCGCGGCGCCCCAGTAGTCGACCCGGTGGTTGACCTTGGTGTGCGGCACGTTGAGGAACTTGGCCACGACGATCAGCGCGATGATGCCGATCGGCACGTTCACCAGGAACACCCAGCGCCAGCCGTCGATCCCGGCGACCGTGCCGGCACCGGCGAAGAAGCCGCCGACCACCGGGCCGGCCACGCTGGAGACGCCCCAGATGCCCATGAAGTAGCCCTGGTAGCGACTGCGCTCCCGTGGCGACACCATGTCCGCGATGATCGCGAGCGCCAGCGACATGAGGCCACCGGCACCGAGGCCCTGCACCGCGCGGAACGCGGCGAGCTCATACATGGAGTTCGCGATCCCGGACAGCACGGAACCCGCGAGGAACAAGGAGATAGAGGTCAGGTACATCGGCTTGCGTCCGAAGATGTCGGACAGCTTGCCGTACAGCGGCGTGGAGATCGTCGCCGTGATGAGATATGCGGTCGTGACCCAGGCCTGGATGGTCTGGCCGTGCAGCTGGTCGGCAATCGTCTTCGTGGCCGAGGCCATGATCGTCATGTCGAGCGCGGCAAGGAGCATGCCGAGCATGAGCCCGGCGAGCACCGTCATGATCTCGCGGTGCGAGAGCGCGCCCCGTCCCCCCGTGGACGGTGCGTCCGCCTCGGGCACGGCGCGCGAGGCCGATTCGGACATCAGTTCTCCCCTTCGGAACGCGCCTTGGCGCATTCGTTCATCAACATCGGTAGGGAGCGTTCGTGGTCGGCGACGAAACGCTCGAGCAACTCCAGGAAGCGGGACACATCGTCGGGATCCCACTGCCGTACCACCTGCGCCAGCGCCAGCCCTAGCCGCTTGCGCTGCTCCTTCAGCAGTTCCAGGCCGCGCTCGGTGTGGACGAGCACACTGGCCCGTCCGTCCTCCGGATCCGCCCGGCGCTCGACGAGGCCGTCGCGGACCAACGCCGCGACCTGCCTGCTGACCGTGGAGGGATCGGAGTGGACCGCCGCGGCGAGCTCGCTCGACCTGCTGGGACCGTGCATGACCAAGGTCTTCAGCAGCATGATCGTCGAGCGGTCGACCCCCGCCTTGCTCATCCGGTGACTCAGGCTCGCCTGCTGCTTCCCGAGGCCGAACATGGCCCCGGCCAGCCGGTGACCACACTCGACTTCCCACTCGGTCAGCTCGGCGGTCGGCACATCCATACCCGGTGCGACCACGACTGCACTCCTGTTGCTTGCATCATCCATTTAGTTGCTCGATACAAGCATGCACCCGGACGCGGCCGGTCGGCAACCGAAATAATCGTGACGCCAGTCTCAACGCTACGCCGCCTGACGTGCGCAAACACCCAGAAAAGGACATTCCTCGCGATCAACTCTCGTGAACAATTCAGATCGACCGGTGCTAACTCGTGAGGTTTCCACGGTTTACACCGGGGGTGGAAGGCGACAAACTTCTCGGATGCGTCTTCGTCGCCTCCTCGGCGCCACGCTCGTCATCGGCGCCCTGCTGACCACCCCACCCGCGGCCGCGGCGGAGCCCGCCGTCGCCGGCCACCCGACCTGTCCCGCACCCGATCCGGCGACGCCGAAGCAGCAGCTGCGCGCCGAGTGGATCGCGAGCGTCACCAACATCGACTGGCCGTCGCGGACCGGGCTCACCGCCGACGAGCAGAAAGCCGAGCTCACCCGCTGGTACGACGAGGCGGTGGGGCTGGGGCTGAACGCGGTGGTCGTCCAGGTCCGGCCGACGGCCGACGCGTTCTGGCCGTCGCCGCTCGAGCCGTGGTCGCGGTGGCTGTCCGGGCAGCAGGGCGTCGACCCGGGCTACGACCCGCTGGCGTTCGCGGTGGCCGAGGCGCACAAGCGGAACCTGGAGTTCCACGGCTGGTTCAACCCGTACCGGGTGTCGATGAACACCGACGTCGACGCGCTGGTGCCGACGCATCCGGCGCGCGTGCACCCCGACTGGGTGATCCCCTACGGCGGCAAGCTCTACTACGACCCGGGCCTGCCGGAGGTCCAGCGGTTCACCGTCGACGCGATCATGGACGCCGTGCGCCGCTACGACATCGACGCGGTGCACTTCGACGACTACTTCTACCCGTACCCGGTGGCGGGCCAGACCTTCGACGACGCGGCCACGTTCGCGGAGTACGGCGGCGCCTTCGACGACATCGCCGACTGGCGCCGGGACAACATCGACACGCTGATCTCCGGGCTGTCCGCGGCGATCCGCGCGGAGAAGCCGTGGGTGACGTTCGGGGTCAGCCCGTTCGCCATCTGGCGGAACTCGTCGACCGACCCCGAGGGCTCGCCCACGCAGGGTGGCGTGCAGACCTACGACGACCTCTACGCCGACACCCGCAAGTGGGTGCGCGAGGAGTGGATCGACTACATCGTGCCGCAGGTGTACTGGAACATCGGGTTCGAGGTTGCCGACTACGCGAAGCTCGTGCCCTGGTGGTCGGACGTGGTCGCCGGCACCGACGTGTCGCTGTTCATCGGGCAGGCGAACTACAAGGTCGCCGCCCCCGCGCAGGGCCCGCCGTGGCACGACCCGAACGAGATGAGCAGGCACCTGACGTTCAACCGGGACCACCCCGAGGTGCGCGGCGACATCTACTTCTCGGCCGTGCAGGTGCGGGCGAACAGGCTTGAGCACATGTCGATCGTGAAGGCCGACCACTACGGCCGGCCCGCGGTGCCGCCGACCGCGGGGCGGCTCGTCGCGGCCGGGCCGCGGTCACCGGTGATCGCGCTCTCCGGGCGGACCGCGGAAGGGGTCCGGCTGCGGTGGGTCGGCACGGACAAGCGGTCGGCGTCGTACGCGGTGTACCGGGTAACCGGGCGCTGGACGCCGTGTTCCGCGGTCGACGCGCGCAACCTCGTCGGGACGGTCCGCGCGAGCCACGGCGGGTTGCAGTCCTTCGTGGACCGGACGGCCGAGCGCGGGACGTCCTACACCTACGCGGTGACGGCGTTGGACCGCTCGCACAACGAGGGCAGGGCGAGCCACCCGCGGACGGTCAGGTGACGGTCGGGTGGTTCGTGGGTGGGAGTGCCCACCAGGTGTCCATGCGTGGGATCGTGACGGCTTCCGGGCCGTCCCGGCGGACGCGGTCGGCGCGGAAGAGGAATGCCACGATGCCGGCCGCCCCCTGGTTCCAGCCGACACCTGGCGGCAGCAGCGGGTCGGGGGCGCGGTGCTCGATGAACCGCCAGTAGGCGTGGGGTCCGTCGAGTTCGGCGCGTTCGACGATGGTGTCGGCGAGGTGTGTTGCGAACCGGAGGTCGTCGGCCTCACCGCTGCGGTGCCAGGAGTCCAGGAATATCTCGCCGACGCCCGCCGTGCCGCAGCAGCGTCCGTCGTTGTCCCAGAAGCCGGGATGTAGCCGCGCGGGTAGGCCCGAGGCGCGGACGCTGCGCAGGCACCGGCGATGCCACTCGCGCGGCGCCGCACCCGCGATGTCCTCGACGCCGGCGTGGTCGAGGGCGAGGAAGAGCAGCGACGTGCCGGCGGCGCCGTGACACCAGTTGTAGGTGACCTCGTCCTCGTCGAAACGGTGGCCGGGGATGTGGCGAGGGACGACGAACCCCTCGTCGGCCGTGTCGCCGAGGGTCACCAGGTGTTCCGCACCGCGCACAGCCGCGCGGGTCAGGTCCGGGCGGCCGAGCTCGGCACCGGCGAGAGCGAGGGTCGTCGCGACGCCCGCGACGCCGTGCGAGAAGTTGGGCATCCGCGTGGCGGGATCGGTACGGAACCGCGGCGGCACGGACGGCCAGTCGCCCCCGGTCGGCACGGTCTGCATCTCGGCGACGAGCACGTCCGCGGCCAGGTCGCTCAGCTCACGGGCGTCGGCCTGGCCCGTTCGCCGCGCCCACAACGCACCCAGCAGGACCCCGGCCGTGCCGAGGGTGAGGTCGCTGACCCGGGTGCCGGGCAGGAACCGTGGTGGCCCGAGGGTTGTCTGGGGCCAGCCGTCCGGTGTGGCGAGCGCGACGAGCCGGTCCACCGCGACCTGGGCCCCGCCGGCCTCGAGCGCGATGAGCACGCCGATGGTGCTGACCAGCCCATCGAAGAAGGTGTAGTCGGTCTCGGTGGGGACTCTGCCGTTCAGTCGCTCGGCGATCGCCTCCGCCAGGCGCCTCTCCTCGGTGCTCCATTCGCGAGCGAGCCGGATCTCGGCCAGCACGTGGGCCAGACCGCCGATCCCGCTGTGCAGGCCGTCGCGGTAGCGCGGCACCTCCGGGACCTCCGCGCCGACCACCGACTCGGGAACCCACGGCCCGTCCTCCCAACGCACCTGGTCCAACACCCAGCGCCACGCGGCATCGGCGACACCGCGACAGGTCCGCGGACCGTGCGAGCCCACTCGGGCCGGCTCAGGCCCAGCCCGGCATCGGGTAGCCAGCGAGGTGCTCCGCGATCTCGCCCGCGACCACGCCGATGGCGGCCTCGTCGCCATCGTTGGCGGCCGTGATCGCGCGGTCCATCCACGCCGCGACCTGCGGCATCTGCTCGACACCGAGGCCGCGGGTGGTGATGGCCGCGGTGCCCAGCCGCACGCCGGACGGGTCGAAGGGCTTGCGCGGGTCGAACGGCACGGTGTTGTAGTTCAGCTCGATGCCCGCCCGGTCCATCGCCTGCGCGGCCGGCTTGCCGCCGATGCCCTTGTTGGTGAGGTCGACCAGGATCAGGTGGTTGTCCGTGCCGCCGGAGACCAGGTCGAAGCCGCGCTCGGTCAGGGCGTCGGCGAGCGCCGCGGCGTTGGCCACGATGCCGGCCGCGTAGTCGCGGAACGACGGCTGGGCGGCCTCGGCCAGGGCCACCGCGATGGCCGCGGTCGTGTGGTTGTGCGGACCGCCCTGAAGGCCCGGGAACACGGCCTTGTCCAGCGCCTTCGCGTGCTCGGCGTCGGACATCAGCATCGCGCCGCGCGGGCCGCGCAGCGTCTTGTGCGTGGTGGTGGAGATGACCTGCGCGTGCCCGACCGGCGACGGGTGCGCCCCGCCCGCGACGAGCCCGGCGATGTGCGCGATGTCGGCGACCAGCACGGCGTCGACCTCGCGCGCGATCTCGGCGAAGGCCGGGAAGTCGATGGTCCGCGGGATCGCGGTGCCGCCGCAGAAGATCAGCTTCGGCCGCTCGGCCAGTGCGAGCTCGCGGACCTCGTCCATGTCGACGCGGCCGGTGTCCTTGCGCACGCCGTACTGGACGGCGTTGAACCACTTGCCGGTGGCCGACACGCTCCAGCCGTGGGTGAGGTGACCGCCCGCGGGCAGCGCCATGCCCATGACGGTGTCGCCGGGGGCCGCGAGCGCCAGGTAGACGGCGAGGTTCGCGGGCGAGCCGGAGTAGGTCTGCACGTTGGCGTGGTCGACCCCGAAGACGGCCTTGGCGCGCGCGACCGCGAGCAGCTCGATCTGGTCGATGAACTGCTGACCTTCGTAGTACCGCTTGCCGGCGTAGCCCTCGGAGTACTTGTTGGTCAGCACGGTCCCGGTCGCCTCGAGCACGGCGGTCGACACGTAGTTCTCCGACGCGATCAGGCGCACCTTCTCGAACTGGCGCTTGGCCTCGCCTTCGACGAGCTGCGCGAGCTCCGGGTCGGCGGCGGCCAGGTGCGGGATCGCCGGCTGGTGCATTGGGCATGCCTCCATGTAGTTGGGCCCGACCCCAGCACACTATCGGCCCTGGTCCCCCAGGCGTGCCCGCAGGTCACGCACGACGTTGGCGACCTCGGCGGCGTCACCCAGCCGAGCCTGCGGCCACTCCTCCATGCGCAGCCACCAGTACTCGCGCGGCGTGCCCGGGTAGCGCGGGATGAGGTGCTGGTGCAGGTGGTCGACATGGTGACCGATGACCGCGGAGTAGACGTGCTCGGCGCCGGCCGCGCGCAGCGCCCGGCCGGCCCGCGCGACCCACCGCCCGACCGCGGCGGCCTCGTCGTCGGCGAGCCCGTCGAGCCCGGCCACATGCCGCCGCGGCTCGACGACGAGATGCCCGAGGTAGACCGGCGCCCCGTCACTGCCCGGCGCATCCGGCGACACGTGCGTGACGACGACGAGCTCGTCAGCGCCGACGAGGTCGAGGCCTGGGTCCCGGTGCTTGGCGCAGACGAAGCAACCCATGCCGGGAGCCTAGTGGTCACCACCGCTAGTTCCGGACCGGACTCGTCACGCGCGGGCGGTGGCGGGTGCACCAGCGGCGGGTGCGGCCGTTCGTGCGATCGAGGTACGGGTCCGCGCAGGTCTCGCAGTGCTTGATGCGGGTCCAGCCGGCCACCGCGACCAGCGACGCCAGCCCGGCGGCCGCGGTGGCCAGGGCGCTGGGCTCGCCCGCCGCGTCGACGTGGGTCACGCGCCAGCCGTCCGGCGCAGGGCACAGGCGCGGGCTCACACCGAGCGACGCGAGCAGCGCGTTGAGCCGGTCCGCCGCCAGGTGCTCGTCCGGCAATGCATGCACCACTGTGGACAGTCCGGTGCCGAGCAGACGCTCGGTCGCCGTCAGGGCGGGATCCAGGGTGCGGAAGGGCGGCACCGCCGCCGGTCTCATCGGATCACTCCGCTATGGACACTCCCATCGACCGGGCCGTGCCGGCGACGATGCGCATCGCCGCCTCGATGTCGGTGGTGTTCAGGTCCGGGAGCTTGCGTTCGGCGACGGCACGCAGCTGCGCACGGGTCAGCCGGCCGGCGCCGTCGTGGCCAGGTCGCGTGGATCCCTTGCCGCCCAACGCCTTCTTGATGAGGTAGGACGTCGGCGGCGTCTTCAGGCGCAGCTCGAAGGTGCGGTCCTCGAACACGGTCACGACCGCGGGCACCAGGTCGCCGCGCTGGTCGGCGGTGCCGGCGTCGTAGGAACGCTTGACCTCGACCAGGTTCACGCCGGTCTGGCCGAGCATCTTGCCCAGGTCCATCATCGGCGCGTCGCCCGCGGGCATCTCGATGGTGACCTGGAACGTCTGCTTCTTCTTCGGTGGCATGCCACCGACGCTAGGAGCTGACGTTACGTGAAACTCAAGCGCGAACTCCGCGGCCGGTCGGTACCGTGCGGAGGCATGCTGGATCGCGACATGGTCACCTACTACGACCGCGGCGGTGAGCGGACCCGACTGGACGGGACGCTGGAGCTGTTGCGTACCAAGGTGTTGCTCGATCGGCCGCTGCCGGCCCCACCCGCGTCGGTGCTCGACGTCGGCGGCGCGTTCGGCGTCTACGCCACCTGGCTCGCCGGGCGCGGGCATCTCGTGCGCCTCGTCGACCCGGTGCCGTTGCACGTCGAGTCGTCGCGTGCCAACGGGATCGACGCCGACCGCGGTGACGCACGCGAGCTGGCCGAGCCGGACGGCAGCTGGGACGCGGTGCTGCTGCTCGGCCCGCTCTACCACCTGCTCGACCGCGTCGACCGGGTGCGCGCGCTCGCCGAGGCCCGTCGCGTGGTGCGGCCCGGTGGCGTCGTGCTGGCCGCGACGATCAGCCGCTGGGCGTCGATGTACGAGGTGCTGCTCAACAACATGGGCGAGGCGCCGGGCTTTCTCGACATGATGCGCACCGATCTCAAGACCCGGTGTCCGGCGCGGCACGCTCGATCTGGTGGACGGCTTCACCTCCGTGTACTTCCACCGCCCGGACGAGCTGCCCGGCGAGGTGGCCGACGCGGGGCTGCAACCTCGATGACCTGTACGCCGTCGAGGGCGTCGGGCACTGGATGCCGGACCTGGCCGGCCGACTGTCCGATCCGGACGACCGGGCGCTCGTGCTCGAGCTCGTCGCGCGCGGCGAACGGGAGCCGTCGACGCTCGGCGCCACCGCCCATGTGCTGGTCGCCGCCCATCGGTGAAACCCGGTTGCGCGCGTGTGTTGGACTACCGGCATGGATCGCGACGCCGCGCTGGCGGCATTCGACACGCAGCTCCGCAACGTCGCGCGGCCGAGCCTGGGTGGTGGCCGGTTCGAGCGGGTCGGCAAGGTGATCCGCTGCGTGAGCACCGCGGAGGACGGCTGGAGCGGCGTCGAATGGTCCGACCTGGACGAGTCGACCGCCGACGAGGTGATCGCCGAGCAGGTCGCGTTCTTCACCGGCCAGAGCCGCACGTTCGAGTGGAAGTACTACGCCTACGACAAGCCGGCGAACCTGCCCGACCGGCTGCGCGCGGCGGGTCTGCGGCCCGGCGAGGACGAGGCGTTGATGGTCGCCGCGGTCGCCGACATTCCCACCGACATGCCGGCGCCCGAAGGCATCGAGCTTCGCCTGGCCACCGACGACGCGGGCCTCGAGCTGGCAAGGCAGGTGCACGACGAGGTGTTCGGCGGCGACCACTCCGGGATGATCGCCAGCATGCGCGACCGGCTGCGCGAGGATCCGGATGCCCTCGCGGTGGTGCTCGCCATGGCCGGCGACCAACCGGTGTGCGCGTCGCGGGTCGACTTCCACCCCGGCACCGACTTCGCGAGCCTGTGGGGCGGCGGCACGCTGCCGCCGTGGCGCAGGCGCGGCATCTACCGCGCGATGGTCGCCTACCGCACGCGGATGGCCGCCGACCGCGGCTTCAGCTACCTGCGCACCGACGCGCTGCCGCCCAGCCGGCCGATCCTGGAGAAGCTCGGCTTCCAGCGGATCAGCACGACCATCCCGTTCACTCTGCCGGAGTGATCCCGTCGCGGTGCCGGCGCGCCAGCTCCCGGTAGATCGACGGGTTGGCGTCCACCCACTTCTCGGCGTCGCCGGAGAGCGGCACGAACCGCTTGGCGGGCGAGCCGAACGCCACCGTCTCGGTCGGCACCTCCGAGCCCGGCGTGACGGTCGAGCCGGCGGCCACCATCGCACGTGCGCCGATCACCGCGCCGTCCAGCACGGTGGCGCTGTTGCCGATGAGCGCCTGGGCACCGATCGTGCAGTGGTGCACCATGCACAGGTGGCCGACGGTCGCGCCGGGACCGACCTCACAGGTGCCCTCGCCGACGTGGATCACCGAGTTGTCCTGCACGTTCGCCCCGGCCCGGATCACGACGGCACCGAAGTCCGCGCGGATCACGACGCCGTACCAGATCGACGCGCCGGCCTCGACCGTCACGTCACCGATCAGCGTCGCGGTCGGCGCGACCCAGGCATCCGGGTGGATCTTCGGACTCTTGCCCTCGAAGGCGAACAGCGGCATGCCGACACCGTAGGTCAGACCGCCCCGCCCTCGTCACGCTCGGCCCGCTTGACCAGCTCGCGGATCAGCGCGGCGACCTCGTCCGGGGTGAAGTCCATCGCGTTCTCGCCGATGCTGAGCTCGAACGCGCTGCGGTCGGGTCGTGGCTGGCTGGCCGCGTAGGAGAAGACCTGGACGCCGTGCGCCTCGATCATGTCGTCGCGGGCGCGCTTGGCCGCGTCCGGGGAGACCGGCAGGTGCACGTGGAACATGGGCGTCTGCGGCGGGTCGGGCAGGACGGTGGCGACGCCGTCGGCGGTGATGGCCCCGGCGACCTCGACGGCGTGGTCGCGGAACGCGGGCATCCGGCCGAGCTGCTCGTCGAGCCCGATGAGCGCGGCGACCGCGAGCGGCCAGGCGTCCGGGATGGCGCCACCGAGCCGCCGCCGCCACACGGCGGCCTCGCCGACGACGTCCTCGGCACCGGCCAGCACCGCGCCGCGAACCCCTTCGAGTCCTTTGTAGAGCGAGACGTAGACGGTGTCGAACAACGCCGCGATCCCGGCGTGCGGCCGGTCGTAGTACGGCTGCGCCTCCCACAGCCGCGCCCCGTCCAGGTGGGCGGCGGCACCGAGGTCGTGTGCCCACTCGACCTGCGCGACGAGGTCGTCCCAGGTGGGCAGCAGTCCGCCGATCTCGCGCTGAGGCAGCTCGATGAGCAACGCGGAGACCTGTTCGCCGACCGCGGCGAGGTCATCGAGGGTGAGCAACCGGTTCCGATCACCGGCGGCGAGGAACCGCAGCCCGTGCACGGCGGCGTATCCGTGCTGCTCCCAGAGATCGAGATGGTTCTGCGGATGCGCGACGAAGGCCCGACGCCCGGTGCGCTCGGCGTGGATGCGCAGCGCGACCTGCTGGGCCATGGTCCCGGTGGGGAAGAACAGGGCCTTGGGCTTGCCGAGGAGGTCGGCGACCCGCCGCTCGAGCTGCGCGACCGGCGCGTCGTCACCCCAGAGCGGCGTGTCCGGCGGCAGCCAGTCGATCATCCGCCGAAGCATGACGTGCGGCCGGCGACGCAGCGGAGCGTGGTTGACGAGGGACCGCCGGATGTCCTGCTCACCGCTCATGCGCAAATCTCCCAACATAGGCTCGACCCATGATGCAGACGTTCGAGGCAGCGAACTGGCCGACGTTGCGAGCGAGCCTGAGCCTGCCCGCACCCGACCTGGTGAAGCTGGACGAGGCGGTCGAGTTCGCGGAGCACCGGCACGCCACCCAAACCCGCCCGGCCGGCGAACCGTACGTAGAACACCTGCTGGAGGCATTGTCGGTCCTGACGACCATCGGCACGACCGATATAGACGTCCTGCGCGCGGCTGTCCTGCACGACGTGGTGGAGGACACCGACTGCGAGCTCGCCGAGGTACGCGCCACGTTCGGTGACCGCGTGGCCGAGTTGGTGGGGTGGGTCACCAAGTCCGACGACCGCGAGGCGTACCTGGAGCGACTCCGATCCGCCCCACGAGACGCCCTGCTGGTCAAGCTGGCCGACCGGCTGAGCAACGTCCAGCGCCTGAACACCCACCCGAGACCAGACAAACAACGCAGCTACTACGCGGAGACGGTCCGCTCGATAGTCCCCCTGGCGGAGTCCCACGCGTGGTTCCAGGCGTGGTTCGCTGAATGGCGGCAAACCTTCGCGCACCTGCGATAGCCCGCCCCGGGCACGGCCCGCGGACAACAGTGTCATCGACCGTCGTCGCCATGGACCACACTGTGGATCCCCTCGACGACGAACACGAACCAAGCACCTTCGAACCCAGGAGTGGGACGTGCAGCAGTCGTAACCGGCGTGCCTGGCCAGGTCGGACCGTTCACCGACATGCCACAGCAGCCGGCCAGGCTGAGGATCATCTTGCACAGCAACGGTTTCGCGTCACCTAGGTCCCGGTAGCCAGTCCGAACGCGACGAACGTGGCGATGCCGAGCACCAACGCGATCACCGCACCCGCCCAGCCACCGAGGTCGCGGTCGCGCATGCCGAAGAACGCGGCCACCAACGCGGACACCGCGAGCACCAGGCACGACCCCCGGCGCGCTGCCGGCCCCGCCCTGCCAGATCAGCAGACCGGCGCCGAGCCCGGCACCCAGCCCGCCGATGACCGCGACCCACTCCCGCACGCTGTCGAGCAGCGCGCCGCCCGCGGCCTTTCCCGCCTTCCGCCAAGACATGTCAGCTCCGATCCCTGCGTCGTCCGCGCCGCTTCTTGAGGATCATCATCGGCTGCATCCGACTCACGTTCGCGCTCCGACCGGCAACGTTCGATACGCCAGGTTGAGCGCGGTGACGAGTTGGGCGCAGCCTGCCGGGATGAGCCGGACCTGGGCCGCCCCTGACACGGTGATCTGATGGCGGCCGTTGTCGATGTCGGCGTAGCGAAGAGGCCGTTCGATGACGTGTCGGCGGCCGGCACTGTCGCGGGTGGCGACCCACAGCTCGCCACCCCCGGTTCCGGGTTGGGAAAGGAGCTGCCTGGTGTGGCGCGCGTCGGGGCCGGCCTTGCGGACAATGGCTCCGGTCGAGGTGAGCTGCCGGCCGGCGCGGTTCACCGAGCGGAGGTCGGCCGGCGATACGGACAGCGGCTTACCGGGTCCGGGCGGGATGAGCGGGGCCTGCGCGACCAACCGTTCGGCGAGCCGCCCGGCGGGGATGCTGCTCAGCCCGATCCTCCCGTCCGGGGTGCGGACGGCCAGCATGGCGTCCTTGCCGATCCTTGCGGCCAGCACCCCGATCGTGGCGCCGGCGTGGGTCATCCAGCCGAACATCTCGACCACCGGCCGGCACAGCACGGTGAGCGACGCGACGACCTCGCGCTCCAGTTTGCCCGCAGAGTCCCGCCAGCCAAGCACGGTAAGCCGCTCAGCCGTTTCGTCGGACCAGGGGTTCCGCGCGCTGGGCGGCTGCCATTGGGCGGCCGGCGCGAGCGTGAGGTGTAGTTCGCCGAGCCGCTCGGCGGCGACCAGCCAGGCGAGAACCCGCGCCGGAACAGTGGCCGGCGCCGGAAGCACCACAGTCAGTCCTCCTCATCGCCGATGGCCGGCGGCGCGGTCAGCTGATCGGTGTCGAACAGGTCGTCGGGGTCGCCACCTTCAAGGTAGGCGGGGGCCTTGCGCTCGGTGTCCTCCTCGCCCCGACCCCGACCGCCCGCACCGACGGGCGCACCACCGAACCCGACCCCTCGGCGCCCCGGACCGGTCGCTGCCGCGACACCGGGGCCTGTACGCCCGGTCGCAGCAGGCTGCCCGGCGCCCACGCCGGCACCGCTGCCGACTCCACCGCCGCGCGGTGCCCCGCCCACGGCGCCGCCACGCGGCCCGCCACCGCCGGATCCTCGGCCGTCAACCGGAATCCCGATACCTACGCCGGGCGTGATCCCGCCACCCGGTGCCGGCCGTGGCTGACCGAGACCGGAGTCGGTGCCCGGTGCCGGGGAAGCGGGGCCGGTGGGCGGCGGGGTGACCGGGTAGCTGTCCGGCCTCGTCGTCCCCGCCGAGGTCCCTGGGCCGGTGCCCGGTTCCGTCGACGCATCGGGCCGTGCCCCGGACTCGCCGGCGCCGCCTGGCGGCGGGCGGTACGCGAGATCGCCACCGGAACCGGGCCGCGGTGCGGGATCACGCGACCCACTGTCGCTTGTGGACTCCTCGGAGTCGATGGTGTCGGGCGAGCCGATGGTGATGCCGGCCTGGTCGTCGACCACGTCGCCATAGGACGCGGGCTGGCCGTCGGTGTTGTACTGGCTGGCGCCTGTGTAGCCGTTCATCACGTCGACGTTGTGCTGCGCCGCCTGGCTGTGCGCGGCCACCTGCTGGAGGTACGTCGCCGCCGTCCCCGGGTTGGTGAGCACTACCAGCGGGTCCACCTCACCAGGCGCGGGCGGCACCGGAACCACCTGGTTCTTCGCGTCCCCGAACGACCCCGCCTGCCGGCTGGTCAAGTCCCGCGCGGTGTGCAACGCGTGCCCGGACAGGTCATGCTCGGTCACCAGCGGCCCCAACCCACGCTGTGCCGCCCCGGCCGCCGCACCCTGCCACGCCGACTCCATCCGCGCCTTCAGTACCGTCAACCGCTCGGCCCGATCCTGGTGCCGTTCGGACAATTGGTTCACCATTGCCGCGCTGGAGGAGATCCCGTCAGCGCCCGCTCCTTGCTGGAAGTTGTCGTAGATGTCCTGACCGGACATGAAGAACGTCACCGGTTCCCCCTCATCGTGACGACGGCCGCCTTCGCCACCTGCTCAGCCCGAGCACACGCCCCATCCGCATCCAGAACCCCGGTCTCACTGGCGTCGAAAGTCAACGTGTCCGAGACCCCGACCGAGATGGTGCAGTCGCCCCCGTCGCGGTTGTCGATGGAGTCGTTGAACACCGCCGGGTAGCCCCCCACCATCGTCTCCAAGAAGTACTCCCACTCGTCCCGCATCCGGTACAAATCGGCCAGGCCGTGCTTGTTCCCGCTCTGCCACGCGACGCTGATGGTGCTGTCGACCTCGGGATCGGCGTGCCAGATGCAGAGCGGTCCGACGGTCTTGGCGATCTCGCTGTCGGTGTCTCCCTCCCCGGGCTGGCTCACCCCGAACGGGGCCAGCTGGGCCGGGGTGAGCACCGCGCAAGGGTCGACAAGGAACCTGCTGGCATCAAGCGGATTCTCCACTCGGGGTGCCCCGAAAGTGTCCTGCTCTGAGCTCGGCTCCGACGGACCAGTGCTGGTCGGCGCCGACGACTCCGAACTGTCCGGCCCCGGCGTCGGCGTCCCCGCGTCGCTGGTTGTGCAGCCGGCCGGTCCAAGGGCCGCCACACACACGACAACCACAGCGTAGGCGCGGGCGTTCACTCGCCGACTCCGTCGATGTTCCGCAGCCTGTCCGCCGCGCCCGAATCAGTGTCGACGTATGTCTGTCGCGCGGCCCGGAGCTTGGCGAGCTGGTTCTCGGCATAGGCAGCCACCGCCTTGTTGTGCTGCCACCCCTTCCGCAGCGAAGCGTGATACGCCTCAACCTGCCCGTTGCTCATCATGTCCTCTGCCGGCCGTGTGGCCAGGCGGATCGCCTGCCGAAAGTATCGTTCGTCGTCGCGGATGTCGTTCTTGATTGCTTCGAGGTCGGTGATGATGCCGTCGATTTCCTCGAGGTTGGCGAAGACGTACTGGCCGCCCGCGCCGCCGCCTCCGCTGGCGCCGTAGGGAACGTAGCTGGACGTGTCGTCGCCGTGGCCGCTTGGCTGTCGCTCGGGCATGACTCTGGGAGTGGGTTTGGGTTAGGGCTTGGAAATGAACAACACGCTCAACTGGGTGTGTCGGTCGGGCTGATGGTGTAGTTCCATTCGCCGTGCCACTCGTGTGGGGTCAGATACCGCGCGAGGAGTGTTCTCATCTCACGATCGGTGATCTTGATG